>JAGDMS010000369.1 GCA_017860575.1 Deltaproteobacteria bacterium | reverse complement strand
TACAAGCCGATCCGTTGCGCCACCAACTCGCGGTGATAGGCGGCGTCGCCGAGCAGCGTCTCGCTCGACTTGGCGCGCTTGAAGTACAGGTGGACGTCGTATTCCCAACTGAAGCCGACGCCCCCGTGGATCTGCACGCTCTCGGCCGCACACGCGAAGTAGGCGTCCGAGCAATACGCCTTCGCCAGCGACGCCAGCACCGGCAACTCCCGATCATCCACGCTTGCCGCCCAGCCGGCGTAGTAGCTGGCGGAGCGAGCCGACTCGACGCGCAGCATCATGTCGGCGCACTTGTGCTTGAGCGCCTGGAAGGCGCCGATGGGACGACCGAACTGGATGCGTTCCTTGGCGTACTGGACCGTCATGTCGAGGCAACGTTGCGCGCCGCCGACCTGCTCGGCCGACAGCGCCACCGCAGCGCGGTCGAGCGTCTGGCTCAGGAGCTGCCAGCCCTCTCCCTCGTTTCCCATCAGCGCCGTGGCCGGCACGCGGACGTTGTGCAGTGCGACCTCCGCCTGCTTGCGCGTCTGGTCCATGGTCGGGAGGCAGCAGCGCGTGATGCCGGCGGTGGCGGCCGGCACGACAAACAAACTGACCCCCTCCGTTCCGCACGAGCCCTCGCGGCGGGCGGCGACGATGAGCAACTGCGCCGTGTGCCCGTCGATGACAAACGTCTTGGTGCCGTTCAGCACGAAATCGCCCCCGTCCCGCTTCGCGACGGCGGTGATCCCATCGGCATTCCAGCGCCCGCTCGCCTCCGTATACGCGAGCGTGGCGATGGTCTCCCCGGCGGCGATCCCCGGCAGGTACTCCTGCTTCTGCTCCTCGGTACCGCCGAGCAAGAGGGCATTGGTCGCCAGGCACACGGTCGAGAAGAACGGGGCGCACAGGAGCGCGAAGCCCATCTCCTCCATCAGGCCGACGAGTTCGACATAGCTGAGACCGACGCCGCCGTAACCTTCCGGAATGATGATCGATGCCCAGCCCAGTTCGGCACCGATGCGGCGCCAGACGTCGGGATCATAGCCGGCCTCGGTCTCCATCACCTTGCGGATCTGTGTCGGCCCGCAGTGGTCGCTGAGGAAATCCCGCGCCGCCGACCGCAGCGCCTCCTGCTCTTCGTTGAATGCGAATCTCATGTCATTTTCCACGAGCAGTGCTGCGCGCTGAGGGCTGCGTGGCCCCCTCCGTCGGTTCACACTCCGCGCTCAGCCCTCCGCACTGCGTTGCGGTCAGCTGCCGTAGACCTTCTGCGGGGGGACGGCTTTCGCCAGCAGCCCGCGCACCGCCTTGCCGACCTCGGCGGGCTCCCAGCGCGCCCCCTTATCGACTTCCGGCCCGGTCCGCCAGCCATCGGCGACGCTGATCTTGCCGCCCGCGACCTCGAAGACGCGCCCGGTGACCTCGCGCGCGTCGGCGCTGCCGAGCCACACCACCAGCGGCGCAATGTTCTCGGCCGCCATGGCGTCGAACCCGCCGGCGACCTTGGCCATCATATCCTTGAAGACCTCTTCGGTCATGCGCGTGCGGGCCGACGGCGCGATCGCGTTCGCGGTCACCCCGTAGCGGCCCATTTCCGCGGCCTGCACCAGCGTGAGCGCCGCGATGCCGGCCTTGGCCGCCGAGTACACCGCCTGGCCCACACTGCCCTGCAGCCCCGCGCCGGAACTGGTGTTGATGATGCGGGCATCGGGCTTGTTGCCGGCCTTCGACTGGTCGCGCCAGTACGCCCCGGCATGGCGGCCGACGCAAAAGTGGCCTTTCAGGTGGACACGGGTGACCGCGTCAAACTCCTCCTCGGTGCAGTTGACGAACATGCGGTCCCGGACGAACCCGGCGTTGTTGACCACCACATCCAGGCGGCCCCACGTGTCCAGCGCCGTCTGGATGAGGCGCTTCGCGCCCTCCCAGTCCGCCACGTCGTCGCCGTTGATCACCGCCTCCCCGCCCAGCGTGCGGATCGCCTCCGCCACTTCGGCCGCCGGCCCCTCGGACTGCCCCTTGCCGTCCAGCGTGGCGCCCAGGTCGTTCACCACCACGCGCGCCCCTTGGCGCGCAAACTCCAACGCGTGCTCGCGACCGATGCCGCGCCCGGCCCCGGTCACCACCACGACCCGCCCCTCACAGATTCCCGCCATCTGCCTTCTCCTTCTATGACAACCGCTCGATGATGGTGACGTTGGCCTGCCCCCCGCCTTCGCACATGGTCTGCAGGCCGTAGCGGCCCCCCGTGCGTTCCAGCTCGGCGAGCAGCGTGGTCATCAACCGCGCGCCGGTGGCGCCCAGCGGATGGCCCAAGGCGATGGCGCCACCGTTGACGTTCACTTTCGCCATGTCCCAGCCGGTTTCCTTCTGCCAGGCGAGCACCACCGACGCGAAGGCCTCGTTGATCTCGACCAGGTCGATGTCCTCCTGTTTCAGGCCACTGCGTTCCAAGGCGTAGGCCGTCGCCGGGATCGGGGCGGTCAGCATCCAGACGGGATCCGCGGCCCGCACGCTGAGATGGTGGATGCGTGCCCGCGGCGTGAGGCCGTGCTGCTTGAGCGCCCGCTCCGAGACCACCAGCATCGCGGCCGCCGCATCAGAAATCTGGCTCGACACCGCCGCCGTCAACCGCCCCCCTTCGACCAGCGTCTTCAGGGTCGCCATCTTCTCCAGCGTCGTATCCCGGCGTGGCCCTTCGTCGTGGCTCACCCCCTCGATCGGCACGATCTCCTTCGTGAAGCGCCCTTCCTCGATCGCCTGGATCGCCCGCCGATGACTCTCGTAGGCGAATTTCTCCATGTCGAGGCGCGAAATGTCCCACTTCTCGGCAATCATCTCCGCCGAGCGGAACTGCGATACCTCTTGCGTCCCGTAGCGCGCCACCCACCCCTTCGAGGTCGAGAACGGATCCGCGAAGCCCATCGGCTGCGCCGCCGTCATCGCGGCGGCAATCGGAATCATGCTCATGTTCTGCACGCCGCCGGCCACCACCACGTCGTTGGTGCCGCTCATCACCGCCTGCGCCGCGAAGTGCACCGCTTGCTGCGACGACCCGCACTGCCGATCGATCGTCGTCCCCGGCACCTCCTCCGGCAGGCCCGCCACCACCCAGCACGTGCGGGCAATGTCCCCAGCCTGCGGCCCGATCGCGTCGACGCAGGCCCGCCCAGATCCGCTGGGTGGATGCCCGCCAGCCCACCCTTCCTTCTGCCGACCGGCGTACGTACCGCATCGACAATGTATGCCTCCGCCATCTCTGTTCTCCTTGCGCTTATGCGAATACCCAACGAGCCAGGAGGATTGCCCGGATAAACGGGGTACTTGCCATAAGCGCTAGATATCAGACGTTGGTGCTGCCCTGGAAACTGACTCCCGGATCTTTATACGGTGGCCAAAGTCCAAACTCAATGCCTGCGCCCCCTCTCCCCACCAGCGGTCGGCGAGGTGTCGTGGCGCCGTGCACCCTCCTGCGCCGGCCCCACCGCGCCCGGCCGACACCGCGCATGCGGCGCGACTAACCCATGGCACCGGCCCGGGCCCTACAAGCTCACCCGGCGTCCCAGCAACCACACTCCAAGGGCCTGGGTGCACGGGACGAGGATCGCCATTCCCGGCGCGGAAAGCATCGGAGCCAAGCGGGGCCCGCGCCTCCGGAACGTTATTCGCTACTTTTTCTCGTGCAGGAACCCGTTCTCGGTCAGCTTCAGGCTCGGGGTGTCGGCGCGGTTCTCGGTTTCCTCGTAGACGCGGTGGTACCCCGTGAACTTGATCTTCCACTGTCCGTCCACCTTCACGTACTCGTCGCGGTAGAACGCCGAACCGCGCAGGGTCGTGCCGGCATCCAGGTCGATGCAGACGTCGTGCAGGGCCCAGACACCGACGGCCGTGGTCGGGCTGGTGATGTCGATCTCCGGCTGATGGCCGGTGTGACTGGTCAGGAACGTGGGACGGTCCATATGGCGCATGAGGAATTTCAGGATCTCCTCGCGCCCATCAAAGGAATATTTTCCGCCCCCGTACGCCGACTTCGCATCGTCGGCGAAGCACTCACGCATTTCATCCCAGCGGTGCAGATCCAAGCAACGCAGGTACTTGTACTTCAGCCGTTTGATTGCCTCGATTTCCCGCAGTTCGTCCATGCGCTCCCTCCTTGTCGGTCGCTAGTGTTACCGATGACTACTCGGTAGACCGCCTCCATCCTGACCTTCCTCCGTTCGCCGAGATGCTCACAGAGGAAGGGACCCAGACGCACAACGAGCGGCTGATTCTCGTCGTTCGTGGGTGAACCCACTGTTGTGACTCTGGTGAAGTGGGCGCCGTCAGCACAGTCAGCCCCACATCCCCAGCGCACGCACGGCCGTCAGCCGGCGGCCTTCGCCCCCGCCGATCCCCCCGGCAACGGCGCGTACTCGCGCAGCACCAACTTGCGCGATCGAAATTTCCACTCGCCAGCGACACGAACATAGACGTCGTGGTAGTAGCCGAAGCCACTCATCCTCACCCCGTCAAGCAACGTCGCGCGCAGGTCGAGGTAACACACACCCGTGGCGCGGTCGCCGTCCAGGTCGATGAGATGCTGGTGCACGTACGGATACATGGTGGGGCCGGTGATCATGTTCTGGTACGATTCCAGCAACGCCGTCCGGCCCCGGATCGGCGGCCGTTCCCCGGTGTCCATCTCGCCGTCGTCCGTAAACAGCCCGACAGCGCCCGGTACGTCTTTGGTCCAGACACAATGCGCGTAGCGCCGGGCGAGGTCGCGAATCGCTTCCGTGTCCGCCAGGGCACGGACGGTGGCTTCGACGTCAATCGTGCTCACTGCTGGGTCCCTTGCTCGCGGTCGCCGAGTACGGAGATCCGGCGTTTACTTCCGCAGCTTCAGCTCCGGGTGGCGGGCCTGGATCATCCGCCGAATGCCGTCGTGCCAGTCCACTTTGGTCGGGCCGATCAACTCGTGCATGCGGGTCACATCGATGTGCACGCTACCGATGGCCTTGTCGGTGTGGTGGAATTTCACTTCCAGGCCCGTAAGTTCTCCCATGTAGGCGCACCAGTCCTCCACGCTGACGGCGACGCTGCCGCCCCAATTGAGTGTGGTGGCGGGCACGCTGGCGACCGCGAGGAGTTTGGGGATGTACGCGCAGTAGTCGTCCTCGTGCAACGGGTTGAACAGGTTCGGCTTGTCCGGATGCGCCACCACGGGGGCACCGGAGGCCATGGCATCGAGGTGGTATGCCGGGAGGCCGCCGTTATCGCCGTAGGGGACATTGAGCCGGGCGATGGTGGTGGGGATGTTCCACTGCCGCGCCGCGAAGCGCGCCACCACCTCGGCGGCAATCTTGGTGATGGTGTACGTCGGCAGAATGAAGCGGTGCCCGTTCTCACCGAGCGGGTCCGTTTCCTTCAACGCCTTCTGGCCGGCGTAGGCATAGACGCCGGTCGTCGAACAGTGCAGCCAGGCCTTGGCCTTGCGGGTGTGGAACATGAGCCGGCCGAGCCCTTCGGCGTTGGCCGCCAGGTCATAGTCGAAGTCGCCGGTCTTCACGACGGCGAAGTCGAGCACGTAGCTGCAGTCCTCGGGAACGCTGGCGAACGAGTCCGTTGCCAGGTCCGCGCGGATGCACTTCACGCCGAAGGCCTCGAGCCGGGTGCGGTCCTTGGCGTCGCTGAAGCGGGCGAGCCCGTACACCTCGTTGTGCTTCGCCAGCTCGCGCGCGATCGGCAACGCCACCTGACTGGCTGGACCCGTAATCAAAATTTTCTCGTTCTTCAACATCCGTGCCTCCCGTCCGACTGCTTCCGTTTGTGCTGGATCGAAGCATCGACGTTACCTGAGGCGCACGCGCTACTCAATCGAGAAATTGCCGGATGGCGCCGGGAGGCTTCCAGTTCATGACCAGGAGACGGCTGCCGGCGCGCGGCGAGAATCGCAGCACACTCAGGGAAGCGGTGCTGACGGCGATGCGCCGGAAGGCCGACAGTTCCATCGACAGATAATGGGCGAGCAGGAGCTTGATCGGGTCGCCGTGCGAGATGAGCAGCATCGGGCCATCGCCCTCGGCCCGCAGCCGTTCCGCCGCGGCAATCACCCGTTCTTGCACCGCCGTTGCCGGCTCGATGGCGGCGCAACGATGGTACGGATCACGGAGATACTCCTCAAGGTCGGGATCACCCTGCAACTCCTTCCACGTCTTCCCCAGCCAGGACTCCTGCACCCAGACCTCGTCCAGCCCCGGTTCCGTGCGGATGGGCAGACCATGCGGTTGCGCAATGGACTGGGCCGTTTCCTGCGTGCGCCGTTGCGGGCTGACAGCGACCGCGCGCAGCGGAAAGTCGCTCAGCGCTTGCGCCATCGCCTCGGCCTCGGCCCGGCCACGCGCGTTCAGCCCGATGTCCACCCGCCCCAGCAGGCGGCCGGTTTCGTTCCAATCGGTCAGGCCGTGGCGGATGAGGAAAAGGTCAAAGGCGGAAGACACGGTCGCATGGTAGCGCTGGGACGCGGAGCGGTTCAATGGGGCATGCGGTGCGGAACCGGCGGCTCAAGCCGTGGCAACGAACAGCACCGAAGGCCGCCAATACGGTCATGCGGTGGCGATATCTCGAATGATCTCTTGCAGTTCATCGAGCAAGCGCTTGCCACGGTGGTAGCCGCGCTCGGCTATCAGGCGCAATGCAGTACGTGCCTGGTCCAGATCGTGCGCCTCACACTCCCGGAGCAGGGCCCGGATATCATCCCAGTCCTGCGGGCGGTGCCGGTCGTCTCGGGCAAGCACTTTGAGAGCGAGGAGATGAGCCACGCCAGCGACCGGCACAACCAATCCCGGGACAATTTCGAGCGCTTCCGCCGCCGCAATCGTCTCGGGCTCGATCCCGGACGAGGCGAACAGCAAGTCGACGACGATGCCTGCACTGTCCTCCCCGGGGGCGCTGAGACGCGCGGTTGCCAGGCGGCGGGTCGCCTCATGCTCCACAACTGCCCAGACGCGGTACCCGATCCGCTGCAGCATGTGAACTAGCCGTTCGGCCTCTGCGTCATTGGCAACAGCGACGGCAACGTCCACGTCGCGGGTCGTGCGTGGCTCGGCGCGGGCACCTACCGCAAGTCCGCCGACGATTGCCCAGCGTTGGCCATGCGCGTTCAAGTCAGACGCCAGCCGCCGGAGCGCGGCCTCGAGCGGATTTACGGCCGTGGCCACGGCCGTACCCGTCCGGGGCAATCGCCATCCTTCGCCCCTGGCCGGCGCTGCAACCAGTCGGAGAGCATTGCGTCAATTTCCGGCTCCGTGGCGGTTGCGTGTTTACGTCTGAGCCGCTGTCGCATCATCGCCCTGCCGAGATCGAACAGCGCGAGCGTCAATCCAAAGCGCCGAATGACGAGATCCCGGTCCGAACAATCCACCTAAGTACTATACCGAGCGTGTGAGCACACTGCCAGCCAAGACGAGGAGGGACGCATCACCTTGATCGATCGTGCGGACCGGCGCGGCGTGTTTGCTCACAAGCACAGCCGGTCACGGAAATGGGAACGTAGGTGGCGTTAGGTACGCAACCAAACGGCCCGCGCAACGATCGCGACCCACGTCCCCCTATCGTCGGGCGCTTGCGCCCTACAAGCCGATCCGTTGCGCCACCAACTCGCGGTGATAGGCGGCGTCGCCGAGCAGCGTCTCGCTCGACTTGGCGCGCTTGAAGTACAGGTGGACGTCG
>JAGDMS010000158.1 GCA_017860575.1 Deltaproteobacteria bacterium | reverse complement strand
GGCATCTTGGTCGCGGCGCTGTATCCGGACCGCCGCAGCAAGCTGGTGCTTTTATGGCTGGCGCTCTACCCGGTCGGGGCCAGCCTGATGACCGAGGTGCCGAGTGCGTCTCGCGGCTTCATCGGGGCGGCGGCGTTCTGCCTGCTGACGGCCATCGGTTTTGCTGCCGTGCTACGGGCGATCGGCTGGGTGGCGCGCTGGCGGCCGCTGGGGCTGGCGCTGCAAACGGCTGCCGTCGCCGGCATGGCGTACGTCCTCACACCGCAGGCGCTGGCGTACCTGCGAGCGTATTTCATCGAGTACCCCAAGTACTCCGCGCCGACATACGGCGGCTTCCAGTACGGCTATCGCGACGCCATCCACTACATGGAGAGCGAGCGCGCCAACTATGACCTACTCATGCTCACTGCGGTCGAGGTCAACCAGCCGCAGATCTTTCCGCTCTTCTACAATCGCATCGATCCCCGGAAGTGGATGGCGCACCATGACCTTGGGTACCTGATCCTCGATCCCGCCGAATACAGCCGCTATTCGATGAACCAGCGCATTCTCTACGCGTTGCGCCCCTCCGACCTCGACATGTTCAGCGACTACACCGAAAAGCGCCGGATCGTGGCGCCGGGCGGGCAGGTCGAGTTTGTGATCGCCGAGGTGCGGGCGCGCAAACAATTTCTGACGCACTGGCTGGTGCTGGGGCTGTTTCCCAACGATGCAGGCGCCGGCATCGAGCAGAACTACATTGATGTGACTCACCTGACGCGCGATGCGTACCAGGGCGCGTTCAACCGCCAGATCTACTGGCGCGAGATCCTGCCCCAGTTCGTGCGCGTCGACCTGAACGCCTACTTCGCCTCGGCGGACCCCCGCAGCCCAGGCAACCCGGAGCACGTGTGCGCCTATTCGGCGTTGACCGTGCAGTCTCCATCCGCGCAAAAGGCCGTCCTCGAAGTCGCCGGCTCCGACGACTATTTTCAAGCGTGGCTCAACGGCCGCAGTTTGACCGCGGCGCCGCTCCTGCTCAGCGAAGTGCACAAACGCCGCCCGGTCGATCTCAACGCCGGCGCCAACCTACTGATTGCGAAGAGCTGCGAGAATGTTGGTAGCTGGTACTTCACGGCCCGCATTACCGATGAGGCGGGACACGATCTTCCCGGCATCACGACGAAAGCGGAGATTCCGGCGGAGCCTATTCTTGCCCCCGCGCCGCCCCCAAGCAGCGATGCACAGGTGGTGGAGGGCTTCGGCTCGATCGTGGCCTTCAAGCACACCGACGAGCGCTATCCCGATTATCGCGGCGGGACTCAGTCGTGGTGGGCGTACGTGCGCGACGCGGAGGCCGAGGTGGCGTGGCGAACGGCGCCCTCACCGGCAAAGAAGCGCACCATTTTTGCGCTGGCGGCATCGATGTCCGAATCGCCGGGTGAGGCCGAACTGTTCGTGAATGGCACGTACGCGCTGACCTTTACGCTCAGCGACAAGCCGGGGACGCAGACGTGGGAGCGTGGTCCGTACCGCCTGACCTTTGTGCAAAAAGGGGCGGCGGGTGGAAACTCCGGGGTCCTGCTGGTCGAAGTGCCGCCGGAGCAAGTGACGGCGGGGCAGCCGGTCGATCTCCGGGTCGTTCCCGTAAAGGCGGCGGAGAACGCGTGGTTTATGGTCAAGGCCTACCAGGACACCATCACCCACGAGCGCATCACCCCGGAGGCGGCGGCCGAGATGGGCCACGCCACCTGGCAAAGCCGCCCCAACTGAGCGACTATCTCCCAAGGTCCCCGACTGTTGCGAAGATTCTCGGGCTCGTTCTCAGCGAAGCGGTGCGCGTAATCGTCCCTCGATCACCCCTTCGTTGACGATTACGTGCACGCGCACGAACTGGGTTGCGGGTGAAACCCGCGCTGCGCGGCACGGTCACGTCAAGTCCTCCACAATCCGTCGCGCCGCGACGGCTCGGGCGCGGGGGCCCAATTGAAACGTCTCACTGCCAGCATGGACCACAGTGAGCAGACTGAGATTCAGGTCCGCGAGGGCGGCATGCATCGAGCGCGTCAAAGCCGGAACGGTGGTGCGTTTGAACTCGAACCCGATTCGCCGGGTGCCGTCCACCACCAGCAAGTCCAGCTCCGCGCCGCCGTGGGTCGCCCAAAAATAGCACTGCTCCGGCCGCAGCCGAAGTTGCTGGATCACCGTCTCAAGCATGAACCCCTCCCAGGAGGCACCGACCTTCGGGTGACGCTCCAGGACGTCCGCCGTCTCGATGTCGAGGAGGGTGTGGAGCAGGCCACTGTCTGCCAGGTAGACTTTCGGGGCTTTCACCTGCCGCTTGCGGAGATTCTCGCTCCACGGCCGCAGTTGGCGGACGACAAACGTGGCCGTTAGCGCGTCGAGATACCGCCGTACGGTGGTGTCGGCGACCCCGAAGGAGCGTCCGAACTCGGAGGCGTTCCAAATCTGCCCGTGGTAGTGCGCCAGCATCGACCAAAAGCGATGCAGCGTCGGTGCCGGCACACCGATGCCGAGCTGCGGCAGGTCGCGCTCGAGGAAGGTGCGGATAAAGCGCCGCCGCCAATCGAGACTCAGCGCGCCCGAGGGTGCGAGGTAGGATCGCGGGAAGCCACCGCGGAGCCACAGCCTTGCCATATGTGCTACGCCAACCTCATCGAGAGAGAGACCGGGAAGGATGTAATGGGCGATCCGTCCCGCGAGCGACTCCGAACTCTGCCGCAGGAGTTCCAGCGATGCGCTGCCCAACACCAGAAAGCGCAGCCGTCGCCGCGATCGATCCGCCAGTACTCGCAAAACGGGAAACAGCTCCGGGCGGCGCTGCACCTCATCGAGCACAACCAATCCGGTGAGCGGCTCCAGAGCAAGCATCGGATCGGCCAAGCGCGCCAGGTCGCGCGGATCTTCGAGATCGAACACCGTGCTGCGCATCCGCAGTGTGGGTATCAGTTGGCGCGCGAGCGTCGTCTTCCCAACCTGGCGCGCGCCAAGGATGGCCACCACGGGGTAGCGCCCCAGCAGGTGTCGGAGGCCGTCAAGATGTCCGGTCCGTGCGAGCATGGGGCTGAATACTACCTTGAAAAGTCAGCGCTTGCCACCGGAATTTCAAGGAACGAATCAGGGCCGATCTTTGCACGACCAGTTGGTAGGATTGCGCACAATTGCGGGGCGTCCCGGCGAAGGCAGCGGCGGACGTGTGCTGCGTGGTCAAGATCTCCCGGGACCACCGTCGCCCACGAACGTATCACGCCGGATGCAGCGGCAGAGATGGTTCACGCCACCTGGCAGAGTCGCTCCAACTGACGGGCAATTCGGCTACAGACGGACGTGGAAGAAGCGCCACCACGAGATCGCGTGGAGCAGGCTGCCCACACCGCTGACCTTTCGGCTGCGGCCTGCAACAGACAGGAATCGGCAGACACGCAAGCCAGGCATCGACGGGTTCGCCGCAGACGTCAGCGTGAACTTGCCTGCCTGGTTGACTTTGCCGCCAGCGCGCTACACCATTATTTGTGGTGAGAGGAATCGTCATGACACGGCCGAGGGTGCTCATCATTGGCGTGGCCGCAGCGCTGTTTTCGATAACGGTGCTGGCCCGACACTTCCGGGGTGGACCCGGGCCGGCGGGGCACGCTGACGCGGACGGGACATTACGTTACGGGATCGCTGACACCGCCACGCAAAGCAATTCAGGCATTGGCTGGACCGCAAAGTCCGCGTCTGGTCCAGAGAGCTACGGTGGAAGCGGTGGTGCCACCATGTCTGGCAAGTCGACCGGTAAACGGTTGCCCAGCGCTGACGCTCCCTCTGGCGGTTCGCTCCGCGGTGCTGACGGTCCAGCCGTGGTTTCCGGTGGCAGCCGCGGCGGTATGACCATTGGAACGGGTCGCGGTGCGGTCCGTGAAGGCGAGGAGGCGCTTAGTGGTCAGCGTTCGATTGCAGCAGCGCCACTGACTGACAAGAGCGGTCCGCTCACTGGAGGAAGCCGCCTGCCGGCGAATCAGCAACCGCAGACGACGCACGAAGTCAGCGTCCGGCCACAGGGACAGGAACCGTCCAACAGTGATACGACGGACGACCAAGGGCCGGTGCTGTCGATTCCGTTCGAAAAGAGCACGGCGCCGGAGAAAGGCGAAGCGCCGATTGTGGAGGAAGGAATCGCATTTGATGGGCAGGGAGCAACGTTCTCGACGGACTCACAGTTTGCTATCCCGGACGCCGCCAACTTGACCGGAGAGGCCGGCACGATTTCGTTTTGCCTGCGGCCACAATGGAGCGGTCAGGAGAGCGACACCGATGCGTCGTTCGTCAATGTCCGCACGCCCAACGCCTTTGACAACCGCTTGCAGATCACAAAGAACGGTGCGTACCTACGCTTTCTCATGGCCGACAACACAGGGCACGAGGCCGGTGCCGGGATGAACATCGCCGCTTGGCAGGCAGGCCAGAGCCACGTGGTCACCGCCACCTGGGGGCAGGCGCTTAGCTCGCTGTACGTCGACGGACAGCTGGTCGGTTCGCAGACGTATCAAGGAGAAGTGCAGATACGGCCCGGCACTCCCATGTACATCGGCTCCGATTACAGCGGTGGCCTTCCGGGGGCGCAGGGGTCGATCAGCAACTTCCAGGTGTACAACCGGCCGCTGCCGCTGGAAGAAATTTCTGGCCTCACGGCGGATTGTCAGTGAGGCAGCGGCGGGTGCCCGTAGATTCGTTTCGAACGACGAATTCGCCCATCCCTCCCGATGGCCCACTGCTTGCCGATCGCTGGATAGCACGAGTTGCGGTTGGTCGTACTGAGGGTTTAGAACAGGCCTCTGACGGGGGTGCTCTTGATCCAGCATCACCGGCCTCCCTGTGATTGTTCGCCTGAGTTGCTCAGGGTGCTCAATGTGAGCCAGGCAAACTTAAAAGCGAGCGGTGGCCGACTGCCCCTGATGACGTAGCGACGTTCCACCAGGTCCGTTGGACGGATGCCGTGGGGCTTGATAGATCCTGTTCGTGTTGGCACTCGGCTTGGCGGTATTCATACTCATTGGATACGGAGCTTCGTTGTGGTGGCTCCTGCGCCGTGAATCGCCGAACGTCCTGTTAACGCTGGTCGCGCTGTGCGGTTTCTCGCTGGCGATCCGGTTGGTATGTACGACAGAGTTTCCCGCCGGGTTGAACGAAGATGAACCGAAGATCCTCTGGAGCGCCATTCAGTCGCTCCGGGCGGGGGCAATCTGGGACGAGGGCCGTACGGGCATGCCAGTGCTGTTGAACAGCCTGTTCCAGGCACAATTAGTGCCCCTGGTCGGTCCGAGCCGTTGGGCGATCCGCTTGTATTCCCTAGCGACAAGTGTGCTTTCGAGCCCGGCGGCTTTCGCTCTCGGCAGAGGGGCCGGTCTGGCTGTCGGGGCAAGCTTTGCTGTTGCTGGCTTTGTCGCGGTGCTGCCGTGGTCGCTCTTTTATGGGCGGATCGCCATCGGGGGAGAACTGGTGTTCCACGAGCTGCTGCTGCTGGGGGCCTTGGCGCGCCTGCTGTTCGCCGACGGCGGATGGGCTGCCGTGAGTGTCGGCGCTTTCGGACAAAGCTTGCTCCTCTACGACTACTTCTGCGGGCGGCTGATCGCCCCCATCGCGGTGGTTGCCGCACTGCTTGCGCGCGGCCGTCAGCGCTGGATGTGTCTCCTCGTTCCCATACTCGCGTTGCTCAGTTGGGTCCCTCACTTACGGACGAATCCAACGAATGCCACACGCGGGGTCCTCGTCGACCTGATCCACACGGGCTTCACAACCCACCCCCTTCAGACCCTGTGGGAACGCACCGTCATGACGCTCAAGGTCTTTGTGTATCCGGCAGCGTTGGATGGGTGGTTGACCGTCCGCGCGGCCGCCGTGCACCCACCGGTGGTGCTACTGCTTGCAGGACTTGCCCTGCTCATAGCGGTCTGGCGGTTCCGTCTGGTGAGTTTCGTTGTCGCTGGATTTCTGATTGGTATCGCGCCAGCCGTTGTGACAGGTAGCGTGTTCCCGAGTGCGCATCGCATGCTGATGGCCTTTCCCTTCGTTGCACTCGCGGCCGGAATTGCCCTTGATGCCGTGCCCTGGTTCAGACTGCGGACGGTCACGGTCTGGCTGGTGCTTGCGATTGTCAGCGTACAGAGTCTCCGTCTCTACTTCTCGCCTGCGTTTTGGGCGCCGGCGACTCGTGCAACCTTTGACTGGGAGACCACGGCGTTGGTCGATGCCATTCCCCTTCCGGCGGAGGGACGGCTCGTGGTCATGTCGCAGGTGGGATACTTCTTCGATCCGCGCGCCCAGATTGATCGAAACTATGAGTATCTGGCCGTCGAGAATTGGTTTCCACAGGGCAGTGTCCCCTCCACCTACGCCTTTGCAGCGCAGGCGGCGCTGCTCCGCCCCTTCTATGAGGGCCTCCTCGGTCCTCACCGTGTCGAGTCGTTCGGGCGTGCGTTCTTGGTACGTTTCGAACGCCGGGATTGGGATTGGCTGCGGCAGCATGGGTGGTCCTACGAGGCGCGCTGCGGTGATGCGGTCGCGAAGGGCACAGTGCCGACGCTGTTTCAGCCAAGTCTTGACTTCCGCGAGATCCATTGCGGCGGACCTATCACTGTGACGTGGCGGGGACGGTGGTTGGGGCCGGCGGCGCAGTTGCGCCTGCTGTTTTCCGGTAGTGCGGTTGTCGAAACGTCAGGGCAGCGCATACTCGAGAGAGCGGGCGAGCAGACGGGCGCTGCGTTTTCCGTGCAGCCCGACACGCCGATCAGCGTGTCCGTTACGGCTCGTCAACCGTTGTGGGCAGGGCTGCTCGAGCTGAGCCCTGCTGGAGAGCGCATTCCGCCGTGGGAGCGCGTTAGCCCGCTCAATAACCCATGAACGCAGATCATCAAGGTTCCGTCGAGCGCGAGACTCGAGGAGTTGCGATCTCCTCCTCAAACGATGCGAACGGAACCAATTCTGCGCGCTGACCTTTGGCAGCGCGCCAACGGAGACGGACACCGTTCGGGAGCCCGCGCCCCAGTCGGGCACTGACGCGCACGACATGTGGGCCGGACGCCCGCGAGCACGGCACCTGCCTCACCCCACACGAGTTCCCTCGGTAACCTTGCTGCCACCGCCATGGCCCCAAAAAAGGCATCAGGCCCAGCCCGCGTTACGGAAGCCCGAGCGCCCCAGTTACCACCACCACGGCCGCTTCGAGGAGCGTTGTTCGTTCCATCCTTTTACGGTGGCCCAGGGCTTGCCAATTGCAGAGTAGAATGCAAAGCGGTCGTCATTGTAATGTGGGGTCAGTACGGCGTGAGGCAGGAGTTGTTGCGCCGCCTCTTCGCGATCCACGAAGATGATAGCGGCAGAGTGGGCCGTAAGCTGCACCTGTTCTACAGACTCCACCGGGACAATCTGCACCTCCCCAGGTCGTATGATACAGCGAGAACTGATGTCGGGAATCATCCCGGTTCCAAGCGTGTATAAGGTGGCCGGCAGGGGGAGCGTCCAGATGAATGTACAGAGTTCTGCGGTCGCGTTGCGCCACCGGTTTGCGCGCCACGCAAATTGTCCCGTCCATGCCTCGACCGTGACCACGACCAGTATCCCCAGCGCGACCAGCTTAGTTCTCGGCCAGCGCAACAGTTGATCCACCCCCAGGGCGGCAAGGACCGCGAACGCAGGTTGGATATTAATTAGGCGCGCGTTGCGCCAGCCAATCGCAATGCTTGCCACGCCAAAGGTTACTGCAAGCCAGATCAGCACGGTAAAATAACGCCGGTCTCGGATGCGCCACAACGCCATCGCAATCCCAACCCAGATCAAGTTGACCAGTTGGGGTTGGTCGAGAAAGTAGCCGACGGACGTTTCCCATGCTTCTCGCCCCAAGCGGAGAACCTCGGTTCCGTTGCCCTGCGCAAGGGCGTTAAGGATGCGCCAATCCAACCGCCCGGCGTGATCAAGATACCAGCGCTGGGAGTCCTGGTGAATTGCCCACAGTGCGGGGGCCATGACCAGCCCGCAGAAGCAGGCCATCAGGGCAACCCGGCGCAGGGGCACGGTCGCTAGGCGGGTGAGCCACAATCCAGCCAGCACCACTCCCGCCGCGACTAGGTTCAGCTTGGTGCCCATGTACAGATAGAAGGTCAATCCCAAGAGAGTTCCCAGAACGGCCCAGGCTCGTTGCGATTGGGTTTCCAATGCCCATGCCAATGCCCACAGCACCGCTGCTCCGTGGAGGGGAGCGTCAATATTGGGAAGGGCTACCCGACTCCAGTATACATGCTCAAGCTGGATGGCGAGAAACAGCGCGGCGAGCAGGGCCATCTGGTTGTCCCACCAGCGGCGCACCCATATCCAGACCATGAGCACGGCCGCCACTCCCGTGATGGCGGTACCCATCCGTAAGGCACGAAAGCTAAATTCGACCTTGAGGGGCAACCAGTGAATCAAGAAGAGGAAGTTCGGCAAGGACCCCGGTCCAAATCCGAACACTTCCGGCCACCATCCCCAAGGCCAGTGCTGAATCAGGCTGTACCCGAACAGTTCTCCGTGCTCTGGTCGCCAGTCCTGCGTGTACGCAAACAAGGTCTCATCTTGCAGGAAGAACAAAGGCTCGGTGAGCAAGTTCACCACGCGGAGCGCGATGGCGATCATTAACACAATTACCAAGCCTAGTGCCTCTGTCTCCCGTGAGAGGGGATGCTGCCGGGGAGGGGAAGGAGCAGTGCGGAGGGCCAGAGGGAGCAAGAATATCAGGAGCCACAGTCCTGTCTTGATCCCACGCAGGGACATCTCAGTCATGCCGTCCTACCCCCACCACGGCGCATCCGAGGTGCTCGTGGGACACAGTTCACGTTTCACTGCTTGCGGCCTTTCGTGTCAGGAGTTCGCCGGAGGCCGGGGCCTTCGCCTTCCGCTTGCGTGCCGGTATCCGGTCATTTCAGGTTGGCCGCCCCCTCAAATGACGCGAACGGGACCAACTCGGGTTGCTGGTTCTCCGCGAGACGCCAGCGGAGACGGACACCGTTCTGGTCCCCGCGCTTCAGCCGCGCGCTGACGCGCACAACGTGTGGGCCCGACGCGAGCGTAACCGCGCCGCTCACAGGTCGGTCATCGATGCTCGCTTGGACCTGCCCATCGCGGACCTCCGCCGTGATCACATAGGTTCCCGGCTTCGTCACGTTCCACGTCCCTTCCCATTCCGCGCGGCAGGGAAACTCATCGGCACCGGGGAATGATCCGCAGTTCGGCGGCGCGAAGGCAAAACTGATCGCCGGTTCCATTCGTTCCAGATACGGCGCAGTCTCCGCGCCGTGATAGTATCGTGCTTGCACGCCCCCCTGATACGTCCGAGGAGCGCTATGCTCGGGGACGCGGCACGCGGTCATCCAAAGGTTGGGCGGATCATCCGGCCGTTCGCTGGCTTCACATTTAGTTCCCAGAAAACGCTGTTGCAGTAGTCCAGCAATGTCCTGCCGGTCGTACGGCTCCTGGATCAGCACACGCAAATCGCGGCCTGCCCACGGGCCAGGCTGTCCGTAAAAGACAGGCATCAAGTCCGTCGTTGCCGTGCCGGGGACCCGCTCGCCGCGCAGCCAAGCCAAGTCGTTGGGCTCGAAGAAGTTGATCGCGTCCGAGACAAAATACAGGTAGGCGTCGTCCGGTAGGGTCTGCAGGTACCGGTTTGCCACCGTGTAGTACGTCTGAAATGTGCGGCGGACGTTCTGGTTGTTGATGCGACGCCGGAAGTACACGTCGTAGCTGTGAGACAGTGACATCGCCACCACCGCAGTTGCCAGCACCGCCATGGTCATCTGGCCGGCGCGCCTCAGCCTCATGACGGTGACCTGCCACACCCGGTCGACGAAGAATGCAATCAACACGAAGATCAGCGGGATGATGCCCTGCAAGCGGCGGACGTCGAGGTTGTGCACGAACGTCGTGCCCAAGATCAGCAGAGCGAGGAAGGTGAACGCGAAATAGCCCTGGAAGCGATGGCGGCCCCAGATGATGGTGTACGCCAACGCCAGCACGAACAACGTACCGGTGACCGGGTCCAGCATGGGCTCGTTCGGCAGATTGAACGTGGGTGAGTCATCGCCGACATGGTTGAAGATGAGGGCTGTCGCCCCCAGGCGGGACAGGCGCTGCGCTGCCGCCGCACGGAGGTCCGAGGTGTAGTAGTCGCGATCGATGAGCGAACGGTTCGCGGCTTCGAAGTAATAGGCCGGGTTCTCGCGCAGCAACGAAAACAGAGGCAAGACCGTGAGCACGAATGCCAGCACGCACCACGCCAGCCCGGAGGCCTGGGTGCGGACAACATCCGCCGCGGCCGCCCGCGCCTCGGCGTCTTCCGTATGCCGCCATTGCCAGAGGTGCGCGACGAAACTGAGGCCAAGGAACAGCCCAACAAATAGCGTCGTGCCGCGGTAGCCGGCATAGGTATACAGCGTATAACCGCAAAGAAACCCGATCCACGGGTACGGTGCCAGGCCGCCGCGGCGGTGGACGCGGACACACAGCGCCAGCACAACGACCACCAATAACGTGGTGGCGAAGATGTTGTGCGCGATGCGGGCGTACATCAGATGCCAGTGACAGACCGCAAACAAAGCCGTGCTCAGTAGCGCCGCGGGGCGTGCGACCAGTTGCCGTAACAGCAAGTACAACGCTAGCACGGTAAGGCCGCTGATGAGCGTGAATGGAATGCGCACGCTGGTCAGTGACACGCCGAGTGTCGCGTAGAACGGCACCGGCAGCCACCGGTCTCCCAGAAACTCCCACGGCCGCGCCCCGTCATGCCAGATGTGATAGGCGCCTTGTCCCTCCTGGGGCTCCTCGACGGCTGCCACCCCATCCGGCGGCGGAAAGTAGCTGTAGCGATGAAATCGCAGGAAGAATCCGAGCGCAACAATCGCGATCAGCAGACCGATCTCCCAGCGCGCGAGCCGCAAGCTCGGGTCCGGTGCGGCCCGCTTCCAACCCGTCAACGCCGCAGTGCAGACGACCCAGCCAAGCACCACGAGGGGGGCTGCGGTGTCGAACGCTTTCCCCCATCGGGTCGCGAGCAAGCTGGTGGCGTAGACGCCCAGCGCCACGCCGAGGCCGGCGCCGGTTCCCGCCAACCATTTGCCCAAACCCGTTGCCGCACGGGTGCGCCGCCCCGCGCCGGGGAACCGCGCGGCCGGGCGGCCCAGCAGCACGGCCGCGGCAATGCTGCCGCCCACCAGTACGAGAGTGGCGGTCGACCAGTCGCTCTTCGCGCGGATGTACCATTGCGCCACGCCGCACGCGCTCACGGCGATCAGTGCCGCGAGCAGCCGCAGCCAGGAGAGTGTGCCTGCGCTCGGCGGCGTGGGAGTCGCGGGATGTCCCTCCTGCACTGATACTCCACGGTGTGGATCTGCTGCCGCCGTGCTTGCCTCTACCATCGGTGCGTCTTGCCTGTGGTCGTTAGCGCGGCGTCTCGCGGATTTCCAGGATGATGGCCTGCAGGACCAGCTCAAAACCCATCAGGAACGGCAGCACACTCAGCATCACCGTGCCCGTACTCGCGGGAGAGCGGCTGACCAACGAGTGCACCCAGGTCGCGCCGCCGAAGAGCGTCCCCCAC
>JAGDMS010000368.1 GCA_017860575.1 Deltaproteobacteria bacterium | reverse complement strand
GGAGGTTTGCCATGACACCGCTACGCCAACGCATGACCGAGGACATGGAGATCCGCAATCTTTCTCCAAACACGCAGCTCGCGTATCTGCAGCAGGTCTCCAGCTTTGCCAAATACTGTCAACGGTCGCCCGAAGTCGTCGGCCCCGAAGAGATTCGCGCCTATCAGGTGTATGTGACCAACGAGCGCAAACTCGCCCCGGGGAGTCTTTCCATCATCGCCTCGGCGCTGCGCTTTCTGTACAAGGTGACGCTCAAGCGCACATGGGTCGACGCGGAGATCCCGCTGCCGAAGAAACCGTACATCTTGCCGGTGATCCTGAGCCGCGAGGAAGTCCTCCACTTCCTGGAATCAATTGCCAGCCTCAAACACCGCACTATTCTGATGACGGCCTACGCGGCGGGACTGCGGATTTCGGAGGCCACGCGGCTCAAGCCCACCGATATCGACAGTGGGCGCATGATGCTGCGCGTCGAACAGGGCAAAGGGCAGAAGGATCGTTACGTCATGCTCTCGCCGCAGCTGCTCGAGATCCTGCGTGCTTACTGGAAGGTCACGCATCCCAAGGTGTGGCTGTTCCCGGGGGATATGCCAGACCAACCGATCACGAGATCGGCGGTGGAGCAAGCCTGCCAAAGAGCCCGCCGCGTATCCGGAATCAAAAAACCGATCACGCCGCACTCGCTGCGGCACGGCTTCGCCTCCCACTTGCTCGAAGCCGGTACCGACGTGCGCACGATCCAACTGCTGATGGGGCATCGCAGCCTCGCCACCACCGCACGCTACTTGAAGGTGGCGACCACCACGGTGTGCGCGACCACCAGCCCCTTCGACTTGTTGCCCCGGCCCATACCCACGCCACCGCCGCCCACCCCGCCGGCCCATTTCTGATCGCCAGCGGTGGCCGCCGCGCCCCTCGAAGTGGCGGACGTGTTCCGCCACTGCGGGCCCGCTTACCGGCAGACGCACGCCGCGTCGCTCGGCCGGGGGCAGTTGCGCGCCATGAGCGCCATTGAACGCTGTCGCACCGCCGCCCTCGGTGGCCATGTCGAGCAATGCGACAGCTGCGGCCATCAGCGCATCACCTACAACAGTTGTCGCCATCGCACCTGCCCCAAGTGCCAGTCGCTTGCCCGCGCGCAGTGGCTCGAAGATCGCCAGGCCGAGTTGCTGCACGGGGTCGAGTATTTCCACGTCGTCTTTACCGTCCCCGAGCCGATCGCTGCCATCGCCTACCAGAACAAGACACTGCTCTACGATCTGCTCTTCCACGCCAGCGCCGAGACGTTGCGCACCATCGCTGCCGATCCCGAACACCTGGGCGCCGAGATCGGCTTCATCTCCATCCTGCATACCTGGGGTCAGCAGCTACTGCACCATCCGCATGTGCACTGCGTGGTGGCGGGCGGGGGCCTCGCCCCCGATGGCGAGCATTGGATCGCTTGCCGCCCCGGTTTCTTCTTGCCGGTGCGGGTGCTGTCCCGGCTCTTCCGCCGGCTGTTCCTCGAACAGCTGCACCGCGCGTTCCGTGCCGGCGAGCTTCACTTCTATTCTCAGCTCGAACCTTTGCGCGACGCCCGCGCCTTCGCTGCCTATCTCGCTCCGGCCAGGCAAGCCGAGTGGGTGGTGTATGCCAAGCCGCCCTTCGGTGGCGCCCATCATGTCCTCGACTATCTCGCCCGCTACACCCATCGCGTGGCGATCTCCAACAACCGCCTGGTGAGTTTCAGCGACGGCCGCGTCTCCTTTCTCTGGAAGGACTATCAACACGGTGCGGCGAAGAAGACCATGACCGTCGCCGCCGACGAATTCATTCGCCGCTTCCTCTTGCATGTTCCCCCGGCCGGGTTTCAACACATCCGCCATTACGGCTTTCTGGCCAACCGCTACCGCGAGACCAAACTCGCCCACTGCCGCCAACTGTTGCACCAGCCCCCGCCAAGCGTCGAGCCACCCGCGCCGCCGGCGGACTACCGCGACCAGTACCAGAAGCTCACCGGCCAATCCCTACGCGTCTGCCCGTGCTGCGGCACGGGACACATGCTGGTGACCGACACCTTCCCCGTCGCTGCACCCTCACGCGCGCGCCCGCCGGACACTTCGTGATGCCCCGCAGTCTGTCCCATCAGCGCTTGCCATCGTCCGCTGCGTTTCCGACGGCCCCGGCAGTTCTGCGTGCCTTGGCGCCGTTCCCCAAGACCGCGCGCATTTCGACATCCCAGCGCGTACGAAACCCGAGCGCCAACCGCGATCCTCAGGCCGATCACCGCCGTGACATCGTCTGCGCAGCACCAACCGACCTCGCGCCGATCCCCATCCGTCCGCTTGCCCTCATTCAATTCCCATAGCCCTACCGCCTGTGGAGCGGCTTAGTACACGCGATTTTTAGCCCACCGTCGCGGCGATCAGCCACGGTGGCCGTCACCGAGAATCGTCCGCCGCGTCGCCGAGCTAAAAATCCTCTGCTTTATGAATAGCTATTCATAACGGCCAACTCCAGCCGTTCGCGCCCGCCACGGAATCTTCCGCTAAGCGGCCATTGACGAGGCTACCCACGCCAGGCGATCCCACAACGCCGCCGGGCACTCAGCCAACGTACTACCTCAGCCGCACGATGTAGTCCCTGTGGCCAATGGCGGCCGGAACATCGTGCCGCCCACCCTGATCCTCAACGCTGCAACGCGGGGCAGAGGGGGCAGGGATGGGGGCCGAGTGCAGGGCCGGGGAGCGCGCAGCGGCGCGGTATCGGCCGCGCCGTCCGAGCGAAAGCGTGCTCTATCGCTGCGTCCAAAAAATGGCGGGCCGGCGCGCTGTACCGGCGCGCGCCCGGCGCACAAGCAAGATGGCTGGTCCTATTGCGCGCTTCGAGCCCGCCAGCGACCGGTCTTCATGGGCTGGCGCCAGGTCTCGCGGTATCCCCTATCCCGTATGCGCTGCGTCGTTCCCCGGATCACCGTCGCACACCTGTCTTGCCGGACCCATTGCCTTGCCGTCCGCGAGAGGAGGTCGATCTTCCCGAGGAAGATATCCAGCCGTCTTCTACAGCACGTCAAAGACGAATCTAGGGGATTGTTGACTCATAGGATCCAATGTCACACTGCGTGCCCTGCGGCCGAGCCGTGCCGCGCTGGTCTGTCGCCGGACAGGCCGTGCCATCCGCAGCATCAATCGCCGGACTCCCCGACAGCAATGCGTGAGTTAGCGTCGGGCCGCCGTTACCGGCCAGCGGGCCAATCATGGCGTTCCCGGTGACAAGGTCGCTGGCAACCGGGCTGCAGCTGGCATCCTGAACCAGGTTGTGGCCGTCCGAAACGAGGCTGACCGCGCCTCCACTCGCGTACTGCTCGCAGGCGTACCATCGGTTTCCCGTGACGATGGTGTTGGTCAGCTTGAGGCTCGCGACGACCGAACCATACTCGCCAATGAAGATCGTCGACGGCGCCCAGTCCGGGCCGATATTGTCGGCGATCGTCGAGCTGGAAATCTCCATCGCGCCGTCGGTATGGAAGATCGCCCCGCCGTGCCAGCCGGTCGAAGTATTGCCGCTGATCGTGCTGTTGGCGATGGTCACGTTGGCGAGCGAGCGGATGCCGCCGCCGACGTCACCGGAAACATTGCCGCTGATCGTGCTGCGGGCGAT
The DNA here is from genome assembly GCA_017860575.1 of Deltaproteobacteria bacterium. GTDB lineage: Bacteria > Desulfobacterota > Binatia > HRBIN30 > HRBIN30 > JAGDMS01. The sequence goes on along the minus strand of JAGDMS010000368.1, from coordinate 937 downwards.
GCTGGTGGTCGAATTGAAGAACGAGTAGATGCCGCCGCCGGACCATCCGGCTTGGTTGTTCGTCACACTGCTGTCGATCAGGTTGAGCGCTGCCCCGTCGCCGTTGTAGATCCCGCCGCCGCCTTGCCAGAAATCTCCGGCGTTGGTCGCCATAGTGTTCCGGGTGACGGCAGCATGGTCCAGCGTCAGCGCGCCGTTGTTGAGAATGCCGCCCGCGAACTGCCAGCCGTAGCCATCGGCGACGGTCAGGTTGCGCAGCGTCGCGGCCGTGCCCGCGTTGACGATGAACACACGGTCCGTGTTGTTGCCGCTGATCGTCACACCGGGGGCTGCGGAGCCGTCGACCGTCACGTTCCTGCCGAGGGTCAGCGGTCCGGATAGCAGCGTGACCGTCTGTCCGGCGAGCGCGGTCGCGAAGCGGACAGTGCCATCGGCGCACACGTTGCCCAGCGCCGCGCGCAGCGATCCTCCGCCGGCGTCGGCCGTGCTGGTCACCGTCACTTCGCTCGGGCAGGTCAGGCGAATCTGGTCGATCAGCAATGAATCGCGCATGCCACCTGGCACCTCGAAGCCGAGGCGCCGGATGGCGGTGACGTCCAGTATCTTGCCTTTCGGGCCCTTGAAGGCCGCGTATGGGACGGTGACCTTCTGCCAGCCCGAGAAGGCATCGTCGAACGCGGCGTCGAACTGCACGATGGTCGGCTTGGCCTGGTAGAGGCGCACATAGTCGACCCAGGTCTTCTGCGGGAAGGTCGTGTCGGGACCGACCGGGCCGCCGAAGCTGCCGCCCACTGCCACGTTCAGCAGCATGAAGAACGGGTGATTGAACACCCACTGCTTGCCTTGGAGGAACGCGTCGTTCGGCGTCGCGGTGAAATACGGCGTCCCGTCGAGATACCAGACGACCCTGTCCGGCTGCCACTCGACCGCGAAGATG
>JAGDMS010000157.1 GCA_017860575.1 Deltaproteobacteria bacterium | reverse complement strand
GCAGTACGGGGTCAAGGTAACCTTCTATGTCATGGTCGCCCTGCTGTTTGCCAATTTGGCCAACACGGTGGCGGAGTTTGCCGGTGTGGCCGCGGCGCTGGAAATCTTCGGCGTCAGCAAATACCTGTCAATACCGGCCGCCGCGCTGTTTGTGTGGTGGCTGATCGTGTACGGCACGTACCGGCGCGTGGAAAACGTGTTCTTGGTCGCTTGCCTCTTTTATGTGGCCTACGTCATTTCCGGGTTCCTGGCGCACCCCTCGTGGATGCCGGTCCTGACCAGCATGGTCGTACCGAGCTTCAGCTGGCGCAGCAGTTACCTGGTGATGTTGATCGGCGTGGTCGGGACCACGATCGCCCCGTGGATGCAGTTTTACCTGCAGGCCGCCGTGGTCGAGAAAGGGGTGAAACCCGAAAACTACCGGTATTCCCAGTACGACGTCATCATCGGGTGCATCGTGGCCGTGGTGGTGGCGATGTTCATCATGGTGGCATGCGCCGCAACCTTGTATCAGCAGCACATCGTAATCGAGACGGCGCAGGACGCCGCCCTGGCCCTCGCGCCGTTGGCCGGGAAGTACTGCGCCGGTCTGTTCGCATTCGGGTTGTTCAACGCCTCCCTGTTCGCCGCCTCCGTGCTGCCGCTCTCCACCGCCTATTACGTCTGTGAAGGCTTCGGCTGGGAGACCGGCATCGACAACAAGTTCCGCGACGCGCCGCAGTTTTTCGGGCTCTATACCGCGCTGATCGTCCTGGGATCCGCCTTCATTCTCATTCCGAACTTCCCGCTCCTCGCGGTCATGTACCTGTCCCAGGTGCTCAATGGAATCCTGCTGCCGTTCGTCCTCATCTTCATCCTCCTGCTGGTGAATCGGCGCGATCTGATGGGCAAGTACGTGAACTCGCGCACCTACAACATCATCGCCTGGAGCGGGTCTGCGATCATGATCGCCCTGACCGTTGCCATGGTCGTCGCGCTTCTGATCGGAGCAGGATGAAGAGTCCAATGTCCAAAGTCCAAGGTCCAATGTCTGGAGTCTGATCTCTGGAGTCTGGAGTCTGGAGTCTTACATGAAGGCGCTGACGCTCTCCCGTCCGGCTCCCGTCGATAGCGCGCCGCTGCAACTCGAAGACCTCCCCATTCCGGCACCGCAGGACAATGAGGTGTTGGTGCGTGTGGAGGCGTGCGGCATCTGCCGTACCGATCTCCACGTCGTCGAAGGCGAGCTCCCACCGCAAGTCCCGCACATCGTGCCGGGCCACCAAGTGGTCGGCATCGTCGACCGGTGCGGACCGCGGGCGCGGCGCTTCCGCCCCGGCGACCGCGTCGGCATCGCCTGGCTGCGCTACACTTGTGGGGAGTGCCGCTCCTGTCGCCAGGGCAAAGAGAACCTTTGCCCGCACGCTCGCTTCAGTGGCTGGCACGAGAACGGGGGCTACGCCGAGTACGCCGTGGTGCGCGAGGACTTCGCCTACGCCATCCCGCCGGCGCTGGGCGTAGCGACGGCCACGCCGCTGCTCTGCGCTGGCATCATCGGCTATCGCGCCTTGCGCCGCGCCGAGGTACGGCCGGGCTGCCGTCTGGGGCTTTACGGGTTCGGGTCGTCGGCTCATATCGCGATTCAGGTGGCCCGGCACCTCGGCTGCACCGTCTATGTGATGACCCGTGACCTGCCGCATCGTGCCCTGGCCTGCGAGCTGGGCGCCGCGTGGGCGGGTGCGGCCGACGACACGCCGCCGGAGAAGCTCGACAGCGCCATCCTGTTCGCCCCCGCGGGAGATCTGGTGTTGCCTGCTCTCGAAGCCTTGGACCAGGGCGGCACCTTGGCTTTGGCCGGCATTTACCTGAGCGATATCCCCAGCCTCAACTATGAACGCCACCTCTTCCGGGAGAAGAATCTGCGTAGCGTGACGGCCAACACCCGAGCCGACGGGGAGGAATTGCTGCGCATCGCTGCCGAAATTCCGATCCGACCGCGGACGATTTCATATCCGCTCGCCGACGCAAACCGTGCACTGCAGGACCTCAAGCACGACCGGATCCAGGGCTCGGGCGTCCTGGTGGTGGCGTAGCAGCACCGCCCGGCGTTGGCGTCCTTGCACTTCGCCTGGGCCTGGGGGCATGCGGGCGTGAGGGCTTGGGCGTCCCAGAGACGCTCCCCTTCAGGCCGTCACGCCCGCAAGCCCACACGCCGTGCGTCGCATAACGCCGGCGCCTCACCGAGACGCTGCGCGAAGCGATGTGACCACGCGTAACCCCGGGATGCCAATGCTTTGCACCCGAATCGCATTGTCGCCTTCCTCATACCGCGGCAGCCGACCCTGCTGATGCCAGAGGCGGTAGGCCAAGGCGGCGCACAAGACGCGGATCGGATAATCACGCGGCAGATGCTGCAAATATGGCTGGATGGTAATGAAGTCGCGGGCGCCGTATTGCTGCATGATCGAGCGCAGCCCGCCATTGCGGGGACCGATGTTGTAAGCCAGCAACCCAAGGAACAGATCGCCGCGCATCTCGGCGAGGTAATGGCGGAGCGTGGCCGCAGCCACGAAGGCATTATGGCGTTGATTGAGCGGGTCGAGAAGGTCCGCACCCAACCGCGCGCGCGCCGCCGCCGTCGCCACACCTGGCGGCGCAGTGATCTGAAACAAGCCGCGTCCGCCATCGGCGCTGTCGCGTGGGTAAAAGGCGGATTCGGCTGCACCGACGCCCATCAGCACCTCGGGGTCGACACCAAAAGCCGCCGCGGCTTCACGCACCGTAGGCTCATAGACGCGCGCCCGCTCCAGCACCCGCAACATCTGGGCAAGATCCGTCCGGCGGTAGGCAGCGTAGACCTGGTGCTCGATCGCGACGCGCTCAGCTTCGGCGCTTCCGCCCACGAGTGTGCGCAAGCTGGTCGCCGCGCGCGTGAACGCAGGAGACTGCGCATACCAGACGGCGCCAGCCGCCGGCACCAATGCGGCGGCCGCGGGCCAGAGGATGCCGAATGGTCGCAGCCAACCATGGAGGTGGAACCACAGCCAGAGAAATACCGCCGTGAGCACACCGAGCAGCAGCACCACACCGACAAATGGTAGCAACCGTGGCACGAACCCCACTTCCGTCAGCCCGGTCACGCCCGCACCGAGGAGCGCCACCTCCGCGACCACGGCAGCGGCCAGCAACGCACCGGCCTCCGCGGCAAGCGCGGCCCATACCAGCCAGCGGCGATCCGGCCGGCGCGAGCGGCGGCGTGACGGACGCCGCTTCGTTCGAGGTGGCGGGTTCTCACCCCTACCGGTCGGCGCCCCTGCCGTGTGTGCTACCACCCTCCCAGCCATACCTCGCCCAGGCAGCATGCTAGCGCTGAGAGGCCAGAAGAAAAAGGAGATCGTCTATGGCATATCGCGTATCGCTCCAGCGATCTGCGATATGCATCATGTGATCATTTCCCCGTGAAGGTGGCCTTACGTTTCTCGGCGAACGCCTGCATGGCTTCCATGAGGTCGGCACTTTCGATGAAGGCGGCGTTCCAGAGCGCCACGTACTCGAGACCGTCTTCAACGCTCTTGCCCTCACAGAAGGCCATCACCTGCTTGGCACCGCTCACGGCCAACGGGGAGTTCTCGGCGATGCGCGCCGCGAGCGCGCGCGCCGCCTGCACGGTGGCCGCCTGGTCCGCGTACACGTCGTTGACCAGGTGGATCTCCTTGGCCCGCTGGGCGGATACGTCGTCACCGGAATAGACCAGCTCGGCAACGTGGCCTTTGCCGATGATCGCCGGCAGGCGCTGCAACGTGCCAACGTCGGCCACGATTGCGATCCGTGTTTCACGCACCGAGAATACCGCATCTGCCGCCGCCACACGGATATCACATGCAGTGATCAGGTCGATGCCCCCGCCGAGACAGTAGCCGTGGATGGCGGCGATCACGGGCTTGCGGCAGCGTGCCACATCGGTGACCGCACGCTGGAATTCCTTGATCTGCTCCAGGACTGGCAGGCGCGCCGCGGCCCCCCTCCCGGCAACCGTACCGAGCAACACGTGCGCCATAGCCTTCAGGTCGAGGCCCACCGTGAAGTGCGGACCACGCGCTGCCAACACGACAGCGCGGATGTCCGGGTGGCCATCCAGCGCGTGCATCACGACCGGGAGCTCCTTCCAAAACGCCGGCCCCATGGCGTTGCCCCGCGCCGGATTGCTCATCCACACGGTGGCAACGTGCGTCTCGATTTCGACCTCAAACGCTTCGTAGTTCCCAAGCATCATCGACCTCCTTGCGGGGCGGGCGCCCTTCGAGGGGGCCGCTCGAACAAGGCGGCTCCTCACGGCGAACGGTGGTCTTGCCGTTTTCAAAAGTCAAATATCGTTCCCCCGAGAAGATCCCGCCTGTTGGGCCCCCCCGAAGGGTGCGGGTTCGATATTTCAAGGCTCCCGCAGCGGGGAGCATTCAGGACGACGTGCGGCGCTGTGCCACCGCCCCAATGGTGGTGCGCTTCGTTCTGCGGCGCATGAACGCCGGGGCGACGGCGCGAACGACGTAGCCGGCGCCGATCATTCGGGGCACCGTGATCTCGTGGTGGCCCCGCGCCAACGCATCGAGAGTCGCCGTCACCACGGTATCGGGATCGATCATCATCCGCCGCGCCACTGGCGGCATCCGCTCCAGCGCCTCGCTGTCAAAGAACGGCGTATTGACGGTACCGGGACACACGGTGAGCACGTGGACGCCGTGATCCTCCAGCTCGATGGACAGGGTCTCCGCCAATCCCACCATCGCAAACTTCGATGCGACGTACGCGCTCTCATCGGGCACGGCCAGCTTGCCGGCGACAGAGGCAACGAACACCAGCCACCCAGCGCCCCGTTCGACCATCTGCGGCAGGAGCGCCTTCGTCCAATACAACGTGCCGAGGAAGTTGACCCGCAGCATGCGCTCCATGTCGTCGAGTTCCCAATCGAGAAACGGTCGGTGATGTCCGTAGCCGGCGTTGTTGACCAGGATGTCGACGTCGCCGAGGCGGGCGACGGCACGCGCGGCACATGCGAACACCTCGGCACGGTCGGCCACATCGCACGGGAGCACCAGCACCTCGCCGCCACCGCTCTCGATCTCGCGCGCCACGTTGCGCAGTTCCGATTCCCGCCGTGCCACCAGCGCCACACGCGCGCCGGCCCGCGACAAGCGGAGCGCCAGCAGCCGTCCGATGCCGCTCGAGGCGCCGGTAATCAGCGCGCTCTTGCCCGCGTATGACGTCAGTCGCGACATGCCCGCCGGCCGCCCCTCGAGCGGCTCAATTCAGCTCCTTACTCGAGTAGCCGAGAATGCGGCGCGCGATGATAAGAAGATTGATCTGCTGCGTGCCCTCGAAGATGTCGTTGATCTTGGCATCACGCATCCACTTCTCCAGCAGATGCTTGCGAGAGTACCCCAGCGGGCCCAGGAGTTCGACCGCTTTCTGCGTGACCTGCGTCACCGCCAACCCCGCCTTCGCCTTGGCCATCGAGGCTTCCAGGTTGTTGCGCATCCCCTGATCCATCATCCAGCTGGCACGCCAGGTGAGCAGCCGTGCGGCCTGCAGGTTGGCTTCCATGTCCATGAAGTCGCGCTCGGCGGCGGTCAATTTGCTCGGCGGCACACCGTAGCGGATCTTGATACCCGCCTTGTCGAAGCTCTCGCGCACGAAGTCCAGCGCCGCCCGGCCGATGCCGATGGCGCTCGCAGCCACCGTCGGACGGCTGGCATCGAACGTCGCCATAGCCCCTTTGAATCCCTCCGGGGCGGCCTTGACCTCGGGACTGCCAAGGAGGTTGTCGAGCGGGATGCGACAGTCCTCGAACACGATCATCGCCGTGTCCGAAGCACGGATCCCCAGCTTCTTCTCTACCTTGGTGACGGACATCCCGGGCGTTCCGCTGTTCACCACGAACGCCTTGATCCCCGCACGTCCGGCCGACTTGTCGACGGTCGCCCACACGACAACGAAGCCGTCCGATTTCTCCGCCGCCATCAAGCCGCTGGTCACGAAGATCTTGGTACCGTTGAGGACCCATTGGTCGCCGTCGCGCACGGCGGTCGTCGTGATTGCCGCCGAATCCGAACCGCAACCCGGCTCGGTAATGGCCATGGCCGCCCATTTGGGGCTGCCCTCCCGGAAGCGGCTGAGGAATCGTTCACGCTGCTCTGGAGTTCCCGCGGCGAGCACCGCCGTCCCGCCCAGGCCGGGACTGGGAGTGGAGATATATAGCCCGGCGTCCCCCCAGGACAGCTCCTCGACAGTGACCACCGACGTCAGGTGGCGGGCAGACTGCGGAGCGCTGGGCTTTCCGCCGCCGAACGTCACGGGATTCGAGGTCTGCGACGCCGCCCACATCAGATTGTAATAGTCCCAGGGTTTCTCGTGCTCGCGCTCGTCGAACTCACGTGCGATCGGCCGCATCACCGTTTCGGCGACCATGTGAATCATCTGCCGCGTGCTCTCAATGTCCGGCGGCATTTCGAAATCGATCATTGGTTCCTCCGACTGTTCTCCTTGGTTTTTCCAGTCGACCGTCAACAGTCGACAGTTGAGCGTTGCGCTGGACTGCGCGCAGGGCGCTGTGTTGCCACATTCATTGCAATGAGACCTCCATCGAGGTTTTCAGAACGGGAGGAGGCCAACTCTCGACTGTCGACTACCAGGTTCACTTCAGATTACCCTCACACCATGATCAGGCCTTCGAAGACGGCGAAGCCGCGGCCGTTCCGCAGCCAGCGTTCAACCGGGTGCTCGCGGATGTAGCCATGCCCACCGAGGATCTGAACGGCGTGGTCGGTGACCGTGAGCACCATGTTGGCGGCGTACTGCTTCGCCAGGCAGGCCTCGCGCGTCGCGTCCTCACCCCGGTCGAGCTTCCAGGCCGCTTCCCAACAGAGCAGTCGGCTAGCATCAATCTCGGTAGCCATCTCGGCCAGCATGAAGGCGATCGCTTGCTTTTGCGCAATGGCCACCCCGAACGCACGCCGCTCCTTGGCGTAGTCGCGCGCGTACTCGAACGCCGCACGCGCCACACCAACCGCAGCGGCGGCCAGACCCACGCGCGAGTGGTTCCACAGTCGTAAAACGTTGCAACCGGCTTCGCCGCCGAGCCGGTTCGCCGCCGGCAGCCGACACTGGTCGAGGACGATTGCGTGCGTGGCCAGTGCCTTGAGTCCCATGTTCTGTTCGCGTTCAACGATATTGACGCCAGGCGTTCCGGGCTCAATCAGGAAGGCACCCACCGCGTCGTTACCCGCCGCGCCAGCGAGGCGGGCGTAGACCAGGAGGTCCGCGGCATCGGCGCCGAGCGGCACCAAACACTTCGAGCCGGTGAGCACATACGAACCGTTCTCGCGACTCGCCGTGGTGCCGAGTTCACCGGGATCGAAGTCCCAGCGCGGTTCCACCAAGGCGGCCGACCCCGACCGGAATCGCGCCCCGGTGTACGGCTGGAGGATGCGTTCCCGCTGTTCAGGTGTTCCCATCTCCACAACCGGGAACGCCACCAATCGCGGCGCCAACAGGTGGAGTGCGATCGACAGGTCACCCCATGCCAACTCCTCGGTCACCAGGGCGCCGGTGATCGCCGATCGCACATCCCCGGACCCGCCATAGGCTTCGGGAATGACGCTCTGCACCAACCCCAGCGCCCATCCTTGCTCGATGAGGTCGCCGGGTACGACCCCGGTTTCGTCCGCCTCGTGCGCACACGGCCGGATGCGCTCCCGCGCAAATGCCGCAACGGTATCCACAATGAGCCGCTGCTCTTCCGATGGTTGGAAACTGATCACGACGACTTCCTCCTGCTTCGCTGCTCGGCCGCTCGATGCGCACGCAGTGGCCGGGGAGACCCCGGCGCCGGCGCCGACAGCCAGTTGATGAATTGCTCGATGAATGCGGTGATCGTGGCCGCCAGATTGAACGTGCGGGGATCCTGATAGTACTGGATCTCCGCACCCATGATGGCACCGGTGAAGACCTCGGCCGCGACGCCGGCCGCAATGTCAGCCCGAAACTGGCCGCTGTCCTGTCCCCGCTGCACGATACGCTTCAGAAACATGCGGAAGCGGTGCATCATCGCGCGGAACTCCGCCGCCAGGCGCGGGTTGGTATCGATCGCCTCGACCATCAGGGTCACGATCATCCGGCGGTGGTTGCTCTTGGTGGCGTGATCCAGGCAGACCCGCGCAACTTCGCGCAGCGCCGTTGCCGGATCCGGCACGGCGGCGAGATCGGTCACCACCCGCCGCTCGAACTGGCTCAACCGCTTGGTCACCGCCGCGAACAGCAGCGCTTCCTTGTCTTTGAAGTGATAGTACAGCGCCCCTTTCGTGAGGCCCGCGGCTTTCGCGATGCGGTCGATCGACGTCGCCTGGAACCCGTAGCGGGCAAAGCAGTCAATGGCGATGTCCATGAGGTCCCGGCGCGCGTCCCCGCGCGCCACGCGTTCAGCCGACATACTGAACGTTTAGTATGTGATCTGGTCGCAAGAGTCAATGCCCGGCGCACGCCCGCGTCCGCGCGCCAATCGGTCACTCGGACTTGAAGCGCGCTTCGAGCTGGTAGTGGCGGTCGAGTTCCACCAACTGGTTGAAGTCGTCGAACGGCATCAGGCGATCGAGATGGTTGCGCAGCGAGCCTTCGGCGCGCAGCAAGGCGTAGATCTCCTGCACCGCCTTGGCGCTGGCCATCAGCGCGGCCAGCGGCGTGACGATGAGGTCGAAACCAAGCTGGTGCAGCTCCCCCGGCGCCAGCAGCGGCGTTTTCCCGTGCTCCAGCATGTTGGCGACCTTGGGCCCCGGGATCGCCCGCCCGATCCGCTCCAGCTCCGCGACCGACTCCGGCGCTTCGATGAAGACCGCATCGACACCCAGGTCGTGCGCCGCCTTCCCGCGGGCAATCGCCTCGTCGAGACTGATGGCGGCGCGGGCATCAGTACGCGCAACCAGAAACAGGTCGTGCTCGCCGCGCGTCTCCAGCACGGCACGGAGCTTCGTCAGCCATTCGGCGCGCTCGACGACACGCTTGCCGCGCATGTGGCCGCAGCGCTTCGGCCACACCTGATCCTCGAGAAAGAGGCCGGCGGCCCCGGCGGCCTGGAACAGCTCGACGGTCCGCACGACGTTGAGCGCATTGCCGTAGCCGGTATCCGCGTCCACCAATAATGGACGATCCGTCAGCCGGCACACGCGCCTGGCCGTGTCGGCCATCTCGGTTTGCGTCAGGTAGCCAAAATCCGGCTCACCAAGGAGCGTCGCCGCCACGCTGAAGCCGCCCATGAACAGCACCTCGAAACCCACGCGGGTCGCGATGCGGGTCGAAATGCCGTCGTAGACCCCGCCCATAACCAGGGGGCGATGCTCATTGACCAAATCCCGGATGCGTTGCGCCTGCGTCCGCATGAACCCAGCCTTTCTAGCGGCGAATACGTCTTCCCTGTCGCGCGCGGCGATTCCCGCTCAAGCCCAGCAAACGTCGGTGAGGCGCACCGGCACCTCGCGCTGTTCGTCCCACTCGCGTACCTCAGATTCCGCTACTTGCAGACCGTGGGCGGCGCAGGCGCGGCGGAAGCCCTGATCGAAGGTGCGTACCGACTCCGCGCACCATGCCCGGCCGGCAGGTGCGAGATGCCGCTGCAGGAACGATGCGAGCGCGGACTGCAACGTCGGATCGTACGTGACGTCCGCAGCCAGACAGTAATCGAACATTCCCCGGATGCCCGGTTGACGCATGTCGCTCTGCACGACGGCGACGCGGCAACAATTGAGCGCGGCATTGGCGCGGGCAAACTCCGTGCTCGGCCCCGCGTGATCGACCAGCGTCACCGACGCCCCGCGCAGCGCTGCCACAATGCCCGCCAGGCCGAGCCCGCAGCCGAGGTCGACAACGCGCCGCCCAACACACTCGACGCGGGCCATGCGCCGCGCCAGGGCGCGGCTCCCCGGCCACACGTGCGCCCAGTAGGGGGGCTCCGGCGCGTGCGGATCACGCAGCAACGATTCCGTGTCGATGTAATCCTCCAAGCGATCGATCACCAGCAGGCGCACTTGCAGGCGGTCGAAGGCGAAAGTGACCGGTCGCACCGGGTAGCCAGCGACTCGGAACGGCGCCGCGCGTTCGAGGGATCGTGAGGTCACGGTATTCCACAGGGTGCGCCCTGCGCGAACCGCCCCGCAGCGCGCAGCGTCGGCCGTTCGTAGACGGGCGCTTCAGAATTCGTCAAACGGCAGCGGTTGCACCTTCTCGTACATGATCGCGATGATCTGCTTGCCAGGCTGGCTGACGTCCTCGACGACGGTCACGTTGGCAACCATGTCCCCCTTCTCGAATTTCATGAACGCGTGATTGGGACGCTCGAACTCCTCGCTGACCTTCCAGCCGGCGGTCTTCATCTTGTCCCGGTAGAAACTCGAGACCTCTTTCACCGGGGCGGCCGTACTGAAGACGACGTTGTGTGCGTCGTTGGCCAGGTTCTGCACTTGCGAGAGCGCGGCATCTTTGAAGATCGGCACTTCCTGCGGCCAGTTTGCCGGCACGTCCGCCGGCGGGGTGGGTGTCGGACCACCGGACTGGGACAGGACCCCGCTTGGTTTTCCGGTTGGTGTCGCGACCGGTGCTTGCACCTGGACCTGTGGGGTGATCTTCGGTCCCGAAGCGTGAAAGCCACTGGGCCACGTGGCCTCCTCAACGCTTGGTGCTTGGCTGACCTGTTGATGGCAGGTACATGAGCTGAACACCGTGGCGGTCAGACCGACACCGGTTGCCACCATGTAGAAGTAACGCATCTTCATCTCTCCTCGTTCGGTGAAGTTGGGGGAGTATAGCCGATTCTGCTCCCAACAGCAGCAGCGGAGCGCCGCCATCTTTTTGCGTGAACCGATTCGGCCGGCGTCACGCTTCGACTCCGCCTGCGCATGATTGGTGTCCTGCTCGACTCACGCCTCCTAGTGACGGCACCCGCCGGCGAATATTCGACGCCAGGGTTAAGCAGCGCCCTGGGGTTGCCGGTGCGACGTTGCAGTCCGGGCGGGGAACCGATATCAAGAGAACACTTTTGGTGTGGGGACGTAACCAGCCCGACTGCGGGAAATTCCGAGGGAACAACGGCCTCGGCCCCCCGGCGGAAGGCATGACGGGAGTAGGTCTCTCAATGGCAAATCGATTCTGTTCGAAGTGCGGCGCGAAGCTTCTCGCGAACGCGCAGTTTTGCGCCGAATGTGGCACGCGTCATGGTGGCGGGAGGTCAGCAGGCAGCGGCTACTCCTTCCCGTGGCAGCGCTATGCGCCCCTGCTCGTCGTCGGCGGCGTGGTGGTCGCGCTCGGAGCAGTGGTGCTCGTTGCCACCCTCAACCCCAAGACCCCGGCGACAGTGGCTCGGCGGGGCAGCACACAAACCACGGGGGGAAACGCCGGGAGCTTGCCGGAGGGGCACCCGCCGATCGCCGTACCGGAAGAGACCAAGCAGGCGATCCGCGACCTGGCCAAGAAAGCCACGGCCGCGCCGGACGACCTCGACACGTGGAAGCGGCTCGCCGAGTTGCAATACCGAGCCGGGCAGGTCGATCCGGCACTCCTGGCAGACGCGGAAGCCTCCTACCGCCACATTCTCGACCGCGAACCCAACAATGCCGACGTG
>JAGDMS010000156.1 GCA_017860575.1 Deltaproteobacteria bacterium | reverse complement strand
AGAACTTTCATGGCGTGTCACCTCTCGAATGGGATCCTCGCGGCGGCCCGCGGCGGGCGGCCGGGCCTTACGACTTGCCGGGTTGCACCGACAGGCCGAGCCGTTGCCGCGCGTACCGTCCAGCCTGCACCGCGCCGCACCACTCGCGGTTGTCGAGATACCATTGCACCGTCTGTCGCAGTCCCGACGCGAAATCGTGCGTTGGTGTCCACCCTAGTTCCCTCCGGATCTTCTGCGCATCGATGGCGTAGCGCCGGTCGTGACCGGGCCGATCCGCGACGAACGTCTTGAGGCTCGCGTAGCGCTCGATGCGACGCGCCGCCAGCGGCGGATTGTCGCGCGCCGGCGACAACTCGTCGAGCACGGCACACAACTGGTCCACGACTTCGAGGTTGGTGCGCTCGTTGTGCGCCCCGACGTTGTAGCGCTCGCCCACGGTGCCCCGCCGCAAGACCAGAAGTATGGCCTCGCCGTGATCCTCGACGAACAGCCAGTCGCGGATGTTGCCGCCATCGCCGTAAATGGGCAGCGCCTTACCCAGATGGTCGGCGGCCGCCTTGGAGGCCGCGTACGGCGAGTTGGGTGCGTAGGCGGAATCTTCAGAGAACAGACCGGTTGCCCCGAGACTGCCGTAGACTTCGTCGGTCGACACGTGCAGGAAGCGGAAGCGGCTGCGATGCGCCGCGTCCACCTCCGCCAGGAAGCGGCGCGTGGTTTCCAGCAACTGAAAGGTGCCGACCGTATTGGTCTGGACGAAGGCGCCAGGGCCATCGATCGACCGATCGACGTGTGATTCGGCCGCCAGATTGACGACCCAGGTCGGGCGATGGGCGCGGTACAGATCGTCCATGGCGGTACCGTCCGCAATGTCCGCCCGCACGAAGACAAAGCGCGGGTCGACACTAACCGCTTCGAGACTCTCGAAATGGCCCGCATAGGTGAGCTTGTCGACCACCACAACGCGGGCCGTGGTACCCCGCAGCGCCAACCGGACGAAGTTCGCACCGATGAACCCCGCCCCACCCGTCACAATAATGGTGTCCACACGCCCTCTGCTCCTGCTGCCCCCTACTTGCCTTCGACAACTTCCAGCACCCGTTCCGGCGGCCGGCCGACGACGGCGCGGTTCCCACCTACCACGATGGGACGTTCGATGAGAATCGGGTGCTTGGCCATCGCATCCAGCAGTTGTTCCTCCGGGCTGTTCGCGCTGAGCCCTGCCTGCTTGAATTCCGGCTCGTTCCGGCGAATCCACTCCGCCGGCGGCAAACCGAGCTTCTTGCGCAGGCCGGCGAGTTCGGTCCGAGACAGAGGCTCCTTGAGGTACTCCACCACGCGCAGAGGAAACTCGTGCGCCTGCAGAATGGCCAGCGCCGCACGGCTCTTGGAACAGCGGGGGTTGTGGTAGATCGTCAGCTTTTCCATGGCCCCGGAGGGTAGCGCTCCTGTGCGCGAGCGTCTAGCGGGCTGCGCCCAGCGTCCTTTCGGCGGGACCGCTCCCCGTTGGGTCGCTGGGAGCGGCTCCGAACGGGTGACGCAAACGTGAACGAGTGTGGAGTCCAAGCCGCCTAGCCATGGCGGCCGGTGCAGTAGTCGAGCAGGATCTCGGCAACCACCGCGGCACCGTTGGTAGCAACTGCCGGCGGCCGGCGCGGCTGGTCGAAGATTTCCTCCAGCGCTGGCTGCCATCGGCCGGCGAACAGATCGCTGTGGCTGATGAACGCGTGCGGCAAGTGCGTCTTGATCCCCTCGACCAGAAAGACATATTCCGCAAAGCGTCCGCGTGCGGTGTAGATCATCGGCGTGCCGTTGGCGATGCATTCGGCAACGGTGCCATAGCCGGGCTTGGTCATCACCGCATCGCACGCCGCGACCAGATCTTCATGGCCCACCGCGACAGCTCTCAGGCTGTCGTTCGACACCAGCCGACACGGCGGCGGTACCGATGTCCGGGCCACCGCCCCTTCGGTCACGATAAAGGTCACGCCGGCCGGAGCCGCGGGCGCGGTGCGCAAGGCAGTGCCGATGCCGCCGAACGACAGCAGCACGAGGCGATCGTGTAGCGGCAGGCCGAGGCGCCGGCAGACCGTCGCGCGGTCGAGTCGCGCCGTGCGCGCCACCAGCGGCACATCCCGAATGCGCGGGAACGCCGAAAGATCGCCGTGAAACGGCAAGCGCAACAGCAAGGTGGCACTCCCGTACGACTGCCGGAGACTCTCCACCAAGCCCGCGTGGGCCGGGCTGTCGCGAACATAGTCGGCGTAAATCCAGTCCCATGAGAAGTTCGCCATCGCGATGCCGGGCACGTTGAGCCGACGCGCGATGTCGAAGGCCAGCGCCGGAATATCAGCAAGGATACAGTCTGGCCGGTACGGTGCGATCGCGGTCACTTCGGCCGTGATCAGCGCCTCCTTCCGTGCGTCGATCTCCGCATACGCCCGCAACGTCGCGTCGACATCGACGGAGAGACTGTCCGCTTGCACCGCGCCGACGTCGAGCCGGCAGACCTCGTGTAAGAACGGATTGGACAATTTCGTGTCCAGAAACCACCGCGGCACCGCCGTCCGCACCAGCACCCGCAGGTCCGGCTGGCGCTGCCAGAGCGCGCGCAGCACCTCCATGACGCGCACGGCATGCCCGAAGCCGTGGCCGGAGATGTAGCAGACCAGAGTCCTCACGACGCCTCTTGTACCTCGGTCGCTCGCCGCCGGCTAGCAAGGACCTGCGCCTGTTCCGTCCTCGGCCTCACGCGCGGGTTCCTACACGCGGCGATATACAGGCGCGAGGGGGCATGCTAACGACTGGTGGCACCGATGCAGCTCAGCTTCCTGGTTCTACTGGTCATCGTTGCGCAACTGCTGTTCTTCAGCAGCCTGATGTTTCGCGTGTTGCGGCGGTCTGGGCGCGCCGCAGACGAAGCGGCGGCGCTAGCACTCTGCCTCTTGCCCGTGGTGCAAGGTGCCGCGATATTGTTCGGCATCGCCGTCGGCTGGCGCCTGACGGCGATGCCTGTGCTTGCCGGCATGGCGCTGGTGCTGGCGGTGGTGATGCGCCCTACGGCGTTCCTGCGGCAAGAGGTGGTCTGGGCCTGGGGGCTAGTGGCGCTATGCTGGCTCGGTCAAGAAGCGTTGGTACGCTGCCATGGCGGAGCCTTCTGGGCGTGGGACTGGGAGGCACACTGGCAGATTGCCACCGCAGGGGTGGGCCGGATGCGCGACGGATCATGGCCCGTTCTCCCAGGTCGGACAGCATTGCTCGGCGTGTGGGCCGCTCCCGCTCTCAGCGTCGCAATGGGGTATCCGATCTTCCAGATCACCACCCTCCTCGCGAACTCCCTCGTCGTGCCCGCGGCATGGCTGTGGGCCAGCCGGTGGGGTGGCCGCGGGGGCGCCGTGGCCGCCGTGGGGATGGTGCTGCTCTGCGCCGGACTCACGCATTCAGCCGTCTACACCTGGCCGAAAGCATGCGCCGCAGCATTGGTCTTCGCTGCCATGTATCTGTGGATCATCGACTGGCAGGTGCTTGCTGGCCTGACCTTTGCGGCCGCTTTCCAGGCACATCAGAGTGCCATCGCCTACACGATGCCGTTCTTCGTGGGCGTGCTGTACTTCGGCATCCGCCAATACCCGTGGCGAATGGTGAGCGCATACACCATCGTGATGGCGCTCTGGTTCCTCGCGTTGCGCCACGACTTTCCCGTTCAGTGGGCAAGAACACCCTACTTCACCTGGCACGATGTCACGTTGGCGAATCAACTCCGCTTGATGGCATCGTATTTCCGCGGAAGCGTCTTTCTCATCGGCCTGATGGACGGTTTGTGGGGACCCCATGGTTTCGATTCATTCTTGCGCGCAACGACCGACGCTTGGTTCCCGACTGTTCCGCTCATCGGCACTGTCGCGTTAATCGGCGCGGCCCGGAGGATTCAGCATACAGACGCGCGCGCGCTGTGCGCGGGGGTGTCGCTTGCCGCAGGCGGCCTCATCACGTGGCTCCTCCTCAACGACGCCAGGACCATGGTCGTGCAAACCTCCCAAGCCCCCCTGCTGCTTGCGGTCCTTGCCGCTGCCGGGGTGGCAAGCGTTTCTTTACCCGCACGCGTCGCGGCGCCGCTGTGGGCCATCAGTTGTTTGCAGTTCTTGGTGTTTCGCGTGCCGCTCGTCTGGGCCAACATACGGTTCCCCGATGCGTACAACTTCTCACTCAAGCAGACGGCGGGGATTCAGTATCTCTCAGACCTCAGCCAACCACTTGTTCGAGCGATCGCCCTGCCGGTTACGATCATCGCCGGCGTAACATTGTTCCTCGCGGTGGTATGGAGCGCACGCCATACTGCCGCGGCGTTCGATGGCGCTCCGGCGGAAGCCGGCCCAGGACGTTCTCGGCCTGGACTGCAGCACCAGCCGCAGCTCGCCTCGAAGCGGGCGGCGGCTCGGGCGGCAGCAGCTGATCAAACGTCGGGAGGCTCTTCGCGGCGCGGCCGACGCCGGCACGCGCGACGTTCTCGTTGATGAGCACCGGTCGAGGCAGAAAGCCAAGATTTCGGCGCGTTCCTGCGGCGGCCGCATTGCGCCGCGATGCGCACACCGCCATACCCGTCGCTCCGGACGCGAGTGACCGACCGGAACAACGACGCCCGTACGTGTGGCTTTTGGGCCTGCTCGTGGGGGCATTTTTCCTGCGCCTGCCGTATCTCAGCCAAAGCCTGTGGTACGATGAATTGTTTTACACGGCTGTGGGTTTGAGCGGCGAGTCGGGGCGCTGGGTGCTGACGCAGGATCTGCACCCTCCCCTGTACGCCTCGATTCTGTGGCTGTGGATCCACGTGTTCGGCGACAGCGAAGTTGCTGTCCGATTGCCCTCGTTGTTGTGCGGCGTCGCCTCGGTGGCAGTCGTATTCGCCCTCGCCAGACGGTGGTTCGATACGCGCATCGCCTTCCTGGCCGCCGGGCTGATGGCACTGTCACCGGCGCACATTTGGTACTCGCAGGAAAATAAGACCAATATGCTGATGCTATTGCTGACCGCGTGTCTCGTGTGGCAAGCGGAACGGGCTTGGCGCAGCAATCGCGGGCGCGACTGGAGCCTGTTCGCGGTGGTGGCGGTGCTCGCGCCGTGGACCAACGTCTTCGCGATCTGGATACTCGTTGCCGTGTTCGTGTGGCTGTGGGCGGGAATCGTGCAGCGGCGCGGGCGCGACCGTTGGCGCCCCGTCGCCATCGTGACCGGAATTGCCGCGTGTCCCTTCCTGCCGCTGTTCTTTTTCGCGTTGCGGCGCTTCGAAACGTTGCAGCCGTCCTACCTCCGCCCCTTCACACCGTCGGAAGCTTACAAACTGTTGTTCATCTACCTGAGCCACGGCAACACCGTGCGGACGATCTCGCCGTACGCCTCGTTGGACGTCCTCCTGCAGCAACCGTGGCCGCTGTTCCTGGTAGACGGGCTTTTCGCCGCGTTGCTGATCGGCGGTCTGATGGTCTCGCTGAACTCCTGCGCTGCGGGACAGCGGCGCGCTCCCGCCGACTGGAGCCGGCCACTGCTCCTCCTGTACTTCACCATTCCGCTGGTTGGCGTCTTCGTTGCCTCGCGTATGAACCCGCGAATCTACATCGAACGCAGCATGCTCATCCTCCTGCCGCCGTACGTCATCTTACTCGCCGCCGCAGTGTTCGCGATCTCTCGGCGGATGCTGCTGAACCTCCTTCTGATTGTGCTCCTCGCGTTAAACGGCTGGGCACTGTTCAACCTGTGGGTGGCAAAGGCCGACCGGTGGACGGTCTACAAACAGAAGAATGATTGGCGCTCCACGGCGCAGTATTTCAACGGAGAGAGACAGGACAGCACCACGCCTCTGGTCATCGTGGGCACCAACGTCCCCCTCTCCGTGCTGGTCTACTACGACCACCGTATGAGGGAGATCGCCGACCCTAACGCGACGTTGGCGCGCGATGCCGACGCGTGGATCTTCTACCTTGGGCAAAGAGATCCGGCCGTGCTGGTGCAAGTTTTGAGACACGCCAAGGCCGACACGTTTTACGTCGTCGACGACACGTACTGGAGCGGCGGCACCAAGCAGCTCCTGGAACGCGTCCGCGCCGACGCAGATTTCCGACCGCTCGACAACCGCTCCTTCAAAGGGGTGAGCGTTTTCAAATTCCGATGGCTGCGCGCGGCACCGGGGCGCCAGGAGGTGCCCTAGGAGTCTGCTGCCCCCCCTAGCTCATGCTTCGACCAGCTCAGCATGAGCGCATCCCCTCCCCGATTTTGTTGCACTCTTCCGCTCACCCTGAGCGTGTCGAAGGGTGAGCAGGCTCTCTTTCAGCAACCTACGAAAACGCGCTAGCCCACCTGCTCCAGCACCGCGGCGCACAGCAGCGGGAACATGATCTCGTGATGGCCGGTGAGCCGGTATCCCTGCCCGTCGGGCGCGGTCGGGCGCTGGATCACGTTGACGCCGGGGCGGTAGTGGCGAATGAAGTCCATGTCGAGGGTCACCAGCCGATCCACCCGCTTGCCGACGTTGCGCGCCAGGTTGAGCGCCTTCACGAAGACCTCCGGAATAACGACGGCCGAACCGAGATTGATGAACACGCCGCCGCGCAAGCCGCCCACCACCGCCGCCAACCGCCGGAAGTCGCGCAAGCTGGCGGCGCCGATGGCGCCACCGTCGGCGCTCGGATGCATGTGGATGATGTCGGTGCCGATGGCGACATGCACAGTGACCGGAATGCCCAGGCGCGCTCCGGCCGCGAGAATGCTCAAGCGGGTGTTGCGGAAACCCGCCGCTAAGATCTGCCGGCCGACCGCCTCCCCCAGCCCGTGATCCGCGCCGGCGCTGGCAATGGTCTGGTTGAGGAACCGCCCGGTCTCCTCTGCCATGCCGAACTGGCCCTCGACCAGGTTGGTCGCAACGTCCTCCGAGGTTTCACCGGCATAGGCCAATTCGAAATCATGCACGATGCAGGCACCATTCATGGCGACGGCCGAAAGAATGCCGCGCTCCATGAGGTCGATGATCAACGGGCTCAGCCCGACCTTGATGGGATGCGCTCCCATCCCCAGCACGATGCGTTTGCCGGCGCGGTGGCGGGCCGCGATGGTCGCGGCCGCGGCGCGGAAGTCGTGCGCAGCCAAAATGTCTGGCAGGTTGCGGAAGAACTGCCCCAGGGACATGCCACGACGCGGGGGCGTGGCAATGAGCTGTTTCGCTACCTTGCTCCGCCGCGTGCGCAATGGATAGGTTTGCACGCGCGAAAGGTCGAGCGCGGGAGGTGTGGGAGGGACGCGGCGTTTCATCGAGCGCTGCCGAAGAGTTTCTCGTCCACCTGCTCGCAGATCACATGGCCAACCAGGATGTGCGTTTCCTGAATACGGGCGGTCTCCGTCGTCCCGCCGACGCGCAGGACCAAATCGCCAGCGCTCGCCAATTTGCCCCCGGTGCCGCCGGTCAACGCAATGGTGCGGACACCAATGCGTCGGCACGCCGCCACGGCGCGCAGCACGTTGACCGCGTTGCCGCTGGTCGAGATTGCGACGGCGACATCCCCGCGCCGGCCCAACGCCCGCACCTGTTTGGCGAACACTTCGGCGTAGCCGTAGTCGTTGCCGATGCTGGTGAGGGCGGAACTGTCCGTGGTCAGTGCAATCGCCGGCAGCGGTGGCCGCTCCATCTTGAAGCGGTTGACGAATTCGGCGGCGATATGTTGCGCATCGGCCGCACTGCCGCCGTTGCCGAAGAGCAACAGTTTGTTCCCGGCCCGGAACGCCTCGGCAATGGTGTCGACGGCTTGCACCAGTGCATCCAGATTCTCCCGCAGGAACTGGCGCTTAACCGCGATGCTAGCGGCAAAAGAACGGCTGATGCCCCGACGCACGCGCCGCACCTTACACCATGCCCGAGCCAGCGTCCACGTTCGGGTGCGCAACCGCGGCATGCCTTGCCAACCACGCCGCGCCCGATTAGAACCGCCCGAGTGGTTCTCACGGAAATAGCCTCCGCCTCCTGTGGGAGGAGACGGTGGATAAACGACAGACACACCCTTCGACAGGCGTAGGGTGAGCGCAAGGTTCTTTTGAAATCGATAACCCAACCGCTCGTGCTGAGCTCGTCGAAGCACGATCTCCGGGAACATCGGCAGCCTCAGCGGATCGGGGTGAGGGTCGCGGCGGCACTCGCGCTCTGCTGCCTCCTTCTCCTTCCGCGCCCCGCCCTCGCCGCCTGGGGCGCGCACGGCATGGTCGCCGCCGACCACCGCCTGGCATCGCGAGCCGGCGTGGAAATGCTGCAGCGGGGCGGCAACGCCATCGACGCAGCCGTCGCGGCCATCTTCGCCGTCGGCGTCGTCAATCCGGCGTCCTGCGGCATCGGCGGCGGCGGTTTCGTGCTCATCTACCTCGGCAAATCCGGGAACGCGGTGGCGCTGGATTACCGCGAGACCGCCCCGGCGGCCGCGTCGCGCGACATGTTCGTCCGCGACGGCAAGGCGGTCGCCGATCTCAGCCGCCGTGGCGGCTTGGCGGTCGCCGTGCCCGGCGAGGTCGCAGGCCTGGCGGAGGCCCTGCGGCGTTACGGAAAACTGCCCCTGGCAACCGTGATGGAACCGGCCATTCGGTATGCGCGCGACGGCTTCGCGGTCGAGCCCCACCTCGCCGATGAAATCGCCGAGGCCGCACCCGATTTGCGCGCCGACCCCCTGCTGGCACGCACTTTTCTGCAGGCCGACGGTTCACCGCGGCGCGCCGGCGACACGGTGCGCCAACCAGAGTTGGCTGCGACCTTGCAGCACATCGCCGACGACGGCCCGCCCGCGTTCTACCGCGGCGCGATGGCCAAGCGGATTGCGCAGAGTGTCCAAGCGCGCGGCGGTATCCTGACGGAAGATGACCTCAAGCAGTACCGTCCCACATGGCGGCGCCCGCTGCGTGGAAGCCACCACGCCGCCGAGGTGGTCACCATGCCGCCCCCCAGTTCGGGCGGGGGCGTATTGCTGCAGATCCTCGGCATTCTGCGCCATGACGAGCTCGCGGCATTCGGGCCGAATTCTCCCACCTTTCTCCATCTCCTGGCGGAAGCCATGCAGCACGGCTTTGCCGACCGTGCCCGATTCTACGGCGATCCGGACTTCGTTCACGTCCCTCTGGCTGACCTTCTCGCTCCGGCCAACACGGCCAGCGTGCGGCGCCGGATCCGTATGAGCGGCACGCTGGACCACGCCGATTACGGCAGCACCATCGGTCGCGGTACCGGCGGCCGCGCCGCGGCGGTGGACGCCGGCACGTCACACGTGTCGGTAATGGATGCGGACGGCAACGCCGTAGCCTGCACCAGCACAGTCAACACGGCCTTCGGCGCGATGCTGGTAGCCGGAGACACCGGCATCATCCTGAACAACGAGATGGACGACTTTTCCGCGCAGCCGGGCGTGCCGAACGTCTACGGCCTGATCGGAGCCGAGGCCAACGCCATCGCTCCCCGCAAGCGGCCACTGAGCAGCATGACGCCCACGATCGTCACACGTAATCGCCAGGCCATCCTCGCCGCTGGCGGGTCGGGTGGGCCGTTGATCATCAGCGCCACCACCGAGGTGCTGTTGAACATCCTGGACTTCAACATGGACGCAGCCACCGCCGTAGCGGCGCCGCGGATTCATCACCAATGGACACCGGCGGTGCTGAACGTCGAGCCGGGCATCCCGCCGCTCACGCGACAGGCCCTTGCGCGCTTCGGCCATGTCGTGAAAGAGATGCGAGATATGGGCGTGGTGCAAGCTGTTCGCCGGACTGCCGGCGTCTTTGAAGGGGCCTCCGACCCACGCAAGGGCGGGGAAGCGGCGGGGTGGTGAGCATGGCCGCGGCAACCGGATCGCCGTCATCGCAGCCGTGGTGGTCGTCTCGGTGGTTCAAGATCTGCCTGAGCCTCGTGCTGTTGGCCGTCCTGCTCTACAAAACCGACATGTCGGAGCTCTCACACGCGGTCGCCAAAGCGAACCCGTGGTGGGTGCTCATCGCCACCGTCGGCTATGTGGCTAGCCAGGTGGTGAGCTGCTTCCGCTGGACAATGCTCGCGCGGGCGCTCGGCTTCAACGAACCGTGGGGGCACTTCTTCGGGCCGTATTTCACGGGAATGTACATGAACCTCTTTGCGCCCAGCACCGTTGCCGGCGACATCGGGCGGGCGCTGTTCATCGGCGGCCAGAAGCGCAAGGCGCTAGCATTCACAACGGTCTTGGCGGACCGCGGCCTGGGATTCATCGTGCTCAGTTGGATCGGCGCGATCGCCATCCTGGCGCAGCCCGGCTACCGCTTGCCGCGACTGCTCTACTACGCCGCCTGGATCATTCCGCCGGCGACACTGCTGGGATGGATGTTCGGGCCACCGTTGGCCGTGCGCCTCTTTGCGCCCGGGAATCGCTGGCGTGAATTGGTCGAGCATGACCTGGCACCGTACTGGCGGGACGTGCGGCTGCTCAGCCTGACCAGCCTGGTCGCCCTCGTCTTCCACAGCATGCAGATCATCACGCAGGTGTTCCTGGCCTGGGCACTGGGCATCCAAACGCCGGCGGCGTTCTTCTTCATTTTCATTCCGGTGGTGAACATCGCCGGGATGTTGCCGATCAGCTTCAGCGGTATCGGCATTCGCGAGTACGGCTATATGTACTTTCTGGCCAAGATCGGCGTGGCCCGCCACACCGCCGTCGCCCTGGGCCTCTTGGCCAGCGCCGTGGTCCTGGTTGCGGGATTGACCGGCGGCCTGGTCTTCCTGCTCTGGAAGGCGCCGATACCGACACCACCAGTCGAAGATGTAAAGCCCGCAACCCCCTAGCCCCAGCCCTTGCCACACTGCGGGCTTGGGCTGGGGCTGGACTCCTGTCCGTCGTCCGACCTCTGTCCTCCGACATCCGTCCTCTGTCGTCTGAACTCTGATCCCTGTCGTCGCCCGCCCTGAGGTGTTACTCTCCCGCCATGCCTTCGCAGGACACGTCCCCGCGCATGCGCGACATTACCGTCAATCGCCGTGCGCGCCACGACTTCCACATCGAGGAGACCTTCGAGGCCGGTCTGGTTCTTACCGGTAGTGAGGTGAAGTCGCTCCGGGCCGGGAAGGCGCAGCTGAAGGACAGTTACGGCCGCATCGAGCGCGGCGAGGTGTGGCTGTTCAATGCGCACATCAGTCCGTACGCGGCGGCGGCGCAGTTCGGACACGAACCGACGCGCTCGCGCAAGCTGCTGTTGCATCACCGCCAGATTGCGCACCTCATCGGCAAAGTGAAGGAGCGAGGGCTGACACTGGTTCCGCTGCGCCTGTATTTCAAGGACGGCCGCGCCAAAGTGGAGCTGGCGCTGGCACGGGGTAAGAAGCTCTACGACAAGCGGGAAGCGACCAAGGAGCGCGAAGTGAAACGCGAGATGGACCGGGCGATGAGGAAATGAAGACGCATAGGGCATATCGCCCATCGCGTTTCGCCTATCGTTTGGAGAGGCTGTGGTCCTTCTCCGGCGATGTGCCCTCCTTGCAGGTCATCCGGGCAAACGCTAAGCTAACAAAATAGGAGCAATCGACTATCAACTGTCGACTATCGGCTGCTGTTCACGGGGGCGATTTGGGTTCGACGGGGGTATGGAAGGCTCCGGTTGCGTGCACGGGATCCTGGGTACCGTAAAACCCCAGGGCTGCTTAAACGCAGACGAACCATTAGCACTGGCTGCCTAAGGGCAACCACGTCTGACCTGCCCGAGCCCGTAGGGTAGGATTCAGGCGACGCAAATCGGGATAAGCAGCGGCGGGTGCTCGGACGCCGCTGACGAAAACACACGAGCTGGCCGTAGGGAATCCTGTCCGTGGGAGCCCCGCCGGCGAGAGCAAAACACGCGGCTACGCACGTAGACACCGAAGTTGACCGCTTCCGGACGGGGGTTCAATTCCCCCCGCCTCCATCCTTCGCTCGGCGAGCATCGCGAGCCGGTGCGAAGGATGCCCGCCGTAGCCCACGGCGTAGGCGGGCCGGCATCACCAGCTCGATGCGCTCGCCGAGCTTCGGCTGGCATGCCACGAACGCAGTGAGGAAGGGCGACGGATGCCCGCCGAAGCTTCACGATCCCCGAAGCTTCAGCGTAGGGGATCAGCGTAGGAGGGCCGGTCCAGCGTATGAGCGAGCGCGCTTCGCCGAGCTTCGGATGGCACGCCCCCGAAGCCCAAGCG
>JAGDMS010000155.1 GCA_017860575.1 Deltaproteobacteria bacterium | reverse complement strand
CCAGGAAGAGGAAGCCCGTGTACACCAACCGCACCTCGAGCTTCGCATGCCGAAGCATGTAGCCATTCGCTGCAAATGCCTTCATGGCAGTGCCTCCGCCACCGCCGCGAGCGACATGGGTGTCTTGAACGGATGGAACGCGGTCGGTCCGGTCTGGCGCATGCGGCCAGGCGTGATCAGCACTGTGGCCACCTGTGGGTCACTTGCCCACCCGGATTCGCTGGTCTGGCCGTCCGGATCGATCAGCAATGCTTTCGAGAACGCCTCCGCATCCGTCGCCGAGGGGGCGACCACGAGTGCAATTGCGGGCGAGCGCAGCGGGTGGCCATTGCGGGGGTCGACGACGTGCCCAACCCGTCCCGAACCGATGCGTCGGGCATGGCCAAATACACTCGAAACCGATACGGCCTCGTTCCGCAGCGTGATCGTGCCCACCACCGTGGTATCGTCCAAGCCCCGTACCGTCACGTCCCAACCCAGGGTCCCGGCCGGCGCACCGATGGCGTAGAGGCTGCTCTCCCCCAGGTTCACTAGCGCCTGGCCGACACCCGCCGCACGCAACTGCGCGGCACAGCGGTCCACCGCCCACCCCTTGGCGACGCCATCGACATCGAGCACAACGCCAGGTTGCCGGATCAGTGTCGGCCCGATCAGGTCGAACGCTCCGGCACCCACCGTCTGGCGCGCCGCGCGGACCGCCGCACGCGAGGGCCAGACAGCCGACGTGCGCCACAACTGCGTGACTGCACCCACGCTGATGTCGAATGCGCCGCCGGTGCGCGACTGCAGCATGAGAGCACGGCGCAGCAACGCCGCCATTTCGTCGCTGACGCCGGTCGGTCCCGGTTGCCCCGCTGCTGCATTGAGCACTGACAGCTCACTGTCGGGATCAAAACGCGAAAACCGCTGGTCAACCTCGCGTGCGATGGCAAAACATGCCCGCATCGCAGCCCGCGCATGTGCCGCATCGCGATCGTCGACGGTCACACGAAAATACGTACCCATGACGTAGTGAATTTCCGTCACGCTGGCAGCGCGGAGACCCCGAGGCGTCAGAGCAAGCGCAGCAAGGAGCACCACAAGCGCCAACCGATTCATTGCCCCTCGCTCATCGAAGGCATCACTGCCACCAGTGCCGCCGCCTTCTTCACGGCGCGTCCGGCCGCTTCAACCGAAAGCGTTGCCCCGGCAATGTTCTTGATGTCACCGTATGGCCGCAGCGCGTCGGTGGATGATTTGCCGCGATACTGCCCAAGAAATCGCGTGCTTCTCACTTCGCCACCGTAGGCCTCGCGGTACGCCATCACCGCAACGTCGCGCACCCTACCATCGGGTTGCACGCCAACGACGAAGGTGATGGGCCGGTGCTTACCGATCTCCTCAACGATGACCGCGCAGCCGAGCGACACCTCACCGCGCAACGCACTGAACGTGACATACTCCTCTTCCCAGACCGACGGCTGCACCGTGCCGAGGATCGTGCGCATTTTGTCCCGCAGATCGGCGGTGCCGGGAACGATTTGTCGTTCGAAGTGATCAGCGTCAGGAAAGACGGCCTTGGGAGCCTCGCGCTCGGTCAGGAAGACTCCCTCCTGCGCTGCGGCCCTGCGCGTTGGCAGCGGGGCAGCCCCCCAGGTAGCAACAACCGCGAGCATGACGATGAACCGCCGCACGCGAAACACCCCACCCGTCATGCGAAGGCGAGCGGTCCTGAACTGGGTTGCGAGGGTCATTGAGAGCCGAGACGATTTTGAAAGTCATTTTCATTTAGCCCGCCCCGCCTTCCTTGTCAACGCTTTCCCGCAGCACGTCGCAAGGGATCCCGAAGCCGGCGGCACGCCCTCTTCGGTCGCGATCAGCGTCAACAGCGCCGGGAGCGTGTGGACGACATCCTAAGTGTGACGACCCGATCCGCCTGAGGTCGGCGCCGCAGTAGCACGGGGCGCCTGGACCGGGATCCGACGCAAGGGAACGCCGGTTTTGCCCAGCTCCGGCATCGTTGCTATGATGA
The DNA here is from genome assembly GCA_017860575.1 of Deltaproteobacteria bacterium. Lineage (GTDB taxonomy): Bacteria > Desulfobacterota > Binatia > HRBIN30 > HRBIN30 > JAGDMS01. The sequence continues at coordinate 9,653 of JAGDMS010000155.1, read as the reverse complement.
AGCGCACCGCATGAGTACGCAGGCACATCACCAGCACGACGTTCAGACGCTCAGCTGCGCCGTGATCACGGTCAGCGATACCCGCACTGCGGACACGGACCGCAGCGGCCAGCGGATTCAACAGCTGTTGCGTGAACATGGACATCACATTGCGCAGTATGAGATCCTCAAGGATGAACCGGAGTTGATCATTCAGGCCATCCGCTCGGCGCCCGCGGCGGCGGAGGTGATCATCATCAACGGTGGGACCGGCCTGGCACGGCGAGACACGACATATGAGGCTGTCAGCCGTCTCATCGAAAAGGAGATCGCCGGCTTCGGCGAACTGTTCCGTATGCTGAGTTACCAGGAGATCGGCGCCGGGGCGATGTTGAGCCGGGCAACGGCCGGCGTGGTGGGTCACCGCATTGTGTTTTCAGTTCCCGGTTCGACTGCGGCGGTTGAACTCGCCATGATACGGCTCATTCTGCCGCAACTCGGCCACGTGGTGGGCTTGGTGCGGGGGTGATCTATGAATGTGCGGCTTCGTTTCTTTGCGTCCGTCCGTGAGCGTCTCCGGCGCGCGGAGGCGGACTGGGAGTTGCCCGAGGGCGCGACGGTGGACGATCTCTGGCAAGCGCTCTCGACGCAGTATCCGCAACTGCAGCCGCTGAGTTCCTCGATCACCTTCGCGGTCAACCGCGAGTATGTGGCGCGGGACCATCAACTGGCGGGGAACGATGAGATTGCGATCATTCCCCCGGTCAGTGGAGGCGTGGATGTATCAGATCGTATCCGGGCCGATTGACATCGCCTCCGTAACCGCCACCGTCACACGACCTGACACGGGTGCGACGGTCACGTTCGTTGGCACGACCCGAGACCACAACGAGGGACGGCGCGTCGTTCGCCTCGAGTACGAAGCCTATCCCGAAATGGCGCTGGTGGAAATGCGCAAGATCGGTGACACTGTCACACAGCGTTGGCCCATCAAGCACGTCGCCATCGTGCACCGAATTGGCGAGGTACCGCTTGGAGAAGCAAGCGTCGTCATCGCGGTGTCTGCCGGCCACCGCCACGCCGCATTTGAGGCCTGTCATTTCGCCATCGACCGCCTGAAGGAGGTCGTTCCGATTTGGAAAAAGGAACACTTCGACGGCGGCGAGATCTGGATCGGTTCGCAGACGGGCACCCCATCTGAGCCGGTCCTCCAGAAGGCCTGATCCCGGGCGTTCGCCTTCGCGCCGCCCTGCCCTATCCGGTGGCAAGCCGACGCCCAATGATGGTGGCGTCGGCGACGTCCGGACCACCGCGCGGGAGCTCGACCCGAAAGACCGTGCCGTGGGGTTGGAGTCGAGCAAATCCGATGGTGCCGCGATGCGCCATGACGATCTGCTTCACCACCGGAAGACCAAGACCGGAACCATTCACCTTGGTCGTTTCAAACAGGCGAAACGCCTCCACGGACTCCGCGATACCGGGGCCCGTATCGCTCACCGCGATGCACACCGTATCGGGGGCAGGTAACGAGACTTGAACCGTGACCTGGCCCGGACCGCTGTCGATCGCCTCAACAGCATTTTTGACCAGGTTGTCCAACACACGCCGGAGTTTTTCCGCATCCGCCGTCAATGACACCCCGTCCTCTGGCGTCTCCAAATTCAGCAGTATCGCGCGCGCCATAGCCACCGGCCGCCAGAACTCCACCACGTCGTTGAGGAACCGAGGGAGGTCGATCGTCGTCAGATCGAGTCGCTGCTCGCGGGAAAAATCCATGAATTCCTTGATCAGCGAATCGAGACGGTGCACTTCGGCCAAAATGCGCTCAATCGGCGAAATGACCATGCCGACGGGCTGGCGCTCGTCGCGCTTGGCGCGATGCAAGATCAACTGCGCCTGCATTGATAACCCCGCGAGGGGGTTGCCCAGATCGTGAACGATCTGGGCCGTGATCGCACCGATATCGGCAAGGCGCTCGCGCTGCACTGTCGACCGTTCGAGGTCCCGCAGTTGCATCTCCGCACGCATACGCTCAGTGATATCGATTCCCACCCCAGCGATCAGGGTTGGCGTGCCGTTGTCCCCGAAGATGGGAAACTTGCTGACGAGCCAGTGATGCACGCCGTCATCATGGGGTATCGCTTCCGTGGTCTGCAATGCCGTGCCATTGCGTGCGATGAGCTGGTCGTGCTCTCGCAGCGGGGCCGCGACCTCCGCCGTCCAAATCTCCGCGTCCGTTTTACCGACAAACGCCTCACACGGGCGGCCGAAAAATTTTTTGAACGTCGGACTCACCCAGACGTGCCGTCCAGCCGTGTCTTTCATAAAGGCGACGCCCGGCAGGTGTTCCATGAACTGCGTGAATCGGCTTTCACTTTCGCGCCGCGCCGCCTCTGCCTGCCTGTGATCGGCAATCTCTTGGCGCAGCAGCGTATTGGAGCGTGCCAATTCGGCTGTGCGCTTCTCGACGCGCCGGTCCAGTCGGTCGTATGCCGCCTGCAACACCGCTTGCGCGCGCGCCCGCGCGCCCGCTTCACGGCGAACCAGAAGGGCGACCGCCGCAAGCAGCACGATCACGATGCAGGTCAACAGCGCGAACATGCGGCGCGCATCGATCGCACTCGCCCGCTCCACCTCCTTGCGCCGGCGCAATTGCATCCACTCCTCGGCCTTCATGTCCGCGATCACTTTCCGAATCGAGTCCATGATCTGCCGTCCAGCAAGCGATTGGATCACCTGCACGCCTGATTCCAGGCCGGCGATCGCGCGCACATCGATACCTTGCTGCGTGATGGATACTTCTTCGTCAATGAAGGGCCCGAGGCGATCGAGCCGCTGCTGTTGCGCCGGGCTGTCAGCGGTCAACTGCCGGAGGTCCTGAATCGACTGATCAACGCCCACCAGGGCAGCGCGATAGCGCCGCAGGTACTCCTCATCCGCTGTGATGATATAGGCGTGGGCACTGTCCTCGACATCCTTCAGGTGCGAAAAGAGTTCTTCCAGACGCACCTGAACATCATGCGTTTGTGCCACCTGCCCGGCGGTCTTCATCACCTGGGTCGTCAGCAGGTAACCGATGACGCCGATGGCGCCAACGAGGAGCACAGCGAAGCCAAAGGCCACACCGATTCGGCTGCCGTTACGCGTGGTGGACAATCCGCTCATCGTTGCGCGGATTTTCCCTCGGACCGCCACCCAAACGCAAGCGGACGCCACAGCCGCCTGCCGGCACCTCTGCCACGCCGGCTGACTTTCGGTCCGCTCCCGACGGTGCACGGTCGGTCAGACGGCGCATTCGCGGCAGTCCTCCCGAGCGTCCTCCTGGACCATCGAGAGCGTCTGACCGGAACGCGAGCCGTAGCGATACACCGTGATGCCTTTGAGTCGCAGTTGGCGTGCCAGGCAGTAGACGGCACGGACCGCAGCTACCGGCGCATTGGATCCCAGGTTGACCGTCTTCGAGACCGCGGCATCCACGTGCGCTTGAAAGGCCGCCTGCATGCGAACGTGGAACTCCGGTGCGATGTCGAACGCAATCGGAAAACGGCGCCGCAGGTCGGCCGGCAATGTGGCATCCCCACGGAGGCCACCGTGCGCACGCACGCCGGCCAACACCGTGTCGGCTGTCGCACCCAGCGGAGCGAGCGCCGCCAGCAGCGTCGGGTTGAGTTCGTCGAGACGCCGCCCGTGCAAGACGCGCCGGGCCAGCGCGAGTGCGAAAAACGGCTCGATGCCGGAGGACACCCCGGCCAGCAAGCTCAGCGTCCCCGTCGGCGCAACACAAGTCACCGTCGCGTTCCGCACCGCTCCGAAACCACGTCGGGGCCACACGCTCTCTCCAAACGCGGGAAAAGCGCCGCGCCGCTCCCCGAGTTCCGCTGAGGCCGCCCGACCTTCCACCGTCAGAAACTGTGCGATCCGCGCCCCGAGCGCCAGGGCTTCCGGCGAATCGTACCCAATATTGATCTGCGCGAACAAGTCGGCAAGGCCCATAACCCCGAGACCGATTTTCCGGGTCCGTCGCGTCGCCGCCTCGATCTCGGGACAAGGATACCAGGTGGCCTCGACGACATTATCGAGAAAGACAACCGCATCGCGGATCACCTCGCCCAGCCGTGCCCACGCAACCCCGTCCCCCGCCACGAACTTCGCCAGGTTCACGGAGCCCAGGACGCAAGACTCATACGGCAGCAACGGTTGCTCGCCGCAGGGGTTGGTGGCTTCAATGACACCGAGCGTCGGCGTCGGATTATGGCGATTGATTTCATCGAGAAAGAGCACCCCGGGATCCCCCGTGGCCCAGGCGGCATCGACAATCCTGTCAAAGAGCGCAACCGGATCGATTTCCCGCACCACATGGGCGGTGCGCGGGTTGCGGAGCGCAAACGGCGCGCCCGCATCGAACGCCGCCCAAAACGCATCGGTGAGCCCTACCGAAAGATTGAAGTTCTCCAAGTGCCCGGGCACGCGTTTGGCGTCGATGAACTCCTCGATGTCGGGGTGATCCACACGCAGCACCGCCATGTTGGCACCACGACGCCGTCCGCCGGCACGGATCACCGCCGTCGTGTGATCAAAGAGCTGCATAAAAGACAGCGGGCCGGACGTGACGCCCCCGGTCGAGCGAACGCGGTCCTCACGCGGCCGCAACGCGCTGAAGGAAAATCCCGTACCGCCGCCGGTCTGGTGGATGCGCGCCATCCGACGCAAGGCTCCGAAGATGGCGTCGAGATCGTCCGCGATCGGCAAGACGAAACAGGCGGCCAGTTGGCCGTGTGGCAAACCCGCGTTCATCAGCGTCGGCGAATTGGGGAGGAATTCAAGCCGCTCGAGCCGCTCGCAGAACCGCGCTTCCCAAAAAGCCCGATCCTCACCAAAGCCGGTCGCCGGCGCCGCCACCGCCGACGCCACCCGGCGCAGCATGCCCGCCGGATCCTCGGCGACGGTGCCGGCCGCGTCGCGACGGAGGTAGCGCTCGCGCAGCACGGTCACAGCATTTTCCGAGAATGCTACAGCCACCGGCCCTCCTCGCTGCGCCGCCGCAGCCCGCCGGCTGCGCCCTGGCACATGGTCTGAGTTTAGCAGGATGCCGCCCTCAAAGCGCACGGGCCGCAAGATAGGCGACACAGCCGCTGAGCGTGGCGACCTTCTGATAATCGGTCTCGGGAATGTCGATGTGCAGCCGCTCATGCAGCGCGATCACGAAGTTCAGAAAATCCATCGAATCGATGTCCAATTGATCGCGAATGGCCACGTCCGGCCGCAACTGCGTCACATCCGCTTCCGGTGCGATCTGGCCCAGGACTTCCAAGACGGTTGCGGTGATTTCTTCCGCGGTCATAGTTTGCTGGGCTCCTGCAGTAGGCGATTCACCGCGAGCAAGAACCGGCTGCCCCGGTGGCCATCGGTCACCCGATGGTCGGCAGACAGGGTCGCGTTCACCACCGGCCGCGAGACCACTTGGCCGCCTACGGCCCAGGGGCGTTCCGCAACCCTCCCGAAACCCACGATCGCCACCTGCGGTGGGTAGATGATTCCGAAAACCGTCTCAACGCCCGCATCCCCGATGCTGGTGACCGTGATGGTCGAATCCGACAATTCCGAACTGCGCAGGGATCCCGCGCGCGCACGAGCCGTCAGATCGCGGAGGTGGCGCATGAGCTCATCGAGACTCTGGCGATCGGTGTGGTGCAGCGCCGGCGCCACCAGGCCACCATGGCGCAGCGATATGGCCACACCGACGTGGATGGCGTCGCTAGGCACGGCCTGCGATCCCGACCAACTGGCATTGAGCTCCGGTACCTCGCGCAAGGCCAAGGCCACCGCCTTGATGAGGAGCACCCCGTACAGCAAGCGATCGGCGACCGACCGCCGGCCGTTCTCGTCGGTGAGCCATCGCATTGCCTGATACATGTCGATGGACGTGCTCAGGTAGTAGTGGGGAATCTCCCGCTTCGACCGGCTCATCGCGGCGGCAATCACCTGCCGCATGCCCGCGGGGCGGACGGGCGTGGGCTGTGCGGGAGCCGCTGCAGAGGTTGCGGCGCGCTCGACGTCTTCCCGCGTCATCGCGCCGCCTGGCCCGGTCGCACGCACGGTTGCGAGATCCACCCCGAGCTCCGCCGCACGTTTCCTCGCCGCCGGCGAAATGCGCGCACGCACGGTCTCGACCGGCGGCGACGTGACTGGCGGTGCTTCGGCCAACGCCGCGGCAGATGCTGCACCTGCCACGGCTGTCGGCGCACCGTCTTCGCGGATGATCGCGAGCGGCGTCCCCACGGGCACCTTGGTGCCGGGCTCGACCAGAAGTCGCTCGATCACACCGCTGGTGAAGACCTCCACCTCAATGAGCCCCTTTTCCGTCTCGACCTCGGCAACGATGTCGCCTTTTTCCACCCGGTCGCCGGGCTGTTTCCGCCAGACGACCAACGTGCCGGCCGTCATGTCGGCACCGAGGATGGGCATGACAAACTCAGCCATGACGTGTGAGCATCCCCTGGACGGCGTCGACGATGGTCTCGACCTGCGGCAGCGCGGCGTCCTCCAAGTGCTTGGGATATGGCATCGGAACCTCGACGCTGCACACGCGCGCCACCGGGGCGTCGAGCTCGTAGAACGCCTCTTCCATGATGCGGGCACTGATCTCGGCGGCAAAGCTTCCCGTGCGCCACGCTTCATCGACGATGACGGCGCGGTGCGTCTTGGCAACGGATCGCATGATGGCGGCGCCATCCAGCGGACGGAGGACACGCAGATCAAGGACCTCGGCGTCGACGCCCGCCGTGGCGAGCCCTTCCGCGGCCTGCAAGACCTTGCCCAGCGAACCGCCAAATGTGATCAGGCTGACGTCGCGGCCGGGACGGCGCACCGCCGCCTGCGCAATGTCGACGGCGCCCGCATGATCATCCAGCTCCCCCTCCATGGAATACAGCAGCTGGTGCTCGAAGATGAACACCGGGTCCGGCTGTTGCAACGCCGTCGGGAGCATCCCGCGTGCATCCGCCAGTGTAGCCGGGGTGAGCACCGTGATGCCCGGGATGTGCGCGTACCACCCCTCCAGACTATGCGAATGTTGGGCGGCCAGTTGCCGGCCCCCGCCGGTCGCCATGCGGACAACGAGCGGCACGCTGATCTGGCCTCCAGACATGTGGCGCAAGGTTGCGGCGTTGTTGACCACCTGATCCAACGCCAGCATGCTGAAATTGACCGTCATCACCTCAACAATCGGCCGCAGGCCACCAATGGCGGCACCAATGCCGGCACCCACGAACGTCGACTCGGACAGCGGCGTGTCGCGCACGCGTTCGGGTCCAAACTCCTCCAGGAGCCCCTTGCTGCAGGCATACGACCCACCGTACCGCCCCACGTCCTCCCCCATGAGAAACACGCGCGGATCGCTGTGCAAAGCCTCCCGCAACGCCGCGCGAATTGCTTCCCGATAGGTCGTCTTCATTTCGCGGCCTCGATTCGAACGTTGTGTTCCGGCCGCCCGCACGGCCCCCCAGGCTCAGGCCCTGTGCCACTGCGCTCCGAGGAGAGCGCGCCCGGCGTGTAGACGTCTTTCGTCAGGTCCTCCCGCGGCTCCCACGGTCCCTCTTCCGCCTCCCGCACAGCCCCCGCAACCTCGGCCGCCACGGCCTCCTCGATGGCCGCTCGCTGGGCATCGTCCAACCACCCCTGCGCGCGGAGCGCCGCGGCAAATGCTGGAATCGGGTCGCGTTGTCTCCAACGCTCCACCTCCTCCTTGGTACGGTACAACTCGGGATCGTACATGGAGTGAGCACGGAAACGGTACGTCTGCGCCTCGACGAGGTACGGAGCACCGTCCCGCCGTACGGCTTCGGCCGCACGTCGAACCGTGGCCTCGACCGCGAGCACGTCCATGCCATCCACAGCTTCGGCCGGGACGGCATACGCGTCTGCCTTGCGGCGAATATCGGTTTGCGACTGATGCCGGTCCAGCGCGGTCCCCATCGCGTAGAGGTTGTTTTCGCACAGAAACAGCACCGGCAGCCGCCACAGTGCGGCCAGATTCAGCGACTCGTGAAACTCGCCTTCCGACACCGCGCCATCGCCAAAAAAACATGCGGTGATGCGCGGCTGCCGCTGCAGCTTGTCGGCGAGTGCCAAGCCGAGCGCAATCGGCAGCCCAGCGCCGACAATCGCGTAGCCGCCGTAAAAGCGGCGCGCCACGTCGAAGAAGTGCATCGAGCCGCCGCGTCCGCGGCTGCAGCCGTTGGCCTTGCCGTACAACTCGGCCATCAGCGCGCCCGCCGGCAGGCCGCGCGCCAGAGCCTGGCCGTGTTCTCGGTACGTCGCCACGATGGAATCGTCGGCGGTCAGTGCCTGCATGGCGCCAACCGCCACCGCCTCCTCGCCGATGTAGAGATGCAGGAACCCGCGGATCTTGCCGACGCTGTACAATTCTACCGTCTTCTCCTCGAAACGGCGGATCCGCAGCATCTCCCGCAAAAGCAACAAACCGTGTTCGCGTGTCAGTGGTGACGCGCCCGCTGTCATACGCTCTCCAATGTCGACGTGTCGCCCTCGGGTAGTCCGAGCTCCCGTGCTTTGAGGAGCCGGCGCATGATCTTGCCGCTGCGGGTTTTCGGCAGAAGCTGCTCAAAGTCTATCTCTTTGGGCGCGACGACCGCTCCCAGCCGGCTGCGCGCGAACGCCAGCAGTTCGCGGCGCAGTTCCGGTGTCGGCTCATAGCCCTGCTTGAGCGACACGAACGCCTTGACCACCTCCATGGCAACGGGATCCGGCTTCCCGATCACCCCGGCCTCGGCCACCGCCTTGTGCGCCATCAGTACGCTTTCCACCTCGAAGGGCCCGACGAGGTGGCCCGAGGTTTTGATGACGTCGTCAGCCCGGCCGACGAACCAGAAATACCCGTCGCGATCACACTTGGCCAGGTCACCGGTCAGGTAGAAGCCGCCGGCGAAGCACTTCCGATAACGTTCCGACTCTTCCCAATAGGCGCGGAACATCGACGGCCAGCCGGGACGCAGCGCCAGTTCTCCCTGCACGCCGGGCTCTTCGATCACATCGACGCCACCGTCGCGGCGCCTGTTCACAATAGCGGCGTCGATGCCGGGCATCGGCCGTCCCATCGACCCTGGCCGGATGTCCATCGCGGCGAAGTTCGCGATCATGATCCCGCCTGTTTCCGTCTGCCACCAGTTGTCGTGGAACGGCAACCCATATGCCTCCTGCCCCCAGACCACCCCCTCCGGATTGAGCGGCTCGCCCACACTTGCAAGGAACCGCAGCGCGCGCAGGTCGTACGGCCGGACCGGGCCCGTACCCGCTTTCATCAACATGCGAATGGCGGTCGGCGCGGTGTACCACACCGACACCCGCTGATCTTGCAGAATGCGGTACCAGCGCTCCATATCGAAGTCCGCTTCGTCGACGATGCTGGTCACGCCGTTGGTGAGCGGCGCAATGATTCCGTACGAGGTTCCGGTCACCCACCCGGGATCCGCCGTACACCAGAAGATATCGTTGGGGTGCAGATCCAAGGCCAGCTGACCGGTGACGTGGTGCGCCACAACCGCCTGGTGCACATGCACCGCGCCTTTGGGCTTGCCCGTCGTCCCGCTGGTGAAGTGGAGCAGCGCCACGTCTTCCGGGTCGGTCGGGCCGATGCGAAACTGACCGCTCGCTTC
>JAGDMS010000154.1 GCA_017860575.1 Deltaproteobacteria bacterium | reverse complement strand
TATTTGGGACAGCTTCAGCCCAATCCCAGCGGTACCCTCGGCGGGTTCACGACTGGCGTCGTTTGGGCGGCGCCGGTCCCGTACCTGCGGGTGGACACCGGACAGACGCTGGGCAACTCCACGCTCGACTGGAATAGTCGCGCCGTGCAGGACCTGATCGACATGAACGGCGATGGGCTCCCGGACTTGGTGGTCGCCAGCACCACCACCTGGCAGATCTATTTCAACACGGGCAAGGGATTCCTGAGCACGGCGCTCAGCGTTGCCGCCCCGGGCAGCCTGGTGCTGGAATCGAGCTGGGGGCACACGGTCGGCGGACCGTATTCCTTCACCCCCAATGCCCTCATGGACATGAACGGCGACGGTCTGCCGGATCTGGTCGCAACCACGCCGGGGGATTACCAGTGCGGCTTTTCGCAAGGCTTCTACATCTGTTACTACACCACCGCCTATCTGAACGTGTACTACAATACGGGCGAGGGGTTCGCCTCCCCGGTGGTGTTCCGCATGCCACCGCTGACCGCCTTCCGGTGGTCGTTCGACGGCAACACCTACGCCGACCTGTTCGACGTGAACGGCGACGGGCTGCCCGACTGGGTCGGCGTAGCACCCGCCGGCGAGGGCCCGAGTAATCTGAACAATTGGAATTCGCAGTGGTACGTGGCGCTCAATGAGGGCAGGGCATTCCAAGCGCTCGGCACCACGACCTTGTACAAGATGGTGACCCTGCCTCCCCCGGGCGGTCAGGTTCCGGTCCCGTACACCGCCGCGGCCGGACTGGGGCCGTGGACCGGCGCCCAGGGCGCCATCCGCCAAACGACCACCGGCGGCAATCCGCAGTACACGTTCATCGACCTGTTTGACATCAACGGCGACGGCATGCTCGATCGGGTCAATTCGAACAACAGCGCCAGCTGGAGCATGCAGGTCAATCAGAACAGCACGCGGCCGAATCTCCTGGTCGGCCTGCAGAACGGCCTCATGGGCACGACCACGTTGGGGTACGCCCCCTCCTCGACCTATGACAATACGGGCGGGGACGGCATCTCGGACTTGCCCTTCATCACCTGGGTGACAACGTCCATCGTGCAAAATGACGGCACCTGCGCCCCACCCTGCAGCGGCCATGACCTGACCGCCACGTACCTCTACCAGGACGGCCGCCTGGATGCGGCGTCGCGCGAGTTTCGCGGCTTTCGCGCGGTCTACCGTGGGGATGCCGACAACAACTGGTCGTTCAACTACTTCGGGCAAGATACCGTCTCGAAGGGGAAGGTCTTGGAGGTGGACACCTACGCCGGGGCGTATCCCAACCTGGTCCTGGCGCGCAAAGAGATCAACAGCTGGCAGAGCGCGTCGCTGGCCAACACGCGCAGCACGCAGCTGTGGTTGCGGGAGCGGGACAGCTATACGTGCGACCTGTTGGGCGGGGCCACCTGCGACACGACCGTTGCCAACGCCCTCGTGCTTTATAGCTACAATGACCAGCCGGATGCGTACGGCAACATCCTCCACACCTACTCCATCGGCCGCGCGGGCGAGCGGCAGGATACCTACGTCGAGTATGCCACGCCACAAGGGGGCAGCGGGTATTTCGTGTATGACAAGCCCAAACACACGTATTCGACCGGCACGGGCACGTCGGGAACGGTGGCGGAGAAGTGGTTCCTCTATGACGGCCTGGCCTATGGCCAGGTCGGGAAGGGCCACCTCACCCGCGTGGAAACGTGGTTGGATCAGTCCTACGGCACCATGCCCGGCGCGTGCGGCCAAACGCCACGCAGCGGCTCAGGGGCCTGCATCGTGAGCAGGATGACGTACGACAACGGCAATCCGACGTACGGCAATATTACGCAAACGGTTGATGGGAACGGCAATGTGACCACCACCGTTTACGACAGCAACAAGTTGCTCTATCCGTACCAGGAGACGGTGTATCCGGGGAGCGAAGCAACGCTGACCACCACGACGACAACAGACTTCCGCTGGGGCAAACCGACGGCCATCACCGATCCCAACAACGCCACCACGCAGTACCTGTATGACTACTTCGGGCGGCTCTCCCAGGTCATCCGCCCGCTGGACACCCAGTACTCCACGCAGTACCAATACGGCTACGCGTCACAGCTGGGACAACTTTCGTGGGTGCAGGTGCAGCAGCGCGAACCCAATCAGACCGGGTCTAGTTTCTCCGGCACGAGCGTGGCGCAGGTTCCAGGGTACGTGACCACGACGCAGTACTTCGACGCCCTCGGCCGGCGCCGCCACACGGCGACGCTGCGCGTCGTGAACGGGAGCCCGCAACAAGTGATTGCGGGCTGTACCACGTACGACGCCGGCGGGCGGGTGGCAGCGGTCTACGATCCGTACGTCAATGGTGCCAGCGGCGATCCGAACATCCTGTGCACCGCCGCCAGCGGTATCACCAACCCGAACAACGGGGTCACCACGTACGACTACTTGCTGAACGGCGGCACCAAGATCGATCCGCTCGGCCGCGTCCATACCGTGTCCAAGATCGATGGCAAGACGGTGACCACGCTCTACAACGGCACCCAGCGCACCGACATTGATGAGGAAGGGAATAGCACCATAACCACCGTCAACGACCACGGCTGGGTGGTGAGCAAAGCGGTGTACTACGGCACCTCCACCCTCTATACCTACACCACCAATTATTACGACGGCGCCGGTCGTGTCCGGCTCACCCAGCAGAATGGCAACAGTAACACCAACATCCGGGTCTGGTACGATTCGCTGGGACGCAAGATCCAGATGTATGACCCCGATTCCGCGTACTGGTATTATGCCTACGATTTTTCCGGTAATCTCAGCTACCAGAACGACCCGAATGCGAACCAGCACGTGCAATTCTGCTACGACGGCATCAACCGGGTCACCAAGAAGTTTTACTACACAAACGATGCTTGGCAGACGGTCAATTGCACGACGGACGCGGCGGCCCTCACCTACACCTACGGCAGCACCAGCGATGGGATCTGTCCGAAGCGTCGGCTCGGACGAATTGCCGAGAACGGGGACGTAGGAACGAGTCGGCCGAGTTGCTTGTACTACTACACACATTACATCTCGACATATATATCTTACAATGTTATGACTAGTACCCATGCCCCGTGGCCCTCGCCTCGATGCACCCGGCGCCCTCCACCACGTCATTGCCCGCGGCATCGAGCGCCGCCCCATCTTCGCCGACGACGTTGACCGCCGCGACTTCCTCGACCGCCTCGCCACCCTCGTCGAGCGCTCACGGGCCACCCTGCTCGCCTGGTGCCTGCTGCCCAACCATGTCCACCTGCTCATCCGCACCGGTACGGCGCCGCTCTCCGGCGTCATGCGCCGCCTGCTCGCCGCCTATGCCGGGCGCTTTAATCGCCGCCATCGCCGCAGTGGGCACCTCTTTCAAAACCGCTTCAAATCCATCCTCGTCGAAGCAGATCCCTACCTGCTGCAACTGGTCCGTTACATCCACCTCAACCCGGTGCGGGCACGGCTCGTGCCCTCGGTCGCCGCGTTAGCTCGCTACCGGTGGACCGGGCACAGCGTGCTGGTGGGACATCGCCCCTATGCCGCACAAGACAGCGCCGCGGTGCTCGCGCTGTTCGGCGCCTCGCCCCGCGTCGCCCGGCGCGCCTATCACGCCTTCGTGCTCGCAGGCCTGGCCTCCGACGCCCAGCCCGATTTGGACGGTGGGGGGTTGCGCCGCAGCGCCGGCGGGTGGGAGAACCTGACGCACCTTCGCGCGGGTCGCGAACGCTGGCGCTTCGACGAACGCGTGCTCGGCAGCAGTGCCTTTGTCGAGCGCGTCATCGCGAGTGCCCCGCTGCCCGCCCCCCGTCCGCGCGGGGCGGAGGCGCTTGTCATCGTGGAGCGCCTGTGCCAGCACGTCGCACTGCACTGCGGCGTGGGCGCTGCTGAGATTCGCAGCCGCAGCCTGCGCCGGCCGGTCGTCACCGCCCGGGCCATCGTCAGCCATTGCGCCGTCACGCACTTCGGTTTGACGCTCACGGCCACCGCCGCTGCGCTGTCCGTGTCCCGACAGACCGTCCTGCGCGGCGTGACGGCTGGACCGCAGGCGTTGGCTGCCACTGGTATGCGTGCCGCCGACCCGCTGCGCAGCTGAACGCACAGGCGCACCCCCGCGGATGCCATCGTCAACGCGCCTTTCGTCCACTCCGTGCCCCCCCGGCCCCACTTCGCCAGCGTCAGCCGCCGTCGGGTCAACTCGGCCGACTCGTTCCTACGTCCCCAAGGATCCCTATCCAAGGATCCCTATCGATGATTGCAGAAGCAACGGAAGGCGCCGGCGATGGCCAGCTTGGTATTCGTCCTCAGCGAAGGGACGCTAGTCAGGAATGCGAATGACGCACACGCGCAGGCCCTTGGAGGTCCAACTGACGTCGAACCCCACGGGCAGGCCTTCGTAAAGGTCCTCAAAACGCCGGCGCGAGCCTAGCATAGTCACATGGGCGAAGACGAACGGGATCTCGCGGCCGCTGGCCGACCGAATGGTACCGCGCTGCGCCCCGCGCTGCAGGGCGCAGACGATCCCGTGGTAGAAGTTGTCCTTGCTGCCCCCCGCCGCCGGAGCGTCCTCTTCAGCCACAGCCGTTCCTAGCGGACCACCGCGGCGGCGTCCCGCGCGATCGCGGTGAGGCGGTCCGTCCCAATCCGCACGACAAAATCGGCAAACGGCTCGCCCGGCTGGCGTTGCTGGCGGTAGCATTCGGCCAGCGCGGTAACCACTTTGGGCACCTCGGCTTCCGGGAACCGCCCGGTGATGCGGTGCCCAACCGTTGCACCCTCCTCGCCGACGCGGCCACCAACCAGCATCGAGTAATACGGCCGGCTGTGGCCGTTTTCATCCTTCAGCGACAGGCCGGTGAGGCCGATGTCGCCGATGTGGTGCTGGCCGCAGGAATTCGGGCAGCCGCTGATCTTGATGCGGAAGACACCCAGGTCTTCCACTTGTCCGTTGGTCGCGAGCAAGTGCGTGCGAATGGCCGCGGCCATCCCCATCGAACGGCCGACGGCCAGACTGCAGAAATCGGCTCCCGGACACGAGGTGACGTCGGTGATATGCAATGCGTCCGCGGCCCCCAGCCCGATCGCGCACAGGCGCCGATACACGTCCGCGATCCGCGCCCCGGGAATCCATGGCACCATCAGGTTCTGGTCATTGGTTGCCCGCACCTCTCCGGCGCCGACCTCCTGTGCCAACTGCCCGATGGCGCGGAATTGGGCGGTCGTCACGTCCCCCAATGGCAATTGCACCATCGCGCCGTAATACCCCTCCTGCTTCTGCGCAAAGGTATTCGTACGCACCCAGTGCGCCAACTCCGCGCCGCCGTCCAGCGCCAGCGCCGACGGCGGGTTGCTGGGGGTGCCGGCGCGGTAGCCGGCAACGATCTCCGCTAACTCCGCCCGCAACGCCGCCCCCTGCTGCTGTTCGATCTGTGCGTAGAGTCGCTCCACCTCGGCGATGAAGCGCTCCGCACCGAGACGCTGGAAGAGGTATTTCATCCGCGCCTTCTTGCGGTTTTTCCGTTCCCCTATGCGGTGTTGGAGGCGCACGATGGCCTCCGCCATGATCAGCGTGTCTTCCGCCGGAACGAAATCGCGGATCGGGCGCGCCAGAAATGGCTGCGAGCCGAGCCCCCCTCCCGCATGGATGGCAAAGCCGGGCGTGCCGTCGCGCCGATGCGGGAAGTACGCCACATCGTTGACGGGGGCCTGCACGCAGTCCGCCGCACAGGAGGCGAAGGCAATCTTGAACTTTCGCGGCAGCGTCAGGTTGAGGGGATGGAATAAGAAGTACTCGTTGACCGCGAAAACATACGGGGTGACGTCGAACGGTTCACCCGACAGCACACCAGCGTGGACGCAGCCGGTAATGTTCCGGACACTGTCGGAGCACGCACCGCGGGTGGTAATGCCGACGGCATGCAGGCGTTCGTAAATGTCCATGACGTCGCCGAGGTCGATCCAATGCATCTGGACGTCCTCGCGCGTCGTGACGTGCAGTACGCCTCGGGCGTACTCGTCCGCAAGGTCCGCCAGGACGTTGATCTGCGCCGTGGTCAGCAAACCGCCGGGCAACTTGATCCGCTGCATGTGGCTGGTGTGGTCGAGCTGATAATACAGCCCGTAACTCAGACGCACGGGCCGAAACTCGTCCGCGGTCATCGCGCCCTGACGATAGCGCTCGATCCGCTCCCCGTGCCCTTCGAGGGCCGCGCGAAACTCTGTATCAGTGGGTCGCATCACGTATCTTGTTCATCCTCGCTTTGTGGACCTAACAAGTCTATTATCAACCTTGCGGGCGCGGAATCAAGCGTCGCATGTCCGTCATGCCCGCTGGCGTATACCCGAATTGGAATTCGCACATCATTACCCTCTCCGGTCGACCGTAGGCCTATTCTCGTAAGGAGTCCTCCATGGAGTTATTCAAGAACGCTCTTGCCGCGGCGGCATTCTCGCCGGAGAAGATGAAGAAGGTCAACCTCTTCGACACCGAACGCATGTTCTGCGATGTCTATGGCCTGAAGGCCGGCCAGGAACAGACGGCGCATGCGCATGCCGGTTCGGATAAAGTGTACTTCGTCCTCGACGGCATCGGCCGTTTCCGCATTGGCGACGAGGAGCGGGACGCCGGCACCGGTGAGGCGGTGTTGGCGCCCGCAGGCGCCCCGCACGCGGTCCGCAACAATGGCCCGGGCCAACTGACGCTGCTGGTCTTCATGGCCCCGAAGCCCTCTTGAGGTCGGCGTGCCGGTTGCGGGTTTGCAGCTCGAGTGTTACGACTCTTGTCCACTTCCCCGTTTCAACAAGGAGCGACACCGTAATGCTGATCCCTGCGACCCAGCTTCGCGCTGGTATGATTGTCAAGCACCAGAATGACCTCTTCCGCGTCATGAACGTGGTCCATGTCACCCCCGGGAACTGGCGCGGCATGGTGCAAACCAAGCTGCGCAACTTGCGCTCGGGGACGCAACTGGAAAACCGGTTTCGGTCGGAAGACAAGGTTGATCGGGTGACCTTCGAGCAGCACGAGATGGAGTTTCTCTATCAGTCCGATGACCAGTACCACTTCATGAACACGGAAAATTACGAGCAAATCGTCCTCGACGCCGAAGCGTTGGGGGATGCGGTGAACTACCTGAAAGCGAACTTGCGGGTCCAGGTGGAATTCTACGAAGGCAAGCCCATGGGCGTCTCGCTGCCCAAGACGGTCGATCTGGAAGTCACCCACACCGATCCCGCGCTGCGGGGCGCCACGGTCACCAACGTGCTCAAACCGGCCACGGTCGAGACCGGTGCGGTGGTGCAGGTCCCCGGTTTCGTCGCCATCGGCGACGTCATCCGCGTCGACACCGAATCCGGCGAATACCTGTCGCGCGCGAAGTAGTTCCAGCGGCGCAGCCGCCCGCGTCGCCCCTCTCACCCACCGCCAAATCGCGCAACTGGGCAACGCCACCTCCAGCGGCGTTGCCCACCATCGTGCGCACCGGTGCCGGCCCCACATTGACTTCGCCGAAGGGCGCCGGTAAGGCTACGGTGTCACCACAAAACCCGGGCTCCTTTCAGGAGGAGGAATGGGACGAACGGCAACGAGGGCTTCGCTTGCGCTGTCGGTCGCTATGGCAGCCGCGCTCTGCGCGGGTGGCGTCCGCGCCGATGAGGTGCGGCCGGGAGAACTGATCACCAAGGCGAACGTCGACAAGCTACGGGATCTCGTTCCCCCCGGGGTCGAGTGGTGCGTCAAGCATGGCATGGTCATGAGGGTCGTACCGTCCCAGAAGGTGGAGTGGAACAAGGCCTACCGGGACGCCACGGAAAAATACGCCGGGCAGACCAAGTTGGCCCCGGACGGTCGCTCGCTCGTCGGCCACGTAGCCGGCATGCCCTTCCCTACCATCGATCCCAACGACCCACAGATCGCTCTAAAGATCATGTGGAATTTCGAGTACAAGCCGTACGTCACTGACGATGAGGATCTGCGCAACTTTGATGCGGACACCGGCTCGGTCGGCGACAACGGGGCCCTCCATGTCGAGCGGCATTTCCTGCTCGATCATCTGCGGACCCTGTGGTACACGGCGCGCTTGTACATCGACCCCAAGCCCGAGTTGGCGAACCCTGACGGTGTGCGTTCCAAAGAGTCGTTGCATCCGATCCTGGAGCCGTTTGACCTGAAGGGTGTCGGCGAAACCAGCATCCGCTATCTCAACCCCGACCGGCAGGACGACACCTGGCTGTACCTACCCTCTTTACGTCGGGTCCGACGCCTGTCGAGCGCGCAGCGTTCGGACGCGTTGTTCGGCCAAGACACCGACACCGACAGCTACGGCGGCTACGCCGGTCAGATCCCGTGGTTCGAATGGAAATATCTCGGGGAAAAAGAAGTCCTCGCCTCATTCCATTCGGAGGCGTTTCCGGTCAAGTACTGCGAGGGGAACGGCTTCGCCTTCTGCGACACCTGGGAGAAGCGCATGGTCTATGTGCTCGAAGGCGTACCCAAGATCCCCCAATACGCCTATGGCAAGCGCCTGCTCTTCATCGATAAAGAAACGTATCTGATCCCGTTCAGCGACCTCTCCGACCGCTCCGGCCAGCTCTGGAAGGTTTGGATCAGCCAGTTCGCCTTCAAGAAGCGCGCGACGGCCGCCTACGGTAATGAGTACCCCGACGAGATGCCTTTCAATCCCAGCATCACGATGGTCGACATGCAGCTGAGTCACGCCACTCGCGCCGCCCTGCCGAGTCCAAAGTACCCGGGAGAGCAAGGGTGGTACTTCAACCAGGGGAGCACGGCGGGACTCACGGAAGAGTTCTTCACGGTCGCCCACCTGATCGAAGCGGGTCACTGACCAGGCGTGGCCGCGGGCTCAGAAGGCAACGAATCCGCCGTCAATGACCAGTGGATGGCCGGTCACAAAGCTGGCCTTGTCCGAGCACAACCACAGGACCCCCTCCGCGATCTCGCGCGGCGCACCCATACGGCCCATCGGTGTCATCGTTTCGATCATCTGCTTGACT
The DNA here is from genome assembly GCA_017860575.1 of Deltaproteobacteria bacterium. Classification (GTDB taxonomy): domain Bacteria; phylum Desulfobacterota; class Binatia; order HRBIN30; family HRBIN30; genus JAGDMS01. The sequence continues at coordinate 2,609 of JAGDMS010000154.1, read as the reverse complement.
TGGGGATTGCTGGCCATGGCGCGCTCCGTCATTGCGGTGAGGATCACGCCGGGGCACACCGCGTTGACCCGAATGCCCTCTCTGGCGTAACGCAGTGCCGCACTGCGGGTTAGCCCGACAACTCCGTGCTTACCCGTCGGATAGCCCAGCTGGCCGGCGGACCCCACCAGGCCGTTGATGGAGGAGGTGTTGACGATGGCACCACCACCCTGCTTCAGCATCTGCGCGATCTCGTACTTCATGCAGAGAAAGACGCCTTTGACGTTGATGCTGAGGCTGCGCTCGAAGACCCCTTCGTCCCACTCGTCCACTCCGCTTTCATTGATGCCCGCGTTGTTGAAGGCGCAATCGAGACGTCCGTAGCGCTCGACCGTTCGCGCGACCAGCGCCTCCACGGCGGCAGCGTTGCTGACGTCGGTGGAAACGAACATCGCATCGCCACCCGCCGCGCGGATCATCTGGACGGTTTCCTCACCGCCGGCGACGACGACGTCGGACACGACGACCTTGGCACCGGCCTCGGCGAACCGCAGCGCCGTCGCGCGGCCAATGCCCGCAGACGCCCCGGTTACCAGCGCAACCTTGCCCTCAAACTGTCTGTCCGCCATACGCCTTTTTCCTCTCATACTTTGGGCACTTCGAGTACCACTGCCTCGGAGCGCCGCGATCGCGGCAGCATTTCCGGACCCGACCCAGGGGTGCGGTCCTTTGTCGCATTTCGATAGCCGTTCGCTGGCAATTCCTGCAAACGGCGTCGCCCCCCTCGCCCGTGGCGCTTTCGCACGGCAGGACGGTGGAACTTCGCTACTCCGCTCTCGCCGGCTCTCCCCGTCCGGTGCCGCGTGCCGCGGGCACTACCGACGGCACCTTGCGCCTCCCGTTCCTGCCGCCGTTAGTCGACCGCAGCTGCAACAACTCTGCCGCCCTGATCTCACGGGGGGCGCTGGCGAGATCGATGCCCGCCGCGTGTGCCAGTTCTCGGAACGAGTGCTCGATCATCTTCGCGAAGTTCCGCAGGTCGGGCACCAATTCGTAGTCGGCGTTGAACCCCCAGCACACCTTACCGGCCACGCTGACGAGTCCGACACTGACGCCGGTATTCGGCAACAACGGCGCCACGGGATAGATCGCAAGCAACCGCGCACCCAGCAAGTACAGCGGTTGCTGCGGGCCGGGGACGTTCGTGACGATCATGTTCGACGCACTGCCGGCCGCGCGCATGCCGAGCGCCATGAGCATGGTGGGCGTCCACTCCATCACCGCCATCATCATCTCCACACCCAGTGCCTGCTGCGACGTTTTCAGATCCTTCGTGAAGTTCTTGACCGCTTCCAGCCGCTTGCGGGCGTTGGCCTCACCGATCGGCAGCTCGACGATCCAGGACGACACCCGATTGCCCAGCCGGCCACGCTCCTCCGGCCGCCGGACGCTGACCGGCGCGGACGCACGAAACTCGATATCTTCCGGGTGCACGCGGCGCGACAACATGAACTCGCGCACCGCCCCGGCGACCGTGGCCAGGACAACGTCGTTCACGGTACAGTCCATCTGCCTGCTGAGCGCTTTGAAATGCGCCAGGGGCATGCTCAACCAATCGAGGCGCCGATGCGGGCCGATGGGGCCGTTCAGAGGCGTCTCGGCCGCCGGAACTGCCGTATACCCGATGAGGTCGCCGATGGCACGGGCGCGCGCCAGCAAGTCGCTTTTCAGGTCCTCCGTCTCGCGACGGAAATTCCCCACGCCGCGGATGATTTCCAGAGGCAGACGGGCACGACGGACCAGGGAGTCGCGCAGCATCTCCCACCCTGACGGCACCGCGTGGGGAACGTAATGCGGGGCCTCCTCAATTTCGTATTCCGGCGTCGGCGAGAACAGAATCTGCGCCAGATCCATGCCGGAGACGCCGTCCAACATGCAGTGATGGATCTTGGTAATGGTCGCAAAGCGGTCGCCCTGCAGGCCTTCCACGACCCACATCTCCCACAAGGGCCGCGCCCGATCGAGTTGCTGTGCTGAGATGCGGGCAGCCAACTGCTTGAGCTGTTCGTCACTGCCGGGGTTGGGCAGCGCGCTATGACGGATGTGATAGTCGAGGTTGAACTGCGCGTCGTCCACCCAGACCGGGCGATTCTCGATCGGGATCCACTCCAATCGCTGGCGATACCGCGGCATCAAGTGTAGGACCGAGTCAATCGCCTGCTTGAATCGGTCGACGTTGATGCCGCCATCGGCGGTTGTCAAGGGGCCCGCCTCGAACACGACGACCGACACCACATGCATGTGCACGGTCGGGCTCTCCATGACCAGGAACGTTTGATCCTGCGCCGACAGCCGCTCGTAATTTCGCTGCGCCATTTTCTGTTCTCCTCTTGCCCCGCCGGTCCCTGCCGTGGCGGACACACACGCCGGCCCCGGGGTGCGAATGATTTGTCGCTTCTAACCCCGCCGCACCACCACTCGACCTTACGGGATGGATCTACCTTGCTATCAGATTTCACCGGCTGCTGTCGAGGCCCCCTCCAGCGCCGCCGGCGTGGCTATGGGAGCGCGAGTTCCCGAGTCCGCTCCAAGGCCTGCCGAGCGGCCGCCTGCTCGGCGCTGCGCTTGCT
>JAGDMS010000367.1 GCA_017860575.1 Deltaproteobacteria bacterium | reverse complement strand
TTCGTCGTACCCCTTGAGGTCGATCTTGATCGCGTCGAGCGTTTCGCAGAGCTCGGCAAGCGGCGCCTCGTTCATGATCCCGCAGCTGATCAGGACCGAACGGAGCCCCTGTTTCTTCCCCGCGCGGGCGATGTCGATCAGGTACTCGGCAAAGACCGTCGGCTCGTTGTAGGTGAAGGCGACAACCGGGGCCTCCCGCGCGCGCGCGGTCCTGGCGACCATCTCGGGGGGCGTCGCGGTGGCCCGGTAGTCCTCCGGTGCGGCTTGGGATATCTCCCAGTTCTGACAGAACTTGCAGCGGAGCGGGCAGCCGGACGTGGCCAGCGAAAAGGCCGCCGCGCCGGGGAGGAAATGGTAAAAGGGCTTCTTCTCGATCGGGTCGACGTGTGCGCTCATCGGGCGGCCGTAGACGAGGCTTCTTAGTTCGCCGCCCACGTTCATCCGGGCGCGGCAGCGCCCCCGCTCACCTGCCCGAATGACGCATCCCTGCGCGCACAGGAGGCACTTGACGATCCCCGCCTCGTGGCGGATCCGCTTTCCCTTCAGCTCTTCCCGGGGAGAATGGCACGGGCGGCAGTCGGCGCCGGCGAGCGCGACGGAGGTCCACCAGCGCGCCCGGGGGGCGAGGCGGACCAGGTCACTGTGCGGATCGAGGGCAAGGAGGGCTCCGGCGTTCCCGCCGAACAGGAAATGCTCCCAGAGCGGAGAAGCGAGACACAGTCCCGTCCCGCCGAGAATCGGGGCGATCCCGGCCAGCGTCTTCAAGAAACCGCGACGGGAGATCATGGTCTGGTTGCCCTTCCGGGACGTCGGCCCGGAACATCGACGCACGTCCCTTTTCCCGCCCCCCTATCCCCAGGCTTAGCAGGAATAAGGGACTATCGTGACCGGGCAGGGGGTGTTATGCAGGACCCCCGTACTCACGCTGCCCAGTATACTTCCGAGGATTGCGTTCATACCGCGCGATCCCATCACGATCATGCGCAGGCCGCCGCCCTTGCATACCCCCCCTTCCGCGCTGTCGCCCCGGGCCTCTGCGCAGATCTGTTCGCGGGGGTCGCCGCTCCGCGTCTTACTGAGAAACCCGACACCGGACTTCTTTAAGATGTCCACGCCCGGCTGCAACGCCTCATCCGCCATTTGGGCCTGGTACTCCTGGATCTGTTTCTTACTGAAAAACTGTTTGGTGTGCGGCGTCTCGTAGCTCGGCTGGACATTGAGCAAGACAATCTTTTCGTTGAATGCCTTGGCCATGTCGATTGCCACCCGCAGCGCTTCCGTAGCGTTGGCCGAACCATCAAAGGGGACGAGTATATTTTGCTTCATGTGCATTCCTCCAAACCGTTACGGGTTTGAACCCTGTCCCATCCGCAGGGTTTCCACGATCTCCTTCCGCTGAAAAGCCTATTCTGCAATCCGCATACTGCGGAGTCTTCGCTTGGTAATTGCCGTTGCCCAAGGTTGAGGATACAAAAAGCGGTGTTGCGGTGTCAAGAAGATTTCCGGGCGTTCCGGGGCGCCGCGCGGGTGATGAGTTTGCCCAATTCGCGCAGCCACAGCACCGAGCTGGCTACCGCGGCACAGAGAAGCCAATCGTTTAAGCCCAGGCTCACGGTCGAAAAGGTGTTTTGCAGAAAGGGCAGGTAGATTACCCCAACGTGGAGCGCCAGCGACAAGGCGACCGCGCCCCACAGCCAGGGGTTGTGGAACAGGCCCCGGAAGGCGCTTTGTTCGTCCGAGCGGGCGTTGAAAACGTTGAAAAGTTGAAACATCATCAGTGTGGTGAACGTCATCGTCTGCGCGTAATGCATGTCACCCGAGCCTTCGATCAGACCGCCGGGCAGCGACGCATCCAGCACCAGCAGGGTGCCGACCGCCATGATCGTGCCGACGAAGAAGATGCCCGCCCACATGCGCCGCGTGATGACTCCCTCGCTGCGCGGCCGCGGCGGGCGATTCATCAGTCCCGCGTCCGCCGGATCAACCCCCAGTGCGAGCGCCGGCGCGCCATCCGTCGCCAGGTTGATCCACAGAATCTGCGTCGCCAGCAGCGGCAACACGACGGCGTTGCCGTCGGCGTGCAGCCCGATGGCCTCCGCCAGCAGCACGCCGAAGAACATCGTCATCACTTCGCCGATGTTCGACGACAGGAGATAGCGCAAGAATTTTCGGATGTTGGCAAAAATGGCACGACCTTCTTCAACCGCTGCCACGATGGTTGCGAAGTTGTCGTCCGTCAGCACCACGTCGGCGGCTTCTTTGGAAACATCGGTGCCGGTGATGCCCATGGCCACGCCGATGTCGGCGGTCTTGAGCGCCGGGGCGTCGTTGACGCCGTCGCCGGTCATCGCCACCGTCGCACCGCCGCTTTGCAGCGCCTTCACGATGCGCAGCTTGTGCTCGGGGTTGACGCGCGCATAAACCGAAACATCCCGGACGGTCTGAGCAAGCGCCTCATCGGACAACTTCTCCATCTCGGCGCCGGTGACGGCGCGCCCATCTGCGGCGATCCCCAATTCGACGGCGATGACCGCCGCGGTCTTGGGATGGTCGCCGGTAATCATCATCGGGCGAATGCCGGCGCCTTTGGCGCGCGCTACTGACTGCTTTGCCTCCTCGCGCGGCGGATCGATCATACCGATCAGGCCCAGAAAGATGAGTTCCTGCTCCAGGTCCTCATCCGCTTCCCCGCCTTGAAGCGCGTCCGCTGGCAATTCGCGCGCGGCCACGCCCAGCGTGCGCAGCGCCTGACCGGCGAGTTCTTCGTTCACCTGCAAAATCTCCGCTCGCCGCTCAGCGCTCAGAGGTCTCTTCTCTTCGCCCACGAGTTCCTGCGTACAGCGCGCGACCAGCACGTCGGGCGCACCTTTGGTGAAGACGAACAGATGCTCCTGACGTTCGGTGTCGGTATGAACCGTCGTCATCAACTTGCGCTCGGATGAGAAGGGAACTTCCCCCACGCGCTCGAAGCGTGCGTCGAGCAGTTCACCCGCCAGCCCGGCTTTGCGCGCCGCGGTCACGAGCGCGCCTTCGGTCGGGTCGCCCTGCACCGTCCATCGTCCATCGCGCTTTTGCAGTACTGCGTTGTTGGCGCGGTCGGCGACCGTCAACGCCCGTTGTATCTCGGCGTGGAGCGCACCTTCGAATGGCGCGCCGCCTGCCACATGAATTTGCCCCTCGGGTGCATAGCCGGTGCCGCTCAACTCGACACGTCCGCTTGCGGTGACGACGGTCCGGACCGTCATTTCGTTTTTGGTCAACGTGCCGGTTTTGTCCGAGGCAATAACGTTCGCTGACCCAAGCGTTTCAACCGCCGCGAGATGTCGGACGATGGCGTTGCGCTTGGCCATGCGCTGCACGCCCAGGGCAAGGACCGCCGTTACCACTGCCGGCAGGCCCTCCGGTACTGCTGCGACGGCCAGCGCCACGCCCAGGATCAGAACTTCAAAGAACGCCGAAAAGCCCCGCACGTCCTCGACGAGAATAATGGTGGCGATCATCACCACGGCGATGATGACAACGATGATGCCGAGGCGCTTTCCGACGCGGTCGAGTTCTTTTTGCAGCGGCGTGGTTTCGGCGCGGGATTCTTTCAACATTCCGGCGATGCGCCCCATTTCGGTTTGCATTCCGGTTGCCGTGACCACGGCTTTGCCGCGCCCGTACGTCGCTGCCGTGCCGCTGAAGACCATGTTATTGCGGTCGCCGACTCCGGCTTCTCCCGCCACGGGGGCGATGTCTTTTGAGACGGGCAGGCTTTCACCGGTCAGCGCCGCTTCGGCCGTTTGCAGAGCAGTGGAATGGACCAGGCGCGCGTCGGCGGGAATGGTGTCTCCTTCTTCGATGAGGATCAGGTCGCCGGGCACGATTTCCGCCGCTGGAACGCTTAGCTGCTCACCGTCGCGCAGCACGCTGGCCTGTGCCGCCGCCATCTGGCGCAACGCGGCAACCGCCGATTCCGCGCGCGACTCCTGGATATAGCCCATGATTGCATTGAGCAGCACGACCGTGAAGATCGCGATTGCTTCGTAGGGGAGCGCCGATTTGCGTTCCATCAGCCACAGCACGGCGGAAATGGCCGTGGCGACGAGCAGCAGAATCACCAGCACATCCCTGAACTGCGCGAGAAACTTCCTCCACTCCGGCACGGGCTCTTCCGTCGCCAGCTCATTGCGGCCATGACGTTCCAGCCGAGCCTGCGCTTCGGTTGCGCTCAAGCCTCGCCGCGTGTCCGTGCCGAGCGCGGTGATTACCGCGTCAACGGGCTGTTGGTAGGGCGGCAGCGGATTTTGCTGAATCTCCGGGATGCTCATAACCGATCCTGATGTTTTTACACCACAAAACAGGAACCATTCCTGTGTGCAAATTCGCATAGTTTTCGGAATCTGTCAATCGTCGCATTGAGTTGTCTTGATGGTACCGTCATCTCCCACCCTTCTCCAGTTTCACACGCTTCATTCGGGAAGTGCCAGCGCCATTACTCCGGCAATAATATATGGCAAAGTCGTCATTACTACGAAAACAGAATCCCGGATGCCGGATCAGAGCCTGCCCCGGACCTGATCCGGGGTCCGGCATGACAGTTTATATGTATTGTTGCCGGAG
>JAGDMS010000153.1 GCA_017860575.1 Deltaproteobacteria bacterium | reverse complement strand
GGGGGCGGCGGCAACAATGTTGCCACCGGAGACATCTGCGCACAGGAGGGGCTCGAACTGCAACCCCTGTCGCCGCAGACGAAGAGCGCGCTGCAGGCGTTCGTAAGTTCGGTGAACCAGGGTCTGACCAACCCGATGGACGCACCGGGAGTGCTTACCAACGTCGCCCAGCTCCGACGGGTCCTGGAGGTGCTGGTCGCGGATGACCAAATCGACGTGATCATTCTGCAAATGGCGTCGGCATTTTTCACCGACGAGATGGCCGGAAATGCGTCCGACTTTCCCAAAGTGCTGGCGGAAACCGCCCAGCACGGGGCGGCGCCCAAGCCCATCGTCATCGCAATGGACACCGCGTATCCGTACGAGGGCACCGAGGCATGCGCGCGGCAATTCCGACACGCCGGGGTGCCGGCCTACGGTTCCATACGCAGCGCCTGTCGTGCCCTACGTCGGGTGGTCGACTACCACGCGATGTCCAGACACGCGAGGTAAGCCGTACGGCGGCGGGAGGCGTATCATGATCGAAGTCTTCTTCACGGAGGAACAGCAGGCGCGCAAGAAGAAGTATCGTGCTTTAGTCGCAGAGCATATCATTCCGAGAGCAAGGGAAATCGACGAGAAGGACCGCGTGCCGAAAGACCTGCTCGCCAAGCTTACGGTCGAGCCCTTTCATCTGTCGGCGTTGTCGATTCCCAAACACCTGGGGGGCCTGGGGTTGTGCCAGGTGGATGCGGGGATCATCGCCGAGGAATTGGGATACGGATTCCCAGCGCTGATTCCGTTGATGGAAATCGGCCAGCTGTACTCGAACGTCTTGCTGATCGCGGGCACCGAGGATCAGCAGAAGCGCTTTCTGGGGCAACTCGTCGCGGGGAAGATCGGTTGCTACGCACTGACCGATGAGGGCCCCGGCTCCGATCCGGCCAACATGGGGAGTGTGGCGCGCGCGGAGGGCGACGGGTTCCGCCTCGACGGACACAAGCGCCTCATCACTTTCGCCGATCTCGGCGATCTCTTCGCCGTGTTCGCCAATGAGGCACCCGAGAAAGGCGCGAAGGGCGTCAGCGCCTTCATTGTTGAGAAGGGCGCACCGGGTCTGAAGCTCGAACGGCATGTGCCGTATCTCGGACTTCTCGGGCACCGCGCGTACGATATCGAACTGGATGGCGTCTACGTGCCCCGGGAGAATCGGATCGGTACCCAGGGGGAGGGATTGAAGATTGCCCTGTCGGTGCTGAACCGTACCAGGATCAGCTTGGCCTGGGGCTACGTGGGGTTGGCCCGCGCGGCCCTGGAAGCCGCGGTGAAATTCGCTCGGGAACGCATGATTGACGGGCGTCCCCTTGCCGAACAGCAATCGATACGATTTGCGCTGGCGGAGCTTGCCACGCAGATCGATGCGGCACGGATGTTGGCGTATCGGGCCTCCGTCATGGCGGATAAGCAGCTCAATCACCGCATGGAAACCTCCATGGCCAAACTCGCCAGTGGCGAGGCGTTGATCAAATCGGTGGACCTGGCCTTCCGTATCCACGCGGGCTACGGGGGCGACAAAGAGTATCCAGTGCCCGTGGAGCGCTATCTGCGCGACGCCTACAGTTGGATCTCGGCCCAGGGAACGCCGGAGGTCCAGAAACTCGTCATCGCGAGGGAGCTGATCCGGTAGGACGCGTGGGCCGGAGACGGGTCACCGCATTTGAGGACGCACTGGGAAAGGACGAAAACCCATGAAGTACGAAACCATCATCGTCGAGAAACGGAACCGGGTCGGCTGGTTGATCTTCAATCGCCCGGCCTCGCTCAACGCGATGAACGCCAAGCTGATGGACGAGACCGGTCAGGCGTGGGTCGAGCTCGACAACGATCCCGAGGTGCGGGTGATCGTCAACAGCGGCATGGGACGCGCGTTCAACACCGGTGCGGATGTCAAAGAGATCGCCAGCGACCCGCTGGGCATGCGGCGCTACGAGGAGAAGCTGAGAAAATTCGATTTGCGGCTGACGGGGTGGCATTGCGGCGTGCAGAAGCCGGTCATCTGCGCTGTCAACGGCATCTGCGGCGGCGGCGGTCTGCACTACGTTGCGGATGCCGACATCGTGATTGCCGCGAGCAACGCGACCTTCATGGATCCCCATTCTTCGGTCGGCCAAGTGGTGGCGTACGAAGCGATCGGGCTCGTCCGCCGCATGCCTTTCGAGGCGGTCATGCGTATGGCGTTGACCGGCAAGTACGAACGCGTCAGTGCGCAGCGCGCGTACGAGCTGGGCATGATCAGCCAGGTCGTGGATCCCCCGGAGAAACTGTTCGACGAAGCCCAGGCCCTCGCCGAGAAGATCGCCCAGAACTCACCCACCGCCATAATCGCATCGAAGAAGGCGTTGTGGGGTGCGCTGGAAGTGGGTCTTACCGAGGCCATGAAGACCGGCGGCAAGCATCTGATGGACATGTGGGGGCATCCCGACCAAACGGAGGGACCCAAGGCGTTCGCGGAGAAACGCGAGGCGCGGTGGGTGGAGCCCAAGATCGAGCGCTAGGCGAGGGCGGCAGCGTTCACGCGACGGATCGTAGCGGCGGCACGCATGGCGGAGATCACGGACGAGGGCATTGCGAGGTTGCGGGCACGGATCGCTGTGCCGGAGCCGCACCCGTGCCCGCCACACTACCGGTATCCCAACGAGGACGCCTTCCGGAACTACGCTCACGCCATTGGCGACGACAATCCGCTGTGGTGCGAGCCCGACTACGCCGCGCAGACCCGCTGGGGCGGCGTCATCGCGCCGCCGGGCCTGGTGGGCGGCGACACGCTGGTCGGCATCGACGAGGTGCCGGAGGTCGCACCCGACAAGAAAGAGCTGATGCGCGGCGACCCGCTGCGGGGCGTCCATGCCTTCTATGGCGGCAGCTTCCGCGAATGGTGGTATCCGCTGCGGCCGGGGCGGCGGGTGCACCGGCGCAACGCCCTCGTCGGGGTGCTCGACAAGCACAGCGAATTTGCCAAGCGCGCCGTCCACGAATGGACGGCCCAGGTGTTTCGCGATGACCAGGGGCATTTGCTGTCGGGACAATACCGGCTGATGATCCGCACCGTCCGCGAGCAGGCGCAGGAACGGGGCAAGTACCACGAGCTGAAGATCGAGCCCTATACCGAGGCGCAACTAGCGGAGATCGACGCGCAGTACGCCCGCGAGTGCCCGCGCGGCGCCACGCCGCGGTATTGGGAGGATGTGGCGGAGGGGGAGGAGATCGGGCCGCTGGTGAAAGGCCCGCTGACGGTTACCGACATGGTGTGCTGGCATGCCGGGGTCGGCATGGGCCTCTACGGGATCGGTCCGTTGCGTCTGGCGTACAAGAGCCGGCAACGGATCCCGCGCTTCTACCACCGCGACGAACTCAATATCCCCGACGCCCTGCAGCGCTGTCACTGGGATCCGGTCTACGCGCGCAAGGCGGGGAACCCCACAACGTACGACTACGGGCGGATGCGGGAGACCTGGCTCATTCACCTGTGCACGGATTGGATGGGCGACGACGCCTGGTTATGGAAACTCGATTGCGAGTTCCGCCGCTTCAACTTCGTCGGGGACACGCACTGGATGCGCGGCCGGATCACGCGGAAGTATCTGGCGGAGGGAGACCGCCCGGCGGTGGATGTGGACATCTGGGGCCAGAACCAGCGCGGGGAAATGACGACGCCCGGACACGCCATCATCCTGCTTCCCAGCCGCGAGCGTGGTGAGGTCCGCTTGCCCGATGCGCCCGGCGGCGCCCGCGATCTGCAAAGCTTGCTCGAAGTGCTGGCCCAGCGCTTCGCGGTGGGCGCGTGACCGCCTGACGAACGGAGCCTGTGCGCGTGTACGCCATCACCGATAGGATCCGCGAGGTGCTCCGGCTCGATCCCGCGGCGGAGGCGATCGAGTTCGAGGGGCGTTGGCACCCGTGGAAGGAACTGTCGGCGATTGTGGACACCATCGATGGTCTGCTCGCGGCGGCCGGACTGGGACCGGACATCGCGGTGGGCGTGCTTTTGCGCAATCGACCGTCACTGGTGGCCGCGTTGGTCGCCGTGCTGTCAACCCGGCGCTGCGTCGTCACCATCAATCCGCACCTCGGCGAGAGCAAGCTCGCTGCCGACGTGAGCGCCCTGCGCACGCCAGTGATTGTCGCCGACCATGAGGATTGGGCGCGTCCGGCGCTGGCCAGCGCTGCCGCGGCCGCGGGCAGTATGGGCCTGGCGTTGACGGAGGACCCGGCACGACCGGTTGTGCCGGTCGTGGGACTCGATCGCCCTGGCCCCGGTTCACACCATGAACCTCTGCCGGGCGTCGCCGTCGAGATGCTGACCAGCGGCACCACCGGGCCGCCGAAACGTGTTCGGTTGGGATACGCGGCGCTGCAACGGTCGCTGCTCGGCGCGTCGCACTACGAGCAAGGCAAACAAGCGGCGGAGCAGGCAAGGCTGCGGCAGGGCGTGGTGATCATCAGCGCACCCTTGGTCCACGTTGGCGGTATGTGGCGCGCAGTGCAGTGCGTCGTTGATGGTCGCCGGATGGCGTTGCTGGAGCGCTTCCAGGTCGAGCCCTGGGTGGACCTGGTCAGACGGCACCGCCCCAAGACAGCCAGCCTGGTTCCAGCCGCGCTGCGCATGGTACTGGATGCGGATGTCGCGCGGGGCGATCTGGCGAGTCTCAAGGCCGTCATGTCGGCGACGGCGCCCCTGCCGCCGGAGACGGCGTTGGCGTTCGAGGAAAAATACGGTGTCCCGGTGCTCGTGTCGTATGGGGCGACCGAGTTCGCCGGCGGGGTGGCCGGCTGGACGCTCGCGGACCATCGCAAGTGGGCAGAGGCGAAACGTGGCAGCGTTGGGCGCGCACACCCCGGTTGCGAACTCCGTGTCGTTGACCCCGTCGATGGCCGCATCCTGCCGCCGGGTCACCAGGGCCTTTTGGAAGCGAAGTCTTCGCAGCTCGGAGAGGGTTCCGGCTGGACGCGCACGACGGATCTCGCCATCATCGATGCAGACGGGTTTCTGTGGATCAAGGGCCGTGCCGACAATGCGATCATCCGCGGCGGTTTCAAGATCATTCCTGGCGAGGTCGTCGAGGTGCTGCAGCGACATCCTTCCGTCCGCGAAGCGTCGGTCGTTGGGTTGCCCGACGAGCGACTCGGCCAAGTCCCGGTCGCCGCCGTTGAACTCGCGGACGGCGCCCCAGCCGTCGATGGCGAGGCATTACGCGCATTCGCGCGCGAGCACCTTGCCAGCTACCAGGTCCCCAAGGAGATCCGTGTGGTCGGGCGGCTGCCACGCACGCCGTCAATGAAAGTCAGCGAAGGAGACGTGCGCGCGCTGTTTGAAGGACGCCCGACCGAGACCACCGACGAGCGCTGCGCCGGCGAGGGAGGCCAATGAGCCACGACACGCGGGAACTCGGAGTGCAACAGGATGGGCCGGTCCTCCGGATCCGGCTGCAGCGGCCGCAGCGCCGCAACGCGATGACCCGCGAGATGCTGAGCGGGCTGATCGCGGCGATCGAAAACGCCCCAGACAATGACCAGCTACGGGTCATTCTCTTGAGCGGCGAAGGGGAGCACTTCTGCGGCGGCATGGATCTGTCGGTGGTCAACGCCCCGAGCGACAGAAGGCCGCGGGTGGGCGACATCCAGCGCCGCATGCCCCGCGGTGCGAACCGGTTGATCCCGGCCATGTTGGAGGTGCAGTTGCCGATCGTGTGCGCCGTGCGCGGCTGGGCCAGCGGCCTGGGTTGCCACCTGGCCCTCGCCTCGGATTTTACGATTGCCGCTCGGAGTGCCCGGTTCGTCGAGCCGTTCGTCAAACGCGGCTTCACCCCGGATAGCGGCGCGACCTATCTGCTGCACCGGCTGGTCGGAGTGGCGCGCGCCAAGGAAATGCTGCTGCTTGGTCGCGAGGTCAGCGGCGAGGAAGCCGCTGCATGGGGCATGATCCAGTCGGTGGTCGACGACGACCAGCTCGCATCGGCGGCCGAGACGTTGGTCGCGCAACTCGCCGAATCGGCCACGATAGCCCTGGGGCTCACCAAGTGGCTCATCCACCGCTCCTTCGACGTGGATCTCGCTGACGCCCTGCAGAACGAGGCGTTTGCATTGGAGCTGTCGTCACGCAGCAAGGACTTCAAAGAGGGACTGGCCGCGTTCACGGAGAAGCGGCCACCGCGTTACGAAGGGCGCTGACCGTGCCGCTCCTCGTCAAGGGATCACGCACACCAGAAGCGGTGCCTCGCAGCACCATCGCCGAGAGCGCAGCATGAATCTCTGGCGCGCCGTCATCAATGACCGCATTGCAGCGGTCCACGACAGCCTACAGGACAAGCGCATGGATCTCGCCGAGGCGGTCCGGCGGTTCGTGCGGCCCGGTATGAAACTCAATCCGTGCAGCCTGCAGTCGCGGCCGGTGGCCGCGCTGTACGAAATCTGCCGGCAATTCGCCGGAACGCACCCGGAGTTCGAATTCATTTCCTCCTCGCTCAGCGGCAACTACCTGCAGCTCGTCCATCTTCGCCTCCTCAAGCGCGCCATCGTTTCGTTCGCCGGTGAGGGATACCCGACCCCGGGTCCGAGCCCGGTCATGGCGCGCGCGCTGGCGCGCGGCGAGCTGGAACTCGAGAACTGGACCATGCTGACCATCTCGCAGCGCCTGATGGCCGGGGCCATGGGTGTGCCGTTTCTGACGACCCGCTCGCTCGTGGGCAGCTCGATGGCCGCGGACCTGGCGACAGTCGGCGCGTTCGCGGAGGTGCGGGATCCCTTTGACCCGGCGCACGTGCAGGGCGTCATCCGCGCCTACACCCCGGACATCAGCCTGGTCCACGCCTGGGCGGCGGATCGTGCCGGCAACGCCGTCTGTTTCCCGCCGTACCAGGAGAACATATATGGGGCCCTGGCGGCGCGGGACGGGGTGATCGTTACGGCGCACAAGATCGTGCCCACTGAGTTTGTCCGGCGCCACTCGCATTTGGTACGCGTGCCCGCCGAGCGCGTGCTGGCGGTTTGCGAAGTCCCCTTCGGCTCGCACCCGTACGGTAACTACTCCGCGGGCACGCCGGAGTTCGTCCCGTACGCCAACGACTATGAGTTCATGCTGCCGCACCGCCTGGCGCAGGACGCGGAGGGCCGGTACGACGCGTGGATTCACGAGTGGATCCTGGATGTCAAGAACCAGGACGAATACCTGTCAAAACTGGGGCGCGCGCGGCTCGACCGACTCTACCTCCTGGGTCGACCCGACTCCTGGCGCGGCGAATTGGAACGATACGCGGCATCGCTGGATGCCGCGCCTGCGGCCGGTCCGATCGAAGAAATGGTCATCCAGGGGGCGCGCACGATCAGCGAGCGGATCAAGGCGCGGCGTTATAAGACCGTCTTGTCCGGTGTCGGGCAGGCCGCTCTCATGGCATGGGTTGCCGCGCACCGACTCCGGCAAGAGGGCGTCGAGTTCGCCATGGTTGCGGAAACCGGGATGTACGGCCACGACCCACGCCCCGCGGACCCGTTCCTGCTCAACTACTGGAACTTGCCCACGACGACCATGCTGACGGATGTCTTCGAGGCCTTGGGCTTGCACGGCGGCGGTGCCACCAACGAATGCTTGGCGACTCTGGGCGCGGGGCAGATCGATCAGTTCGGCAACATCAACACGACCATCGCGGAGGACGGAAAGTTCATCGTCGGTTCCGGAGGTGCCAATGACATCGTCAGCACCGCCCAGGAAACGGTGGTGGTGACAGCGCAGCGCCGGCAGAGCTTTGTCGAACGCGTTCGCTATATCACCAGTCCCGGCGCACGCGTCACCTGCGTGCTCTCGACCATGGGCCGCTTCGAGAAGCGCGGCGGCGAGCGGCTCATCTTGACCGGCTATTATCGCAGCGCCGGCCGTACCCGCGATGAGATCGTCGGCAAAATCAAGGAACGGTGCGGGTGGCCCCTGGCGGTCGCGGAAGACCTCGAAGATCTGCCGCCGCCCACGTCGGAAGAGCTGGCGCTGTTACGCGTGTTCGATCCCGAGCGGTTTTTTCTCGGCAAGCTTGGCGGGGGATGATTGGTTGGCTGTGCCCCGACCGCTGACCGGCAGCAGAAAGGAAAGTACCGATGTCCGACAAGCCCGTCGTCGTGGAGCGAGAAAACTACGTCGCCGTGGTCACGCTGAACGACCCGGAGAGCATGAACGCGCTCAGCACGGAGATGATGCAGGAACTCAGGAACGTCTGGCCGGAACTCGACGCCGACCCAAGAGTGCGGGTGGCCATCGTCACCGGCGCGGGCGACCGCGGCTTCTGCTCGGGGCTGCGCGCCCAGAACATCGACGTCGACCCGAAGAGCCGGCCGTCGGTGTTCCCGCGCTTCACGCCGCGCCAGTGCGGATTCTGGAAGCCGGTGATCGCGGCCGTCAACGGCATCTGCGCGTCGGGCGGCCTGCATTTTCTGTCCCATGCGGAAATCGTCATTGCCAGTGAGACGGCGCGCTTCCTCGACACGCACGTCACTGCCGGACAGGTGTCCGGGCTCGAAGCCACGTGTCTGGCGCGGCGGATCCCGCTTGAAGTCGTCCTGCGCATGGTGGTGCTCGGGAAGTCGGAACGGCTCGATGCACAGAAGGCGTTGCGTATTGGCCTGGTCAGCGAAGTGCTCCCCCCGGACCGGCTCCTCGACCGCGCCAAGGAACTCGCGCGTCAGGTTGCGGCGAATTCTCCCGCGGCCATCCGCCACTCGCTGCAGGCCCTCTGGCAAGGACTCGATATGGGGCTCGAGGATGCGCTCGCCAATGCCTGGAATCACATCGTTGCGCACCGCCCACACCCGGACTCGCGAGAGGGCGGCAAGGCCTTCTTGGAGAAGCGCGCCCCGCGTTGGCAGGATTGATGGACGCAATGGACACCGACAATCGAGGGCCGTTGAAAGGCATCCGTGTCATTGACCTGACACATCAGGCCGCAGGGCCGTGGTGCACCAATCTCCTGGGTGACATGGGCGCGGAGGTGTGGAAGATCGAGCAGCAGGGACGCGGCGACGCCGTGCGCTACGCCAGCGGCGCCGATCCGGCCGTCGGTAGCCTGAATTTCTGGGGGCTGAATCGCAACAAGAAGTCCGTTGGCATCAACCTCAAACACCCTGCCGGGGCGGCGCTGCTCAAGGAGATGGTGGCGGGCGCCGATGTCGTGGTGGAGAATTTCCGGCCCGGCGTGATGGACAAGCTGGGACTGGGCTATGAGGACCTCCGGCAAATCAATCCCCGGCTGATTTACGCATCCATTACCGCGTTCGGTGACAGCGGCCCGCTGGCACAGGCGCCCGGGATGGACATCATTCTGCAGGCGCTGAGCGGCCACCTGGCCCTGACCGGGGCACCGGACGGCGAGCCGATCAAGCCGGCGAGCCCGCTGGCCGATTTCTCCTCGGGGATTTATGCCGCCTTCGGCATTGCCCTCGCCCTGTTGCATCGCGTGCATACCGGCGTGGGGCAGCGCGTCGACGTGACCATGCTCGACGCGGCGATCTCCCTGCTTGCTGAAATCACCACCACGTACCTCAACACCGGCGAGGAGTTCGAGAAGTTCGGAACCGGCCATCCCCACCTGGTGCCGTACCAGGCGTTTCGCGCCAGCGACGGGTACTTCGTTGTCGGCTGCCTCACCAATGCCTTTTGCAAGCGCTTGATGAAGGCGCTCGGACGGCCGGAGGTGCTCGAGGATCCCCGGTTCACCACCAACGCCGCGCGCTGCCAACACCGGCGCGAGTTCATTCCCATCCTGGAAGAGATTTTCGTGACCAACACCTGCGAGCACTGGATCAATCTCTGCAATGAGCACGACGTGCCCGCCTGCAAGGTGAACAGCCTGGGGGATGTTTTCGCCATGGAGCAGTTGAAGGCGATCGGTGCCGTGGCGGCGTGGGAGCACCCCGTGCACGGGAAGTTCCGTACCATGAACCCGGTGCTGCACATGAGCGCCACGCCCGGCTCGCTGCGCATCCCGCCGCCCGGCCTCGGGGCGCACACCGACGAGGTGTTGCGCGAACTCGGCAAGACCGATGCGGAAATTGCCGAACTGCGGGCCACGGGTGCATGCGGAGGCCAGGAGGCGAAGGAACCGGCCACACTGCGGTAGCCCGTTGTGTGACGTGAGGGGCGGCGGTCTTGCCCCACCCGAGCGCTGTGCGCCCGCACCGCGAGGAGGATGTTATGAATCTTGCACTACCCGAAGAGTACCAGTTACTACGCGACAGCATCAGACGTTTCGTCGACCGCGAGCTCATTCCGATCAACGCCAAAGTCGAAGAAACCCGCACGATCCCCGTGGCGATCATCGAACAGATGAAAGCGATGGGCCTCTTCGGCATCCTGACACCCCAGGAGTACGGTGGCATGGGCCTGAACACGGTTGGTTCCTGCGTGATCCAGGAGGAACTGTCGCGGGCCAACCTGTGTTACCCCCTCTACCTCAGCGGCAACATCGGCATCGGTACCCTCGGAATCCTGCACTACGGCAACGAGGAGCAGAAGCAGAAATTCTTGCCGCGAATGGCCTCGGGGGAGCTGATGAGTTGCTTCGCCCTCACCGAGCCCAACGCCGGATCTGACGCGAGCGCCATCGAGGCGAAAGCGGAGAAACGGGGGAACACGTACGTCATCAACGGAATGAAGCACTTCATCACTCGCGGTGACATCTCGGATGTTTTCACGATCATCGCCGTGACCGACAGGAGCAACCGCCGCAAGGGTATGAGCGCGTTCATCGTGGAGAAGGGGGCCCCCGGCTTCTCCATTGGCAAGATCCAGGACTCCATGGGGTCGGACATCTGCCGGCAGTGCGAATTGATTTGTGAGAATTGCGAGGTGCCGTCGGAAAACGTGGTCGGGAGGGAAGGGCAGGGCTTCGAGATTGCCATGCGGGTGCTCGAGGAGGGGCGGGTAAGCCAGGGCGCACGGTCCATCGGCCTCGCGCGGCGCCTGATCGAGCTGTCCCGGGAACACGCCAAGATTCGGGTGCAGTTCGGCCAGCCGATTGCCGAGTTCCAGGCCATCCAGTGGATGCTGGCGGATATGGCGACCGAACTCTACGCCATGAGGACCATGGTCTACGACACGGCATGGCGCTTGGACCAAGGCGACCGCAACCGCGCCAGGGCGGGCATGGTGAAGCTCTTCTGCACGGAAGCCGTCGGCCGCATTGCGGACCGGGCCGTGCAGATCCTTGGCGGCATGGGCTACATGCGGGAGGGGCCGGTCGAAGCGATTTACCGCGAGGTCCGTGGCATGCGGATCTACGAGGGCACGTCGGAGGTGCAACGGCTCATCATTGCCCGGGACCTCTTGCAGAACGGCCTCAAGGCGATTGATTGCGATTGAGGATCCCGAGAGGTGGCCGTCAGCTTCCGCGGCGGGCGACGCCTGCGCCGAGGAGTTGAAAGGCAGCCTGCGCTTCCGAAAGAAACCTCTCGACCTTATCCCGACTCTTGCGGCCGCGGGCATCCTCGACTCCGGTATGGGCGTCCACGCCGGCAGGCTGCACCTCAAGGATTGCCCTGCGGGCATTTTCGGGCGTGAGTCCGCCGGCCAGAATGACCGGGCGCTGCGAACGCTCCACGCGCCGCCGGCTGAAGCGCCAGTCATGCGTCTTGCCGGTCGCTCCCGCGGCCCCCGTCTGTGGGTCAAAGGTGTCAAGGATGAACGCGTCCACGACGGCGGACAGGTCGTGCATGATCGC
>JAGDMS010000366.1 GCA_017860575.1 Deltaproteobacteria bacterium | reverse complement strand
ACGATGTTGGGGTTGATGAGAAGATCGATCCCCAGTCGCTTGCCGCGGCCCAAGAACTCGCTCTCGCTGAAATCGGGATCCCGCACCCTCGCAATCCGCGTGCCCGCGCCATATTCCTTCGCAAGAAGGCAAGCCGTGACATTGACCTCGTCGATATCGGCGACGGCGATGAGGATGTCCGCATCGCGCACCCCCGCCTCCTCCAGGACCCGCGGCGACGACCCATTGCCCTCAATGGTCATGACATCCAGTTCGTCCTGTACCCGTGCTCGGACTGCCGGATCCTGCTCGATGACCACCACGTCATGCCCCTCGCGGCTCAGTCGTTCCGCGATGTGGTAGCCGACCTCACCCGCCCCGATCACGATCGTCTTCATTCGCGACTCCGCGTGCGCCGCCGTGAGAGATGCCTTGAATTATCGGACACAAGACCCCTTCGAGTCCTGCTGGACGCCGTCCGGCAAACAGTGTCTCGACACCACAGCCGGAATTTTCCGGCAGACTCTATGGGAAAGCCCTCGAAGCCTCAAGAGGAAAAGGCCGATTGTGAGGGCAGGCGTATGATTGCTCGTGTTTTCCAGCAGTTACACGCGATATGCATCGACTTTCGAAGTCCGACGGTGGACTGATCTTTATACTTTCTTGATACGCTATCCGCGAATCTTGACGTCTTCTTGAATTGACCGTCGCCATCCCGACTCGTACCTTGGATTTGGTGGAGGCAGCAGATGATGCGTGTCGTGTTGCTTTCTTTGTGCGTCCTCGCCGCAATGGCGCCACAGGTGGCGCTCGCGCAAAGCTACCAGAAGTACAACGATGGCCTGGTCTCGGTGACAGCTAGGAAAGTCTTGGATCAGGATCAGTTGATCGCGTTCGACGTCTGCGCCCAACTCATGCGACAAGAGAACGTTGGGCCGTTGCAGGTTCGGCTGAATCTCTGGGGAGCATCCGGTGGATTCGTAAAGCAATTGTCGTCGGTCTTGTCCCCTGAGCTCTCGACTCCCGTCTGCCAGCGGATCACACTGCCACCGGACGTCAGGAATTTGGGGCGGTGGGAGATCGCTCGGTTTCACTTCCTTCGTGAACAGACGCCGCACCGTGCAGGACGTTTGAACAACGCTGGCTGATCTCGCCCTGTTGCTCCGCGCGCCTTTCCTTTTCCCCCATTGCCCTCCGTCCAACCGTTCCCGCCACTTTCTACAGAGAAGTGGATGCCGCGGGACCGTTCGGCTGTATCAGCACGGCATTGACGTTTCCTTGATACTTGGAAGGGCGTTCTTGATACGGTCTTGATTTGACCCGCGGAAGGGCGATCCCTATCGTTCGACGAGGAGGAATCGATGGCGCCCGATAGCCGTCCGTTTGTCGTATACGCTCGCAAGGGTGTCACGTCTGTCCATCTCAATCCGGTCGCGAGGGCAACCGGCCTGCGTCGCGCGGATGCGAAGCGGCCGGCGTGGATGCTGCTCTACGCTCTTCTGCCTCTGTGTGTGAGCCTTTTGGCGTTCGTCGACTACCTGCCCCCGACCGGCGCGGTGCGCGCACTGGCGCTCGGCGTCATCGTTGTTGTCATCGTCGGCCTCGCGGCCGTTTGGGTCTGCAGGAACCGGCGCGCGCTCAGCCAGGTGCTGTTCGACTCCGAAGTGAACACCGGACCGGGAGACCTGACCGTCGAGGTCCACAATGCTTCGCCACGGGTGATCCACCTTGAACGGCGTCGGAACCGCTCCGACGACTGACCGGCCCCGCAGCGGCGGTCGGGCGCTCTGAGGCGAACCTCCCACCGACGTCTTTCAACCTATGGAACAAACCCTCCGAATCCGAGAGGCGGCTCCGGTGAGCCGCATATCGCCTGCCCGGACGATCCTGTTGGGATTCGCCGCCGTCATCCTCGCCGGGGCTTTCCTCCTCACACTCCCGGGTGCTTCCGTCTCAGGTGAGTCGGCGGGATTCCTCACCGCGCTCTTCACGGCGACGTCGGCGGTATGTGTGACGGGCCTGGTGGTCGTGGACACCGCCACCCAGTGGTCGGCCTGGGGCCAGGTTATCATCCTCGGCCTGATTCAGACCGGTGGGCTCGGCTTCATGACCCTGGCCTCCCTCGTCTTCCTCCTGCTTGGGAAACGGGTGGGGCTCAAGGAACGCATTCTCATCCGCGAGTCGCTCAACCAGTACGATGTCGCGGGAATCGTCCGCTTGGTCAAGCGGGTGCTCATCTTCTCGTTTCTCGTCGAGGGGCTCTTCGCGTGCGTGCTCGCCTGGCGATGGTCGTTGGACTTCGGCTGGCGCCGCGGGTTGTGGCTCGGCGTCTTCCATTCTATCTCCGCATTCAACAACGCCGGTTTCGATCTGTTCGGCGATTTCCGCAGCCTCACCGGATACGTCGGGGATCCCGTGGTCGTTTTCTCGATCACGACGCTCATCGTGCTCGGGGGAATCGGATTCTCGGTCGCGGTCAATGTGTGGGAGTGGCGGGAGCGACGCCTCACGGTCCATTCCCGACTCGCCCTGCTTGTCACCGCCTACTTGTTGGCCGGTGGTACGCTGGCCGTTCTCCTCTTCGAATGGAACAATACGCTGGCCGCGCTCAGCGTGCCGGACAGGTTCCTGGGAGCCTACTTCCAGTCGGTCACCCCCCGCACCGCGGGTTTCAACACACTGGACATCGCCAAACTCCGTCACTCCACACAGTTCTTGCTGACGGTGCTTATGTTCATCGGAGCGTCACCCGGCTCCACAGGTGGCGGCATCAAGACGACGACGTTTGGACTGCTGGCCGCTGCGGTCTGGTCACAGAGTCGCGGAAAAGAAGACACGGAGGTCCTCGGTCGGCGCATTCCAGAGGAACAGATAAGCAAGGCGCTGGCGGTGACGTTGATGTCGGGTTGTCTGGTGACGGTCGTCACCTTGCTCCTGACTTTGACCGACTCGGCCGATTTCCTGACCTTGCTGTTCGAAACGGTGTCCGCGTTCGGCACGGTGGGCTTGAGCATGGGCGTGACGCCAACGCTCACGAGCCTGGGGCGCATTCTGATCATCATCACCATGTTCGCAGGCCGGGTGGGCCCCCTCACCGCCATGATTGCGTTGGCCCAGTCGGCGCGGCCGAAAAACCTCATTCGCCGCGTCGAGGATCGCGTCCTTATCGGGTAGGAGAACAACATGAAACAAGTCGCCGTGATCGGTCTTGGCCGGTTTGGCTCCAGCGTGGCTCGAACTCTCGCCGAATCCGGGTGTGAGGTGCTGGCAGTCGATGTGGACGAGGTGCGGGTCAAGGCGATCGCCGACGAGGTCACAGATGCCGTGCGCGCGAACGCCCTCGAGGAGGAGGCGCTGCGTGCCCTCGGCCTCCGGAACTTCGAGGTCGTCGTGGTGGCCATAGGACACGAGGTGGAGGCCAGCATCCTCGTCACCGTGCTCTTGAAGGAGATGGGGATCTCGAAGATCGTGGCCAAGGCGCAGGACGAACTCCACGGCCGCGTCCTCCAGAAAGTTGGGGCGGACATGGTGGTGTTTCCCGAACGAGACATGGGGGTCCGGTTGGCCCACACGCTGATTTCCCGAAACGTCATCGATGAGATCCAGCTCTCGACGGATTACAGCATCTTGGAGATGGTCGCCCCGCATCGCTTCCTCGGGCGCAGCCTGAAGGAGTTGGAGCTTCGCCAGCGTTTTGGGCTCACGATTCTAGCGATCCGGCGAGAGGATAGGATCATTGTTTCCCCGGACGCCGAGCAGACACTGGAGGAGGGCGACATTCTGGTGGCACTGGGCCAGCCGGAGAAACTGGAAGGGCTCAACGAGTGATCGGGCAAGTCCGCAATCCCTCGGAATCACCGCACTTCTCGACTGCTGCCACGGCTTTGATGCGATCCTGACCGATTCTCTTCGAATCCTGACGACCTCTTAATTTGATCGGCCGCGAGTCCCATCGTATCGTGCTTGCAGACACGAAAGAGTAACGAAAGGAGGAGCTATGGGAGATCTGGCTTTCGTTGGGCTGACTTTGGTCTTTTTCGGCCTGTCGTGGGCACTCGTCGGCTTCTGCGATCGGCTGTAGTGGAGGCATTGCCATGGGACTCTATGTGCTCGGGGGCGTCGTTGCCGTCGGACTATTCATCTACCTGCTCGTGGCGATGTTGAAGCCGGAGGCATTCTCATGACTGCGAACGGCTACCTTCAAGTTGCGCTCTACCTGGTGGTTCTCCTGGCTCTCGCCAGGCCCCTCGGGGCGTACATGGCGCGGGTATACGAGAACCAGCCGATTTGCCTGGGGCGTATCCTGGGCCCGGTCGAGCGGATCCTGTATCGCCTGGCGGGAGTCCGCCCGGACGTTGAGATGGCCTGGAAGAGCTACGCCCTCGCCATGCTGACGTTCAACATGCTCGGGTTGCTTGCCGTGTACCTGCTCCAGCGGGTCCAGGGATCGCTCCCGCTGAACCCCGAGAGCCTCGGCGCGGTCGCACCGCACCTGGCATTCAACACGGCCGCCAGCTTCGCGTCCAACACCAACTGGCAATCGTATGGGGGCGAGACGACCCTGAGCTACCTCACGCAGATGCTCGGCCTGACGGTGCAGAACTTCGTCTCGGCCGCGTCTGGGATGGCGTGCCTTGTCGCGGTCATCCGCGGTCTGGTC
>JAGDMS010000365.1 GCA_017860575.1 Deltaproteobacteria bacterium | reverse complement strand
AGCCGAGCCCGGCAACCTGGGACGGACACCCAAGGTGCTTTCCCGCTGCGGCGGGGATGTGGTCCCGGCGAGGTTCCCTCGCGCGGGGCAATGAAGTGTCCGCAGCGCAAGCCCGCGGCTCCTGGTGCATCGAGCGGCGGGCTTTGTCGCGTCAAGGGTTCGGGCGGCGGTCGGTGTCGGGATCCTCTCCACAGCGAAAGGAGAAGGATATGCCCACCCGCAGGATTCGAGTGCCCCTGATCATGGGGTTCATTCCCTACCGGATCGAAGCCGACTGGGATCCCGTTGCTACGCATTTGGCCGGGTTCCCACTCAACATCGTGTACAGCGACGTGCGACCCGATGACACCGGTGTCCGGGAGCGCTTCATCGCCTGCTACTGGTTCGATGAGGGCTCGTACCGGGAAGACGAGACGATCCGCGAGATGATGTACGTGCCTCGCCGGCCTGCAGGCGACACGGCCGGGACCGAGATGGCTCCGGTTTCCCCGGAAGAGAACCCGTACCATGTGCTGGTCCGGTATCAGAAGGCCAGTGGCGTGTGGGAGACCTTCAAATTCCGGGGCGAGCGCCAGATCGCCTATGCCAGCGGCGCGGACTACGACCGCGCGTTGATCCATACCACGCTCATCCACCTCGAGCCGGATGAACCGGCCGACATCCTTGATGTCACGCGGCACGACACGCTGGTGTCGGTGACGATCGGGTCGCGGATCGATCAACTGTTCGATCACTTTCCGCAACTGCACGCGCACCGCTGGGAAAGTGGCGAAGTGCTCTACGAAGCCTGCAACCACGACACCCAGGAGGTCTTCACCTTCATCGAGGAGCCGCACTCACGCGGGCGCATCACGAAGGTCTGGGTGCGGCAGGCGGAGGACCCGTCGGTCTGCAAGGACGACCACGGGATGCTGCCGCAGGTGTCGACGCCGGCGGTCACGCCCCGGGGCGTGAAAGTTGGCGACCCGGCCGGCCGCGTGATCGAGCAGTACGGCGACCCAGTGCGAGTGGAACGGAACGTGCCGGGAACCGCATTGCTCGTCTACGAGCCCCCCAGCCCGCCACGATCGCTCGCGGCCAACCTGCTCCTGAGCTTTCTCGTCAGCGAGCACCGCGTCGTGGGCTTCATGCTGAAGGGGAATGTGCGCGGGATCAAACCACCCAAGGGGCCCGAGGAGCCGTGAGAATGACCGAGGCCGATCAGGTTGTGCTGCAAAGGCCCGCGCGCACTTGGGCCAGAACGGCGGAGGGTCATGCGGCCTTGAGTGTGTAGAAGTGCCGGGGAGTGGAAAGCGCGTAGCTCCTCCAGACAAGGTTCATGGTTAACGCAACATACGCCAATAGTCGATACGTGGTGAGTTCGCCGCCGGTGATTTTCATGGCCTTGGTACGCCGCTTGAACTCCTTGTTGACTCGCTCGATGGGGTTGGTGGTCCGTAGACTATGCCAGTAGCCGGGCTCCCATCGATAGAACCGCAGCAGGCTGTCGAGATCCCGCTCGATGATCGCGACGGCGCTAGGGTCGGTGGCGCTCCAGCGCTCCTGGAAGGCACG
The DNA here is from genome assembly GCA_017860575.1 of Deltaproteobacteria bacterium. GTDB lineage: Bacteria > Desulfobacterota > Binatia > HRBIN30 > HRBIN30 > JAGDMS01. Next base: position 3,089 of record JAGDMS010000365.1, on the reverse strand, counting down.
AAACGCCCGGCGGGCGTGGGCGTCGGTGGCCGCGTAGAAGACGGCATCGAGGGTGCGGCGAAACTCGTCGCGGGCCGCCTTGCCCACCCGCCGCAGCGCATTGCGTTTCGCGTGCACCTGACAGCGCTGCGTGTGGGCATTGGGAAAGGCAGCCCGGAAGGCCGCTTCCAAGCCGGGCAGGCCATCCATGATCCCGAGCTCGACGGCGCCCATGTCGAGCCCGCGGCGGGCCAGGCTCTGAAACAGCTCCGCCCACAGCGCCTTCTGCTCCCGATCGCCGACCTCGATGGCCAAGACCTCCATGCCGCCATCGCTGGTTCGCGCCCCCACCACGCACAGAAACGGCAGCCGCTCCACCGTCCGCCCACGGCGCACCTGGAAGTTGGCTCCGTCCAAGAACAGAAAGCGGTAAGCGGTCGCCGACAGATCGCGGGCCCGCCACGCGTCGAGCTCAGCGCTAGTGGCCGCCACCATCCGGCTGATCTCCTTCGAATCAAAGCGCTCCCCGAAGTGGCGCTCCAGCACCCGACACACGTCGCGCGTCGACAACCCGCCCAAGAACATCTCCGCCGCCAGTTCCTCCACTTCCACCGTGCGGCGTTTGCGGAACGGCAGCGGCTCGCTGCGGTAATGCCCCTGGCGGTCGCGCGGGATCCGCAGGGCCAGGGGCCCCAGGCCCGCCAGCGACAGCGTGCGCGTCCGGTAGCCGTTGCGCCAATTCGGCGCCGCCGTGCTCCCTTGCTCCCGCTCCAGCAGCACCGTCAGCTCGACGCGCAGCAGCGCTTCGAGCCCGCGCCGCACCCACTGCCGCGTCCAGTCCACCACCGCGTGCAGCCGTTCCCCGCCGCCGCTGCACCCCGCCAGCAGCGATTTGGCCTCACTGACATCTATTGCTACTCTGATCATGAGCGACGTCCCTCCTTCTCCGCCCGCGCCAACGGGCGGTTTGTGTTGTGTTTGTTCAGAAGGAGTCTACGTCGCTTTCCTTTCTTCCCTCAACTCACCACACACTTCGGGCCGCAGTACCCCTCATGCAACCGCGGCCTCAAACGAGGCGGTGAATTTCCCGCGTGCGGTCAGCCCAGCCTCCAGCTCGCGGATCAGCCCCAAGCGTTTGGCGTTGTCGAGGTACAACTCGACTGCCTCACGCAGGTTTTCGAGTGCCTCGTCCGGCGAGTCACCGCAACTTGCCACCCCCGTCGCCGGGCACTTGGCCACGTATCCCTGCTTTTCCTTCCAGATCACGGCGGTCAACGTATACCCTTTCATTTTCACCCTCTGCGCCCTCTTGTATCAGTCGAGCCTGGTTAGCGTAGAGACGGATAAGCTCGGTCCACGGGCCGGTGGAAAAAGCGAGGCATGCTATTGGGGGGCGGTCTGGTGAGGCATGAGGGGCGCGTGATCCATGTCGCCGTCTTCCCGACAGCGGAGTGACCATGAGTTGAGGCACCGCATCGTTTATCACCCGGGCTTTTTCCGCGTGCTTGGCGGCCCGCATCTGGCCCGACCTCTCCCGCGCCGCATCACTCATCAGGTCAATTCTCGCTTTCCGGGCGTGACCCCATTCCCACGATGCGATCGGTAAGTCACGGTAAATGGCTGACGCTTCGCAAGTGTCAGGATGTGGCGGCGCGGGCGGTAGTAATTGCTGGCGAGATTCGGCGCTTCGTTGACTGGGGGGAATGTCGCCGGTCGGATGTGAGGTTCGCTAACGACGCAGTGTCAACCTTTTTGTTCCAAGATGCTGGCAATGGCAGCCAATGCTCCGGCCAGGGCACGTACGGTCGATTGACGGACATTCCGCGACGAGCCCACGTGAACATGATGCGGATGGCTGGCAACGTCTGGCCAGTGCCCCGAGTTGTCCCACCGCCGCCGTAGGCGCCCAGTGGATGACTGCCAGTGGTAGGCGTACTTCCGGCCGCCGTCTCGAAACACATAGTCACGCACATACAGCACGGAACCGTCGCGGAGCGTAATCGCCGCTCGCAACTCGTGGGCAGCTTCGAAGGACCGGAAGCGCTCGACGCGGACGGTGCGGACGATCTGTCGGAAGCGGTCGGCTACCTCAAACAGCACGGCGGAGGCCCTCGACGCGGGGACGCCAGTGCTCCACTCCGTCGCGAGCAAACCGCCACGCCATCAAGTCGTCTTCGGCGGCGAAGTCTTCGTGCTCCTGCTGGCGGCGGAGTTGGCGCTCGAATCGCTCGAGCGGCATGCCGTATTTCCGCTCGAAGCGAGCGCATTCTTCCTCGTACTGCGCCAACTGTGTGGCCGCACTCAAAAGGGTGATCTCCTTGAGCGCCTCGCGCACAGTCGCAAACCCGAGATCGTGAAGGACGCTGGTTACGGCTTGTCGTCGGCGCGCCATTGCATTGCGATTCCTACCGGGTCCGCCGTGTGCCTGCAAGAGGCAGGGACACAACTGCACCGTCCATGGTCGCGTTCGAAATCAGCGCCCGTTTGATGCAGCAGCCTGTGCCGCTGCGCCAGGATGGCGTCGACGTCCGCGTCCCCAGCGGAAAAGTTCCAAGCAAGAGTCGCACGTCTGCCGGAATTGCGGGCTGCAGAAGTTGCCGCACTGATCGTTGTCCCGGAGCAGGCGCGCGCCGAGTTGCCAACTCTCGACTCTGAACTATCGACTGATGGGCATATTTCGGACTGCGGTCAAAACGCTCTGGGCCATGCTCGTGCGCGGCTACGCGATAGATGCGAGCTTGGAAGCGCCCGAGAAACCCAAATCCGTGACCCAGCGCCGCGTGCAGACCTGCTGACGGTCGACCTGCGCCGAGGCGAAAATAAGGCGGCACCCCGCGCCGGGGGTCGGCGAATATTACGATGTCCCACCTCTGTCCTCACGGGCGGCCGGCGCCAGCGAACGGTACGATGTTTACCGTGTCCGTCCGCGGGTCGAACACCACCTTGGCCTCGCCGCGCCGCAGCTGGCGCATCACGTCGGTGATCTTCTCCTCCAGTGTTCGCTCGCGCGCACCGTAGTCCGTCCCGGCACGCGTAATGAATTCCTCAACGACGCCGCGCAGCGTGTCGGGGTGCAGGGAGGTAAACGGGACCTCGACGGCGTCGGTGCT
>JAGDMS010000152.1 GCA_017860575.1 Deltaproteobacteria bacterium | reverse complement strand
CTCAAGCTCTTTTCCTACATCTTGCCGGCATTCCTGGAAGTGACGGTCCCCATGGCATTGCTCCTGGGCGTCCTCGTGGCCTTCGGCCGCCTCTCCTCGGACAGCGAGATCATCGCGCTGAAGACATCCGGTATCAGCCTCCTGCAGCTCACGCGACCGGTGGCCGTCTTTGCCGCCGCCGTCTATGTGGCTGCGCTCGGCCTATCCTTATATGCACGGCCTTGGGGGAACAGCTTACTCCATAGCGGCTTGTACGAAATTGCCAAGACCCGTGCCAGCGCCGGCATCAAGGAGAAAGTCTTCAATGACGACTTCTCCGGCTTGGTAATCTATGTTGACCATCTCGAGCCACCCGGCAATACGCTCCGCGGGGTGCTCATCTCCGACAGCCGCGATACGACTCAGCGCAACACGGTGGTCGCCAAACTCGGCCTCCTGGTCCCGAACGAGCGGCAGCATGTCTTGACGCTGCGGTTGGTGGACGGCAGTATCCATGCGTTCTACCCGAACGACCGCAGCTACCACCGCACCGACTTCGGCGTGTACGACATCACGCTCGACCTCAACACGGCACTGACCAACCTGCGCCCGCGGGAGAAAGATGCCAGCGAAATGACCGTTTCCGAACTGCGGCAGACAATCGCCAGCAAGCGACTTGCCGGGCAACCGGCGTTCAGCGAGGGGGTCGAATTGCGCCGCAAGTTTTCAATCCCTTTCGCCTGTCTTGCCTTCGCGGCGATCGGCATCCCGCTGGGCATTCAACCCTCGCGCGCCGTGCGGTCCCGCGGGTTTACCCTCAGCCTGGCCTTGATCTTCTTCTATTATGTCCTCCTGTCCTTGGGGGAGAGTCTGGGTGGACGGGGGGTGCTGTCTGCCGCTGTCGCCATGTGGCTCCCCAACATCTTGCTGACACTCCTGGCGAGCGTGCTGTTCGTGCGCGCCGCGCGCGAACGCACGGTGACGCGCGCACTCACGCTTGAGCGCTGGATCACCGCATTCCGCCGCCGCTTCGCTTCGCACCCGGGCTTGCCGCCGCACTGAGCCTATGCGCGCACGCCCCAACATTTTTTCCGTCACCAGCCGGTACCTGATCCGCGAGTTTGTTGCAGTGCTGATCCCGGTCGTCCTAGCCTTCCTGATTATCTACCTGATCGTGGATTTTTTCGATCGCTTCGACATTCTGTTGCGCAGCCACGCCGACGCGCTCGCCGCCGTGCGGTACTTTTTGTTCAAAATCCCGCTGATGCTGACCCAAATCATGCCACCGGCGGTGCTGGCGGCCATGCTGCTGAGTCTCGGCATGCTCTCGCGTCACAATGAACTCGTCGCCCTGCGTGCCTCCGGGGTCAGTTTGTTGGAAACGGCCTTCCCGCTCGTGGTGTTGGCGGGCTCAATCGGCGTGGGCACACTGGTGTGGAACGAGACCATCGTGCCGTACTGCACGCGGGCCTGCCAGTACATCAACAACGTCGAGATCCGCAAACGGCCGCAACGGGGAATATTGAGCGAGCGCGGCATTTGGTATCACGGCGCCAACGGTTTCTATAGCATCGATCAGATCGACCCCCGCCACGGAACGTTGCTCGGTCTAACCATCTACCAGGTGGGTGCAAATTTCGAGTTGCAGCGCATTATCGAGGTAGCCTCGGCTCAATGGACGGGGGAGGCGTGGTTATCGTCCGGCGCCTTCGAGCACGCAATTGGCAACGACGGGCAGGTCCACACGCGCGCGATGAGCCCTGACGACTTTGTCATCACCGAGAGTCTCGGCGACTTTCTTGATGTGCACCGCGAACCAGAGGAACTCAGTTACATCGACTTGCGCCAACGCATGCGGGAGCTGTCCCGGAAAGGGATCGACCCCTCAGGTTACCTTGTCGATCTCAACATGAAACTGTCGGTACCGTTTGCGGCGCTGGTTCTCGCATGTGTCGCAATTCCTCTGGCGGGGCGGGTCGTCCGTCATCCCAGCATCGCCGCCACCGTTGGTGTCGGGTTGGTCGTGGGGTTCGGTTATTGGGTGCTGCTTGCCCTCGCCAACGCCCTCGGCCAGAGCGGGGTTCTGCCCGCGCTGGTCTCCGCATGGGCGGCCAACGTCATTTACATCCTGTTGGGATGCGGTCTGTTCCTCAGCCTTGAGTGACGTGACAGCCGTGATTCGTCCACCTCTCCTCTACGGACGGGTCGACGGATGCGGTATGGAAGATGTGGTGGCCGCCCTCTGGACGTGCGGCGCTGCCGGCGACATGAACTCGGAGGTGGAATGCCATGGGAGTGACACGCTTATTTCTCGGATTCTCCGCGCTGGTCTGGCTGCCGTATGGGGTGTTCTGCGCGGTGCACCCAACCTTCCTCGCCGACGTGGCGGGTGTGGTCGCTAGTTCCCCAACGGCGCTCTCCGAAATCCGCGCCATGTACGGCGGCCTGGAAGCCGGAATTGGAGCCCTGTGCCTTGGCGCGCTCTTCCGACCCGCACTCGCACGGCCGGCGCTACTGATGTTGTGCTTCGTCTGCGGCGGACTTGGTCTGACGAGATTGGCCGGCCTGGTCCTTGACGCCAGCGGGTCCGCGTACACCTTTGGCGCGCTGGCGTTGGAAATTCCGAGCGCGGTAATTGCCAGCCTGCTCGTGCGCTGGTCAGTTCGCGGCGAACGCTAACGTGCCGCAGCATCACCCGACGTTGCGCCAGCCGTCCGGCTGCGCGTCTCCGGCGCGCTAACGCAATTTGTTCAGGGCGCGATCCATGCCGGCAAGCAGGGACGCCGGATCGCTCTCGCTATAAAAATACTTGTACTGTGGCCGCTCTTCGGTCAGGGACTCGTCCAACACGCCGGCGGATGAGAGGAAGAATGTCCGCGGGATGTATTCCCCGTCAGGCTTGTACTGTTTGCTCAGTTCTTGGTTCTTATCCTTGTCCAGCCGGATCATCACGAACGACTTCGCCTTCTTCACGACCTCCGGGTTACTGAATACCTTGGCGTAGTTGGCGCAGTGGGGACACCACGTCGTGTAGAAGATCAGGCAAATTGGCCGGTGGTTTTTCTTCGCAGCCGCGAGCCCCTCCTGGTAGGGCATCCAACGAATGTTGGCGTCATTCCAGTCTTCAACCCCCGCCCACGCAACGGTGATCGTAAGCACCAGGCCAGCAACCACCGCACCGAGAAACGCAAATCTGTTGAGCATGGCACACTCGTAGCGTAATCGGCTGTGGCATTCAAAGCCCGCCCACCGCCGCGCGGTTCACTCTGCGCCGCCCTCCGCCTGCAAAGACTTGGCAGCTGCAGCGTCTGGTGTGATCTCGCTATGACAGGCATGCTTGCCCTGGAGCACCGGCAGCACGCGCGACCGTTGCCGCAGCAACTGCTGTCCCGCTTCAGCCACCCCCGGACTCCGCAGTACCCGCCGTTCGGGCTGGAAATTCGGGTCTTTGCCGCTGGCAAAATCCTCAATTTCCTTTGAGATACGCATGCTGCACCAGTCGTGGCCGCACATTGCGCAGAAATCGGTGTCGACCTCCAAGTCCTCATCGTGCAGTGCGCGTGCGGTATCACCATCGAAGGCGAGTTCGAATTGCTTTGGCCAGTTGAGCGCCGCCCGCGCTCGGGACAGATCGTCGTCCCATTCGCGCACGCCCGCGACGCCGCGGGCTATATCCCCGGCATGCGCCGCGATCTTGTACGCAATGCAGCCGGCCTGTACATCCTGCGGCTTGGGCAGGCCGACATGTTCCTTCGGGGTCACATAGCACAGCATGGCCGCTCCGGAGCGCGCCGCCTCCGTCGCCCCGATCGCGCTGGTAATATGGTCGTACCCTGGAAAGACGTCCGTCACCAGGGGCCCCAGCACGTAGAATGGGGCATCGTCACATACCCGTTGCTGCAGTTGCATGTTGAACGCGATCTGGTCCAGCGGCACATGCCCTGGGCCCTCCACCATTGCCTGCACGCCCGCCGCGCGGGCCCGATGCACCAATTCGCCGAGCGTTTGGAGTTCCGCCAATTGTGCCGGGTCCGACGCATCCGCACAGCAACCGGGGCGCAGTCCGTCCCCGAGGGAGTAAGTCACGTCGTACTCGCGCATGATGGCGCTAACTTCATCGAACATCTCGTACATCGGGTTCTGCTTGTCGTGGATAATCATCCATTTCGCCAACAAGGAACCTCCGCGCGACACGATCCCGGTGAGGCGGTTCCGGATCAGGGGGAGGTGTTCCTTCAACAATCCCGCATGCACCGTGAAGTAGTCGACCCCTTGTTTGGCCTGCCGTTCGATCTCGCTCAGGATGACGTCATAGGTCAGTTCTTCGATGCGGCGACCCACAATCATGCTGTAGATCGGCACCGTGCCGATGGGTATCGTGCTGTGGTCGATGATCGCCTGCCGGCACTCGTGCAAGTTTCCACCGGTCGAGAGATCCATCAGGGTGTCCGCGCCATATTTTTGCGCCCACTGCAGCTTTTCCACTTCAGCATGGGTGCCGCTGCTCACTGGCGACGCGCCGATATTGGCGTTGATCTTTGTGGTGATCATGCGGCCGATGCCAGTGGGATCAAGACGCTTCGGTGCGTGCGCGCCGCACATGTAATTGGGATCGTTGATGAGCTGCCACCGTTGACCAACCGTCTGGTTCACCCAGTGCAGCGCACCGCTTCGGGCACCGGGATGCCCCACAGGGGCGTCTGGGTATGTCAAGGCAGCACCGTTGCCGTTTGTCCCGGTCAGTGGCGCCTCACCCGCACTTCCGGCCAGATGCCGGATGTTCGCAGGAATCACCAAACGGCCGCGAGCCACCTCGCTGCGAATGAATTCGGCAGTCGCGTTTTCTCGCCGCGCGACCCGCTGCATTTCCCTTGTGATTATACCGGCCCGCGCAGCTTCTAGCTGTGTCATTGGCATGCAACTCCTCTGCGATTGAAGCGGCCTGAGCGATCTGGTCGCTAGACGATTTCGCTCCGTGGGTTCAACTCTACGCTGACCCTTCGACGGGTTCAAGCGACAACCCACGTCCAGCCCAACGGACTCCCGCCACGCTGTACACACGCTGCGGACTGCTATTAACTAAAAGGATGTCTCGCCGCAGGCGACGGGCACTAACCGCGGCAAGACCGAAAGGAGGGCGGCATGGAATCCTTCCGGGGCGACATTGACAGCCGGGCGCGGTCGAGGGTGGATGTGCGCGCCCGCGCCACCAGCCAGCGCGGTTTCAGCTTCGTGTCCGTCCTCCTCGCCTTACTGATCGCCGCCGCGCTCTATTTCGGTTACTTCGGCTTTCAACGCACGTCGCATGAGCACAGCACCGGGCTCGTCGCTGTGAGTGCCAGTCGCGAGGTTGCCTGCCGGACGAATCGCCAGAACATTGAACGCGACATCGTGCTGTGGGCCGTCAACCATGCGGGAGAGACGCCGACCCTTGCCGCCCTGCAAGCGGACGGCCTGCGGATTCCCGCCTGTCCGGAGGGAGGACGCTACGAACTTTCCGGGACGCAAGTGCATTGCAGCGTTCATCGCTGACCCGTCCCCCCCACCAGCCGCCGCTCTCCATGAAACATGCTTTCGTGCTAACGTTCAGCTGTGCTGCAGCACCCTAGGCCTAGGTGGTCGTGGATAGCGTTGGCGGCGTTCGTCGGAGCGCTCGTCGCGATCATATTGCTCTGGCGACCCCCCGCCGCTGTTCCACCACCAGGTGAGGGGGGCACGGGCACTAATGGGACGGCGTCGCTCTTTGACGAGTGGTTGAAATTCGAGTCCCCCGAGACCCAAGGGCAATCATGGCTGCGTGAATCCTTTCTCGATGCGGTACTGGCGCATCAGGTCTTTCAGCTACCCCCACAGGGGGTGCCACCGATGCAGGCGCGCGAGCTTATGCTCGACGACGACCAACTCCTCCTCTCATCTGGCCATCGGCTATGGAATCGCGAACTGCTCCACCAACCGGGCCTGGCCGGGAAGTTCTGCTACCTGCATTCAAGTTTCTGCCTCAAGCGGCTATTCGACGTCCAATTCTTCGTAGATGGCGACCCCGTCGTTATTTATGACAATCAGTACCGCATCGATCGTTCGCCGAGTCACACCCACATCAAATACCTCGTTCGCCCCTTGGAGATCGACGAGTACAAATACATTACGGACGACGACCGCGCCGGGTGTACCTACCAGGCGCGCTCATCCGACCACAAAGCACATCAACTTGCGATCGAGGTATTGGCTGGCTACGTCACCATGCCCAATGCCGATCCGAAGCCGGCCTATCCCTTGCTCGGCAGCGGCACCTTCCAACACCTCCCGGTGTTCGCCTACCTCGATGCGCCCGGATTCTCGCAACTGCACAGTTCGGCCATCCACCTGCGTCGAACCCTGCAGTTGCCGTCGGACGGCGCTCCGGTGCGAGCGCAAGTGTCCGTGAGCTTCGAAGACCGTGACCGGCACGGCGCCGCACCCGCCGTACCGGACGATCTGCTGGAGCAGCATCAGCGCACGTACAATCGCTGGTTCGCCGACAACGTTCCCTATTTCGACGCGCCTGATCCAGCGTTCAAGAAGATGTGGTACTACCGCTGGTGGCTGGTGCGGTTCAACATGGCGCAGGCGGATACCCCCGACCTGCATGGCTACCGTTTCTACGAAGGCAAGCTTGGCTTTGACAATGTCATCTCCTTCGCCGTGCCTGCCCAAATGAAGGAACTGACCTACCTACGAGATCCGGAGTTCGGCTTGCAGCAAGCGGAAAACAGCTACCGCAACATTTCCAACGGTGCGGTCGTCGACCCGCCAGGGAGCCCGTACTGGGGCGAAACGTACTCCCATTGGATTGCCTCCGCCGTAGCCGAATTTCACCGCGTGCATCGCATTCCATCTGACCGTCTGCGCGCACTGTTACCGGCGATGGCTGGCGACGTCCGGGCATGGATGCACATGTACGACCGCGACGGAGACTACCTGCCCGAGCGGCAGAGACCGCGTGTCACCGGCTACGACCTCGACATCCTCTCCTACTGGTTCTTCGACGGCCTGAAGCTCGACTTGGATGGCGAACCGCCGAATCTCGAGCGCGTCGATTTCGCCGCGTTCGTCTACGCTAATGCGCGCGCGGTGGCCGCACTCGCGCAAGAGACCGGAGATGACACTCTCGCCCTCGAGTTCGACACCGTGGCCGAGCGCATCCGACAGGCCGTCCTCCAATCCCTGTGGGATGACACCACTCACTTCTTCTATCCGCAGCGGACGCCGGACCACCACCGGGCGCCCGTGCGCGAATTGCATGGTTTCTTCCCGTTCGCGACTTTATTGGCGCCCGACGAACCACGTTACCTACGGGCACTGGAGAAATTCGTCGATCCGGACGAGTTCTGGGCACGGTTTCCGCCGGTCATCACCAGCCAGCACCACTATCGCCAGTGGACCTGGGAAATGGATGGGCTGACCCGTAACATCGCCCCGCATCCGATCAGCATGGGGGCACGCACCCTGCTCCAGGTGTTGAAGCATTATCACCAGGACATCGTCACCGCGGACCACTTCATGGAACTCATGCGACGCTTTACCACCCTCATGTACCCGGGGGTGAACCCGTACGACGCGCTTTGGCGTCCGAACGCGCACGAATACTACTCGAAGTGGGAGCCCCACCAGAGCACAGCACGTCCGAAGCCGTCAGAGATCTCGCACGACTTCCACTCCATGTATTGCTCCCTCGTGGTGGAAGGGGTGGTGGGATTGACCCCTCGCGACGATAGCAAGATCGAGTTGCAGCCAGCGGCACTACGCTGGGATCATTTTCTGCTCGACCGATTGCGCTATCAGGGTCGAGACCTCACCGTCGTGTGGGATCAGCCGGACGGACAGTTACACTACCGCGGATATCCCGAAGGGTTCTCGCTGCACGTCGATGGCCACCGCGTCTTCACACGCGACCACCTCGGGCACGTGATCTACGATCCCGCAAGCGGAGCGGCCGAGGAAGTAAACGGGCCTTCGCCGCGACCCTAGTACATGGCGGCGCGGGAATGCCACCATGCCTCGCCTTGGGTGGCGTTACGCCCCTGTCCCCGGACGCTCACCACGGAGGGTCTGCACAAGCTTCTCCCGAATGCGTTGGTATTCGCTATGCGCCCGCTCCGAAATCGGGTCCGACTGCTCCTCTAGCGCCCGGGTGAAGGTGCTGACGGTTTGCGCCATCAGGCTGATCTGCTCGGCAGCGATATCAGACGACGCATCCACCTCCTCGCGCAATTGCCGGAGCAGACCCTCCAGATCTTGAAAGATCCGTTCGCGACTCGCACCCTCGATTTGTCCGACCCGTCGGTGGGGCAGCCGCTGTCCCTGCGGGCGCTGTCGGCGCCGCTTGCGACGCGACCCGCCTGGGAAGCCGGGCACCACTGCGAAGTCCTGCGGATCAGGTTGCCAGCTCACGGCACGCCTCTGTACACTTTCATCGATACCTCCACGCCCAACGGTGGACGCACCATCGGCACCACACCGTCACCACCACCCGCCGCGCGGCGGGTGGCAGTCGTCACGTCCCCTTCTCGTTCGTGTCCCCGGTCGCCACGCGTGGTAACACGCGAGCATTGGATCCCGCAACCCCACCGCACCGCCACATTCCCGGCCCAAATCGAAAACGGACCGTTCACTTGTTTCTCGGGCGACCCGATCAGACCGCAATCGGCTCGGCACGTATCAACACACGACTCTCAGGCTCAGGCTGCGAATCTACTCCGCATTTTGCCCAAAGGAAAGCGACGATTCTCAGTTTGTGGAACTTTCCGTCACACCAGAGTGCTGCGACCCGCGGGCAATGGCCCATCCGCACGGCCCGCACAACCGCGCCGGCCTTGCTACCCAGAGTTCGGTCTGGCATCACACACACAGGATGCGAACAAACCGTTGCGAGAACGACCTTCCGCCACCAGCGGCCACCGGGGGTGCGTGCGGTGTTACACCGTAAGTGTGACTCAGAGTGTAGCCGCCCGGGCGCACGACTGCAGGGCATTATGAAACTCAGCGTCATCATTCCGGTGTTCAACGAGCGCGGCACAATCACTGAGCTGCTCCGGCGTGTGTGCGCGGTGCCCCTGGATAAGGAGGTGATCGTTGTCGACGATGCCTCCAACGACGGTACGCGCGATGAGCTGTGCAAGATGGGCTTGCGGGCCACCGGCGATCGGATCGCGTCCCCGGGACCCGACGGCGCTACGTCAAACGAGATCCGCCTGCTCGTCCATTCGCACAATCAAGGCAAGGGCGCTGCCGTCCGAGACGGTATCGCGGCCGCCACCGGCGCGATCACGCTCATCCAGGATGCCGACCTGGAATACGATCCAGGCGACTACTTCACCCTGCTGCAACCCATTCTCGACGGCAAGGCGGACGTGGTCTACGGTTCTCGCTTCACCGGCTCCCCCCGCCGGGTGCTGTTCTTCTGGCACGCCGTCGGTAATCACTTGCTGACGACGCTGTCCAACATGTGCACCAATCTCAATCTCACCGACATGGAGACCTGTTACAAAGCCTTCCGCAGCGAAGTCCTGCAGGGCGTGCCCCTACGCTCCTCCCGCTTCGGCATCGAACCGGAGCTGACCGCCAAATTCGCTGGACTGCGGCTCCGCATTTACGAGGTGCCGATCTCCTACGCCGGGCGCAGCTATCTGGAAGGCAAAAAGATCGGCTGGCGGGACGGCTTTGCGGCGTTGTGGACGATCCTGAAATTCGCGCTCATCGACGACCTGGGCAGCAATCCCGGCCATCGAACGTTACAGCGTATGGCCACGCTGCACCGGTACAACCGCTGGCTCTGGACCAAAGTGCAGCCGTACGTCGGGACGCGGGTCCTCGAGGTCGGCTCTGGGATTGGCAGCATGACCCGCTTCCTCGCGTCCCGCGAGCGTGTGGTCGCCACGGATATTAGCCCCGAGTATGTTGCCACGTTGCGCGGCGCCTTTGAAAACCATGGCAATGTCAGCGTCTGCCAGTTCGACATGGGAGCGGATCACCTTCCGGCAGAAGTCGGCGCCGGATTCGACACGGTCTTGTGCCTCAACGTGCTCGAACACGTTGCCGATGATGTGGCCGCGCTGCAACGCCTCCGCACTGTTCTTACGCCGGAGGGGTGCCTTGTGCTCATCGTCCCGGCGATGCGCAGCCTGTACGGAGAGATCGATCGTGCCATCGGTCATCACCGTCGCTACGAGCGGGCGGAGCTCGAGCGGACGCTCGAGGCGGCGGGCTTCACCGTTGAGCGTCTCGAGGCGTTCAACATGATTGGCATGCTGGGATGGTATCTAAATGCATGCATCCTCCGTCGTCGCGCCGTGCCCCGTTTTCAGGCGCGCATCCATGACCGGCTGGTTCCGCTCTTGCGCTTGGAAGATCACGTGCGCTGCCCATTTGGTCTCTCCCTGCTCGCGGTAGCACGGCCGGCGAATAGTAGTGGGAACGCGTAGCGTCGCACGCTCGCAGCGTGCGGGCCGAAATATCCCAGAGGTCGCTGTCAGTCTTCGCCAGTTGCTCCCGCCTCGACCAGCGTGACGGGGCGCAGCAGCGCGCGCGGCAGGTCTTCGATGAACCGTGAGGGCTTGCCCATGACCACGCCGACGCTGCGGTCGTAGATGGTGATGGGGTAACTGAGGTACAGCTGCTCCTTCGCGCGGGTTGTTGCAACATACATCAAGCGGCGTTCCTCTTCGACCTGTTCCGGACTGTGCACGTTGTACTCCGAAGGGAACTTGCCTTCCGCCGCCCAAATGACGAACACCGAATGCCACTCCAGCCCCTTGGCAGAATGAATGGTTGAGAGCGTCAGCAAGCCCTCCTCGGGATCGGCCGCCAGGACATCGGCCACGCTGTCGGTTGGCGGTTCGAGGGCCATATCCGTAAGCAAGCTTTCGAGCGTGCGATAGCGGGCAGCGATCGTGGCGAAGTGCTCAAGGTCCTTGCGCCGCTTGGGATGGTCCTCCGGGTGCAACCGCTTGAGCATCGGTTCGTAATAGCGCAGAACCTCGTTCACTTGCTCGACCGGTTCTGTGCGCATCTCGTGCAGGCGCCGCAGGAGGTTGGCAAGCGCCCGCAGGTCGGACCCCAACGTGCGCCGGGGAAAGCTCTCCAAGCGAGCCGGCGGATCGCCTTCGGCAGAAACCCAGCGGATGATCTCCTCGCTCGTTCGCGGCCCGACGCCCTCCAGCAACAGTAGGATCCGGTGCCACGACACACTGTCGCCGGCATTGGCCAAAATGCGAAGGTGCGCCAAGACGTCCTTGATGTGCGCCGTTTCGATGAACTTGAAGCCCCCTCGTTTGACGAACGGGATGTCGTGCCGCGTCAACTCAATCTCCAGGTCGAAGGAGTGGTAGCTTGAACGAAACAGGACGGCGATCTCGCCGATTGGCACTCCCTCCTCGCGCAGTTCGAGCACCCGCTGACAAATGAAGCGGGACTGGAATTGTTCGTTCTCCGCCGCCACCAGGATCGGGGACGGACCGCTACCCTTGGTCGTAAACAAGGTCTTTGCATACCGCTCTTCCGCCCGTGCGATAATCGCGTTGCTCACGTCGAGAATTGGCTGCCTGCTGCGGTAGTTCTCCTCCAGGGCGATGATTCGGGCTCCGGGGAAGAGGCTCGGGAAGTCCATGATGTTGCGAAAGTTCGCGCCGCGAAAAGAGTAAATGCTTTGCGCGTCGTCCCCAACCACCATGACGTTGCGGTGTTCCGCAGCCAACAAACGCACGATCTCGGCCTGCAATGCATTCGTATCCTGATACTCATCTACCATGATGTACCGATACCTGCGC
>JAGDMS010000151.1 GCA_017860575.1 Deltaproteobacteria bacterium | reverse complement strand
GGCACTAATGCCCGTGCAGGCGGCTCCCGAGCACCCATTCGGCGTAAAAGCGAAAAAGCCGTCCTTAGCGAGGGCCGGGTTCACCGCGCAATCGGGTGCGCCGGTTGGACTGGGTACGCAGGCCTCGTGCTGCAGCGGGCATTCGGTAGACAACGAGCAGCTCTGAGGCGTTACGCTGCACTGCCCATTGACACATGCTTCGTGGTCAAACGGGCTCGGATATACCGGGCAGTCTGCCGGCGTGGTGCAGGTCGTCGATGGGGTGAGGGCACAGTAACTCCCCGCCCGCGTCGCAATCGTCGTGCTGGCGTCGAACGCAATATTGTTCTGCGTACCAGCCACCTGCGCACCAGAGCCGTTCAATGCGAGGGTCACAGGGAAGCTGACCTTCGAACCGGCAGCGCCGCTCGCCGATCCGACATTGATCGAAGGGGCTTGGGCCGCAGCAGTTCCCACACAGAGGCAGGCAAACGCTCCGAGCACCGTGCCTACCGCAAGTCGTCGAGTCCTCTTGCCCATATGGTGTCTCCTCATCAAGTTCCGGCGCTTATCGCTCCCAACGAGCGACCCAAGTGTATCCCGCTCCGTACTTGTTCACTACCTCAAAAGCCATGAGTTTGTCTATAACCTGAGCAGCCGATTTTCAAGGCAGCCCCGGTCCGAACCAACACCTTCTCTGGTCCCGCACATTCCGCACGGCGGCGGACATCCTCCGGCCCACCCCCGTTCAACGCATTGTCCACCGCTGACACAACCTCATCCACCGTGATATTGCCGCCGTGGTTGCTATCCCCGGAAGTGCAGACACCCGGCTGTGTTACCCAAGGCGATGTTCAGCATCGTCAGAATCTCACTCACCGTGACCTGCCGGTCGCCATTTCGATCCCCTGGTCGACACGGCTGGCTATTGAGCCGGGCAGCCATTGCTGAGGTTGATCAGCCCCAAGGTAATTTCATTGCCAAACACCTCGCCGTCACCGTTGGCGTCAGCCGCGGCACAGGTCGTCAGGTCGGCGTTCCCGAGCAAAATGTTGATCGCCTTTGTGATCTCGTTGCCGAAAACCTCGCCATCTCCGTCGCAATCATCAATACAGCGCGCTCCCGACACGGTCACCGTCCCGTCGTTCACCACCACCTGGCTGAGTCCATTGGGGTCGCTGCACGGCGGAGTAGCCGCGCCGCAGGTCTGATCCACGGCATTCTTGTCACCTACCGACAGTAGGGCCGTGAAGGGCGGCTTACTGGCTGCGGTGTCGTCCACCTGATTGAGCACGTGCAGGTTAATCGGGCCAGCGGGCGTACTCGCATTAACAGCCAACGCCAAGGTGAAGACTGGGCCGTTCAGCGGGAGCGTCGGAATTACCACAGGCGATGGCCCCGGTGTCGGCAACGGGTTGGGTCCGTAGATCACCACGTTGATGAAGTTGTCGGGGTTGATGCCGCTCCCACTTCCGGGACAAAGGCAGTGCGTGCGCGACGCCGTGCAGTAGGCATTTTCGATGACCAGCTTAAAATTTGATATCGCCGGGTCGGGTTGTGCCGCCTTTGGTAGGCTGGTGTCGCTGGCGCTCGGTGTGCAGTCCGCCAGGGTGAGCGGTGGAGGCGTCCCACTTGGCATCGTGAGCGTGAAGGCAATCGCAGCAATCTCCTCGATCCCGCCGCCGGCGCCTTGTCGAAAACTCACCGGGACGACAGCCGTGCCGCCGGGTGCCCCGGCCGCAGATCCCACCGTGACCTGGGCGCAGTTGGCCTGGTTCGTACAGGGCTGGGCTCCACGCGCCTCAACCGCCAGCACCGCCAACACCGCCACGATGCTCAGAACAGCTGGTCCTCTCATGTACTGACTCCTAGTCGGTCTCGATCAGACCGACTCCTCAATCCATCACTTCTAGACATCATGCAGCGCACCCAAGCAAGGCGCTGTTGACCGCCGTCAATATCTCATCCACGGTGATCTCGCCGTCACCGTTCAGATCGCCACCGAGACACTCCGAAACCGAGCGGTTGCCGAGTCCGATGTTGACCATCGTCAAGACCTCATCGACCGTTACCGATCCGTTGAGGCCGCAGTCGCCGCTGCACGGGTTCACCAGTATCGTCACCGTGTTGTTCTGCATGTTCGCAACGGCCAGGTCAATCCTCCTATCACGATTAAAGTCGCCTTGCGCCATACCGGCAGGGAGCGCGCCCGCCGCCAGCGAGAATTCCTGCGGCGCCGCAAACGTTCCGTTCCCGAAACCAGCAAGCACAAAGACCTTATCCTGGAAACTGCCGGAAGTTGCAATATCCTTTGCCCCGTCACCGTTCAAGTCGGCGACCAGCAGCCCTTCCGGCCCCGTCCCTCCGCCAAGAATCGCCGCGACTGCCCTGTCGAAACCCAGACCGCCCTTCCCCGCCAAAACCGAAATCGAATCGCCGTTCGCGTTGCTCACCACCACGTCGGCGGTGTGATCGCCGTTGATATCGGCCGACGCGAGCGTGACCGCCCAACCGAAATCGAATGTCGAGGAATCGATCTCCGGCTGCGGCAGGAAATTGCCGTTGCCGAGTCCGCGCAAGACCATGAGCGAACTGACAAACTCCGGATCGCCACTGAGCGCCAGCGCCACGATCAGGTCGGCATTGCCGTCCCCGTCGAGATCCCGTACCGCAAGCGCCTTGGGTTCCGCCCCAACCGGGATTGCGTACGGCCCACACATCCCCCCCGGCGGGCAGTCGCTGCTGCTCCGACAGGTCCGGGTGGATAGGTTGGAGCAGGTCGACGCAAAACTCCCATCGCCGCGACCCGGCAGCACGGCGACCGTGTCATCGAGGGAATTGGGCGTCAGAACGTCCAGGATCCCGTCGCCGTTCACGTCGGCTACGATCAGTCCCTCCGGGGAGCCACCGGTGACCGACTCAACCGCAAGGCCAAACATTCTCGCTCCCAGGTTCGGCAGCACGCTCACGGTGTTGGAAAACTGGTTTGCCGTGACAATGTCAGGGATCCCGTCTCCTGTCACATCCGCGACCGCGAGTCCCACGGGCGATTCCGTTCCCAGCGGCCCGACCGCCAGCGCCGCTGGCGCGGCCACAAACGTCCCGTCACCGACGCCCCAAAAAAGGGAGACATCACCCGAATCAAAATTGGCGACGGCCAGATCGAGGCGACCGTCCGCATCGAGGTCGGCAGCCACCACCGCAACTGGCATGGCTCCAGCGCTCAGGTCTACCCGCCGCACGAAGGTGACCCGGGGCGCGGCCTCAGCGGCCGTGGCGCACAGCACCGCCAACCATACGCTCCGCACCAGCGTCGTCACCTGCGCAATCTTCTCACTGTGGGGCATCCGGTTTCGATCGACTTGTCCACCGTGCGCTCCCGTCATGTTCGTCAAGCTGAAAGCAGATGTCAATGCGCGTGGTTTCACAACGGCGGCACAGCGCCTATTGCTCTTGCCGGCGCCGATCGGGTGCTCTATGGGGTATTTCTCATGGCAGCTAATTCCTCTGAGCAGCGGCGCCGTTGCCGCGGCAGGTAAGCATGCGGGATGCTCGAGAGCGCGAGGCAGACCGGATCGCGGAGGAGCGGCTCGAACTCATGCCACGGGGGGTTCGTGACAAGCTCGATCGCATCGGGTTGAAGGTGCATTTGGCAGAATGGCAGGCAATGGCGCTATCGGCGCGCGAGCAACTTCGTGACCTGCCATGCGAGACCGCCGAGCAGGTCGCGCACTATGCCCGCGTGGTCGAGCAACTGGTACGGAGTGTGACGGGGAAGGCCCCGGACCCCCTGAAGCGCGATTGACCGGAGCGCGTGACTGGGTGCCACCGTGCTTGTCCGCCCGCTCAATGCATTCCGTTCCCGGGGGCAACGCCGGGCGTTGCGTGTGTGTCGCCGAGAATCTTGGGAAGGGCCTCCAACATGCCCACGAGGAGCGCCAGGCTCACCACCAGGTCCACCAGGCTGACCACCGCCTGGCTCGGCGGTAACAGCACCAGGAGATCATACAAATCACTCGCGACCTTGAGTGCCAGCCACGCAATCGCCGCGTAAACTGTGCGGCGGTTGGCGGCGGGATCGCGCGCCGCACCCCAGAAGACCGCCGCCAACACGAGATTGGCGATACCTAAGGCGTTCGCCAGAGCGCACACCATCGGCGACAGCAGGGCTGCGCCGATCACCAGCTCCTTGCGCCCCAGGAGCAGAACCGTCCAACTCGCGCTCAGGAGCGCCGTGAGACGCAACAGCAGGCTCACCGCGAGGCCTCGTCGATACCGACCCACGAGGGCCGGCGAGCTCGGGTTCCGCCGCCAGGCTGCATCAGCGCGTCCATCCGCGAGTGTGGATAAAGCAGCCCCGCGGAAGTTGCAAGCTGAGCCATCCTCAGCTTCCCAACCTGAATATTCGCTTGCCGGCCGCGTCTTCCGCCTCATGGGAGCGGCTGCTATCCTGTAGCCGGTGCGATCGGCGGGCAACACGATTTCTTCGGCTGTGGCGGCGAATTACGTATTATGACGCAGAGCCTGCGTGCGGTAACCCTCGCTGGCGGCGTTGCCATCCTCTGTGGTGCAGCGGTTCTCCTCTTGCGTCCGTGGGCACCGAACCCCGAAGCGCAGCACGTTCGCCCACGCGCGAAAACCAGCGATCGCGTCCGCATTCGCCTGCAGCAGCTGCGCAGCGACCACCCGGATTGGCGCGAGAACACAGAGTCGCTTCGCCAGCCAGTGGCGCCGCCCGTGGAGGCGCCGGCGGCAGCGCGCGGCGCAGCCCCCGCCTCCGACATCGCGCCGCAGCGCACACGTGGAGAGGCGCATGACGCACGCACGGGCGCTCCCGGCGGCGATGCCGAGGTCCCCGGCGGCGAACCGGAGGACGACATTCCAACTCTCAAGAAGATGGCGCTGGAGGACCCCGATCCGGACCGCCGGCTGGCGGCGATCACAATGCTGGGCGCAACCGAGGATCCTGAGGCACCGGCCATTCTGGCCCAAGCACTTTCCGACCAGAACGAAGAAGTCCGGCTCGCCGCTCTTGAAGCGCTCTCCGACTTTACCAGCGAGCCGCCTGTGGACGCCATCGACGACGCCCTACGCGACCCCTCCCCGGACATCCGATTCGAAGCGCTCAGCGTGCTGGCCGATCTCGGGGGTGAGCGCGTTCGCAGCGCGGTCGAGCGCGCACTGACCGACCCGGACGAGGACGTCCGTGCTCTGGCCGAGGGCATTCTCGACTTGGAGAGTTCCACAGCAGCCACCAGCGGCCAGCGACAGCCGCCCCGCTGATGGCGCCACCCCGGCGGCGATGATGGCCCGCACTGGCGATCGGGTCGGACCGGCCTGCGCCGCGCCCACCCGACTACGGGAGATCAACGTCGAGC
The DNA here is from genome assembly GCA_017860575.1 of Deltaproteobacteria bacterium. Classification (GTDB taxonomy): domain Bacteria; phylum Desulfobacterota; class Binatia; order HRBIN30; family HRBIN30; genus JAGDMS01. Next base: position 7,808 of record JAGDMS010000151.1, on the reverse strand, counting down.
ACTCCGGTTGCGGAGACACTCGTGGGGCTCAGTAAGGGGATGACCGCGATCAACTGCCCTTTTTCCTCGACGATGACCTCGCCGACAGCTTGATGGCGCTTCAGGGGAGCGTCGACCGTGACCGGCAGTTGATAGCGCAGTTGCAGGTCCCGCTCGTCGTTCCGCTGCCGCAGCAGAGACAGGGTACCACCGGCGATCGGAGTCAACTGCGGTACGGAACCGTGCAGAACGCGAACCGGAAGATTAACCGGTTCACCGTGACGGACGAGTTCAATTCGCTCGTAGTGCGCGAACCCCCACTCCAGGAGGTCCGCCGCCGTGCTGTAACGGCTCGCCGTATCGGGCGCGTCGAGCACGATGACCACCAAGCGTAACGCGTCCCGTCGCGCCGTGGCCACCACGCTGTAGCTTGTACTCTGATTGGCTCGCACGCTCGACGCCTGCAGGCCGTCGACGCCGCGTACTGCGCCCAAGAGCTGATTGCCATTGCGCAGTACCACCGCACCCTCGTCAAACGGCACCCCGGTAGCGGACGCCCACTCCAACACCGTGGGGTGGTGCAGAAGTGCCTGTGCCAGGCGCGCCTGATCTCGAGCCGTCGTGGTTTCCAGCGTCGTAGCGTCGCCACCATCGATCCCGCCAACGCTAGTGTAATGTGTTGCCCGCATTCCCAAACGCAGTGCACGCGCGTTCATCAGGTCGAGGCATGCAGGCAGCGATCCCGCCATGGCCTCCGCCGCCGCGACCGCGGCATCGGTTGCCGAGGCCACCGCTACCGCTTTGAGCAGATCGCTGAACAAATACGCTTTCTCCGCGTGCAGCGGGACGCGGAAGCCCCCGGCCCCAGGGCTGACGGCGGCGGTCCCCAGGGTGACGGGGACCTGGAGCCGGAGGAGTCCCAATTCCGCCTGCTCGAGACTAACGAGCAAGAGCATCAATTGGCCCAGCGACCCCAGCGGTCGGGACGCGTCAGCCTCAGCTTCGCGCAGGGCTCGGCCGCTGTCAGCCTCGATCAAGATTGCCGTCGGCTGCCGTTCTGCGGCGACCGCCAGCCCGGGCGGCTGCACCGCTACGCTCAACGCCAGCGCAAGTGCAGCTCGAGACAGCCCCCCCATCATTTCTTCCCTGAACCGAAACGGTCTGTAACATACCGGCACCGCCTTGTCAGGGTCGCGCGGCAGCCGGTGCCCCCGCGCCTCATGGGCGGCAAACGGAGCGCCGCTCCATGGCCCTTAGGCTCACTTCCTCGGGCGGCGGCCGACCCGCCGTGCCTTGAGCGGTCGTGACCGGAGCCGGCCGACTTGCCGCTCCAGGAGACGGTCCGCCCGCGCGAGCAATTCCGGGTCGGCGCTGTGCTTCTCGATCATATAGCCGAGATCGCCGAGATCGTGCATCAGCGCCCGGATAGCCCGCTCATGCTCGCTCTCCCCGCGCAGCGCGTGCAGCAGATCCAAGACAACGTCTTCGATTTCCGAGCCTTCGAGCTGGACGGCCATCGCGAAGGCCCGGTCGATGCTCAGTTCCTTGTCCGCCTCCGCGTGAAACCGGCGCAGCAGGCGCCGCAGGTGCTGCACCCGCGCCGGGGCCAGCAGCGTCACGGTCTGGAAACCCGGCTTCCACGAACGATCCAGAAGTCCGGCCACCAACGCCAGCGCGCCGAAATGCCGTGATTCGTGCTGGGCCATCTCGAACCAGAACGCGCGCAACTCCTCGACCGCACCAAAACGGCTCTCGAACTTGCAATACAGGAGCATGGCGAGGCGCTCCAACTCCATTGCAGCGTCGACCACCCGCCGCAGTCTTGCCCGACCCGCCGCCGCGGTATCGGGCCGGCGGCGCCGTCGCTTCGTCGTCTTTGCTTCGGTCATAACGCCCGGATCGGTAGCACGATCATCTGAAGTCCGGCGAATTGCAAGCGCCGCTGCAAGGTCGCCGCTGCTTGGTTGTGTAGCAGACGGGTGAGAAACGTCTCCTCGGAAAAAACGAGTTTGCCGGCGCAGAACACGGCCCGCGGAAACTCCTTGGCGACCTGCTGGCACAGTTGCACCAACGACTCGATCGTATCGGTCCCGAGGGCGTAGCGATAATCGGCCCACAACCCCTGTGCATTGGTAAACTGCACATAGCGTCGCAGAAATTCCTCCGAGGACTTCTTGAGGTGATCGATCTCGTCGATTCCCTTGAAACGGCTCGAATCAATCACCCCGACTGTGACAAAGAGAAATTGCTTAACGTGTTCGCCGAACAGTCGCGGGATCGCCAGGAACGAATGGATCCCCATGCCGTTATAGTCGGTTACCAGCACCACCGCCGTCGGCGCGGTGCGGTCACAGGCAGGCACCGGGCGCGCACCCGGGACGACGGGCACCGCTGTCAGGATCGTGTCGAGCCGATTCAGATACTGGCTGGTCCTTCCGTAGTGCCGGCGGATCCACATGCACGTCGCAATCAGGGTGGAGGTGATCACTACGGTAACCCAGCCGCCTTCCTCGAACTTCAGTGACAGCGTAACCAACAGGATGGCACTGGTCAGCGTCAGCCCAAGGCCGTTGATCGCCAAGCGGCGCTTCCAGCGCTGCTCCGGGTCTCGCGCCCGCCACCAATGGATACACATGCCCAACTGCGAGAGCGTGAAGGTGACAAACACGTTGATACTGTACAGGACGATGAGGAGCCGCACTTGCCCTTCGGTGTAGAGGAGAATCGCCAGGGCCGCGGCCCCCATGAGCAGCGTACCGTTTTTGGTCACGAGCCGATCGCTGAGTTGGTAAAAGCGGTGGGGCACCCAGGAATCCACCGCCATGCTCGCCAAAACGCGCGGCCCGTCGAGAAAGCCGGTCTGGGCGGCTACGATCAACAGCGCCCCTTCGCAGAGGAGTGTGACCAGGAGAAATCCCGGCCCCAGGTGCACGCCGCCGACATGCCAGTCGCCGACCAACTGCGCGATGAGCGCGGCGTTGAGCGTCTGGCCTGGTCGATGCTCGACGCCCACCAGCAGGTACGCGAACAGGATCCCCCCGGCAGTGAAGGCCAGCGAGGTCGCCATGTAGAGCATCGTCTTCTTGCCCGTCTGCACCTTTGGCTCGCGCAGAATCGGCAGACCATTGCTGACGGCCTCGATGCCGGTATACGTGCCCGCCCCCATGCTGTAGGCATGGAGAAACAACATCATCGTAAACAGAAATCCCTGCTCCCGCACGCCCGCTGCGGTTTCCGCGAGCGTGTTCACGGCAATCGTCGGAATCGTCCCGGCATGAAGCCACACGGCATAGGTGATGAAGATCGCATGCGTGATGATGAACCCGATGAAGATCGGCAACAGGAGTGCGACAGACTCTTTCACCCCGCGCAGGTTCAGGACGATCAGCAATCCGATGACCACCACCTCGGTCAGCAGCTTCCAATGGAGGTAGTGCAGCGGGAGAAAACTGAAGATGGCGTCGGCCCCGCTGGCAACCGAGATGGCAATCGTGAGGACATAATCGACCACGAGAGCCGACCCCGACACGACCCCGGCGCGCGCGCCCAGCAGCTTGCTCGCCACCAGGTAACCGCCACCGCCGCTCGGGAACAACTCGATGATCTGCGAATAGCTGGCGGAAATGACGAACACCGTTAGCGCCGTCGCCAAGGCCAGGAAGGGCGCCAGGAACTGGTCCTGACCAAGCGCCAGGAATGCCTCTTCCGGCCCATAGCACGCCGAACTCAGCCCGTCCGCTCCCAAGCCCACCCAGGCGAGAAACGCGACCAACGAGACCTGGTGAAAGATACGCGGATCGAGCGGATTCTTGGGCGCGCCCAAGAGCACACGGAGCAGTCCCCGACGTTTCTCCGTGGCACCATCCGGCGGCGTGTTGCCCGAGGGGGATGGCTCGGCCGGCGCCAAATCCTTCAACTCCACCTGGCGCGGCGGTTGTGCTTCTACCATGGCAGTGACACAGCCTTCCAAGTCGCGTGCGGCAACTCGAGGTCGTCCTGCTACCACAGCGCCAACGCTATCACAACTTGACTGCGGCGCCGTCAACACGGACTACCCAAGCGTACCACCTTGCGCTACATAGCCGCCCTCCATGCGCCCTCCCGATCCCGCACAAGTACGCCAATTCCGACGACGGCTGGTGCGTTGGTACAGGCGTCACGGGCGCGACCTGCCGTGGCGGCGAACGCGCGATCCCTATCATATCCTGGTGTCCGAGGTGATGTTGCAGCAGACGCAGGTGGAACGCGTCCTCGACTATTACCCGCAATTTCTGCGCCGTTACCCGACGATCGAATCGCTGGCGGACGCCTCACCATTCGAAGTGCGCGAAGCGTGGGAGGGCCTCGGCTACTACGCCCGCGCGCGCAACCTGCACCGTACCGCCCAGCACGTCACCGCCTGCCACGGTGGCCAACTGCCAGCGGATCCCGACACGATCCAGACCTTGCCCGGCATCGGCCGGTACACCGCCGGCGCGGTGCTGAGCTTCGCCTATGGCCAACGCGCCGCGATCCTTGACACCAATGCGGCCCGCGTTCTCAGTCGGGTCTTTGCCGTTCGCCGCGGGAATTCGAAAGGCCGCTGGTGGCAACTGCTCTGGGAGCTTGCCGAGGTGGTCACGCCCATCCGTGGCGCCGACCGATTCAACCAGGCGATCATGGACCTGGGTGCCACCGTCTGCCGCCCGCGCGCGCCGCGCTGCGCTGATTGCCCCGTCCGTGCGTGCTGCCGGTCCACCGTCGTGTGATCCGCCTGGCGCATGCCGGCGCGGCGGTCCGCCGTCCGCCCTGTCTCATTCGGGGCGCGGATGCAGGTCGTCCCACTCCCGTCGCAGGATCGCATAGACGACCCGGTCCACCGTGCGCCCGTCGGGCAAACGCACGTTGGGTACGAGTCGCTCGCGCACCATGCCCAGCTTCTCCATGGTCCGATACGATCGCCGGTTGTCCGCGTTGCACACCGCCTGGATGCGACGCAGCGCGATGGTGCGGAATCCGTAGTCAAGCAGCAAACCTCCGGCATCGACGTTGAATCCTTGTCCCCAGGCGGCACGGGCGAGCGTGTACCCGATTTCACCGATCCCCCAGAGGCGGCTGACGATGCGAATGTCCACGACCCCGATCACGCGCGCCGTCGCCAGGTTCTCGACCGCGAAGGTGATTGGCCCCCAAGTGTCGGACAGGCACCGCTGAATGTACTCCATGCTGTCGAATGGCGTCCGATGCGGGGTCCAGCCCGCGGACTGCGTGACGATGGGATCGGAGGCGTAGACAAACACGTCGTCGATGTCCTCGGGAAGAAAGTCGCGCAGGCGGACCCGATCCCCGCGCAATTCCGTGCCTGCCCTCATGCAGCGACCCTCAGGGACGGTGCGGGACGCTTGCGCGCGCCGCCTCACTCCGTACCTTGCCGACCGCGTTGGCCGGCGACCGTCCGGCTAAAGGTACCCCGCCGTTGCCAGGTACTCCGCCGTCAACACGGCCCCTTTGGCGGCGCCCATCTTCGTGTTGTGCGACACCAGCAGGTACGCAATGCCGTTCTCCAGCGCCGCGCATGCGCGCAACCGCCCGACGCTCGTGGTCATGCCACCATCGGCGTCACGATCCAGGCGTGGCTGCGGGCGGAACGGGTCGTCGTGCAGCGTGATCAGACGCTGCGGCGCGGACGGTAGCCCTAGACGCACGAACGCGTCGCCGAACGACCGAAACGCCGCCACGACCTCGTCCAGCGTTGCATTTGTGTCCAACGACACGGACACCGCCTCGGTATGGCCTTCCATCACCGCGGCGCGGGTGCAGGTTGCGCTGACCGGAAAAGCGGCCGGTGCCACTCCACCCTCGCCAAGCACACCGAGAATCTTGGTGGTCTCTCGCGCCACTTTCTCCTCCTCGCTCGGGATGTACGGGATGACGTTGTCCAGAATATCAAGCGCCACGACTCCCGGCGAGCGGCCCGCACCCGAGATACCTTGCATCGACGTCATCAGCACACGCTCGATACCGAACTGCTCCAATAGCGGCTTGAGCGTGATGACCAGGCCCATGGTCGTGCAGTTCGGTAACGGTGCGATGAATCCGCGCCAGCCGCGTCGGCGGCGCTGAATGTCAATCTGCGCCGCATGCGCGAGGTTCACGCCCGGCACCAGAATGGGCACGTCCTCTTCGTAGCGAAATGCCGACGCCGTGCTCAAGACCGCCGTCGTCTGCGCAAAACGCGGCTCCAATTCCCGCGCCACGTCGGATTCCACCGCACTGAAGACCACATCGATGCCGGCCAGATTCAGCTCGGCGGCGTTCTCCACTGGCAAGCGGAGGGCGTCCGTCGGCGGCTCCTCGTTGCACCACCACCGCCGCGCGCCCGTCTTGGCGTCGCGTAACGCCTCGGCATAGCTCCTGCCGGCCGAACGCTCCGAGGCCGCCACCATGACCGTTTCCACTGCTGTCCCGCGATGCCCGTGGCACCGACAACCGCAACTCGCTTCTTCATGGAACCGTAGAAAACTCTCCCTGCCCCTAATAACCGACAGAACGCGCGTATTGTCAACCGCGGTGCCCGCGCGTTTGGGCACACCGGCGGGCCGCGCCTGGCGCCGGCAGCGCGTATTTTCGGGTGACAATCGCGCCAAATTTCACTAGTATCCGGCCGCGTCCGTGGCTCCGGTCAGCGCAGCGCGTGGAGGCAGGTGGGGAATGCAAGCGATGATAGAACCGCGTGTGGAAGAGCTGGTTGATTTTACCGCAACCTACGTTCGGCGCGCCTTGGAACCGCGACTGCGCGGCCACGGCAAGATTGATGTGCGCAAAACCGGCCGCTGGGGGTTCACCATCGTCCACCGTTACGTCAGCGAATGGAATGGGCGCGAGGTGGCCCTGCCGGTGGCGCAGTTGCGGCCCAAGGGAACCAAGCTGGGTCTGTACTGGAAGCGCGCCAACGGACGCTGGGTGCCGTATGAGGACGGACAGGATCGGCCCTTCGTTGGTACGTTGGAAGCGTGCCTCAAGGAGATCGACCATGACCACTGGGGATGTTTTTGGGGCTAGCCGGTCCCGGACCCCGGCGTGAAGGAGGCCACCGCGTGAGCCGCATCAAGTTTGGTCTGTTTCTGCCCCAGGTCGGATTGCCGTTTACCGTGATCAAGGAACGGGTCCAACTCGCCGAGCGCCTGGGCTTTCACTCGGTGTGGTTCGTCGATCACATGTGGGGCCGCGGCCTCCCCGATTTCGAGCACCTGGAGGCCTGGACCCTCATGTCCGCCATCGCCGCGGTCACCGAACGCATCGGGATCGGCACCTTGGTCCTGTGCAACTCGTATCGCTCGCCATCGCTGCTGGCGAAAATGGCCGCCAGCCTCGACAATGTGAGCAGCGGACGGCTGCTGCTCGGCCTCGGCACCGGCTGGATGGAAGAGGAGTACCTCGCCTACGGCTATCCCTTTCCCCCGCCGCGCGTGCGCATCGAGCAACTCGAGGAGGCCCTCTGCATCATCAAACTGCTCCTGACCGAGCCGCGCGCGAGCTTTCAGGGAAAGTACTACGCCATCGAGGACGCGGTGAACAACCCGAAACCGGTGCAGAAGCCGCGCCCGCCGATCTTGATCGGCGGCGCCGGCGAGAAGCGTCTGCTCCGCGTGGTGGCTGAGCACGCCGACATCTGGAACTGTCCGAACAACGTTGCCCCGTCGCTACCCCACAAGCTCGACGTCCTGAAACGGCATTGTGACACCATCGGGCGCGACCCGCAGAGCATTGAGGTGTCTGAACAGAGCATCATGGTGCTCGGGCGGAACCAGAAGGACCTGCGCGGCAAGATGCAATTCGCGAAGCAAGCC
>JAGDMS010000364.1 GCA_017860575.1 Deltaproteobacteria bacterium | reverse complement strand
AGAGCTCGTCAAGAACCAGATGCGCTTCTGGAACGAGTTCTGGGCAGTGGTGGTGGAAACCTACGAAGACATGAACGGCGACGGCAAGCAATTCCTGCCACGCAATGACTTCAATAGCCCGAGCCTCAGCGCGCCGGCGCTGGGGGCGGGGCAAAGTCACAATCTCACCTCAGGCGGCTCCTTCGATCTCGCGCCGGATGAGGCGCTGATCATCGAAATGCGATTCCCTGTCCCGCCCGTGTACATCGGGTTTCAGCTGGGAAATTTTTGGGGGGAGTCGGTGGAGTACGCCAATCGCCTCGGCAGCCTGAACGGCCACCAGGCGGAGTTCGATGCCGACGGCGCGCTGCGATACGTCATCGCGCACCAGGATCCCGGGGTCCCCAACTGGGTCGACACCACCGGCCATCCGCAAGGGTTCATGACGGCGCGCTGGACCTACCCGCAGATGCCGGAGCAGATTCCGACGGTCAAGGTGACGAAGGTGCCGTTTGCGCAGATTCGCAAGCACCTGCCCAAGGACGTGAGGACGGTGTCGCCGGAAGAGCGGCGCCGGCAGATTCAGCTCCGGCAAGCGCACGTGCAGCGTAGGTTCAGGCAATACTGAAACAACTGGTTCTTAGGTTGTTGGTTGCGAGGTTGTTATGTCTCTGATCCCCAACAGGGGTGGTCCGGGCGAACATCGACAAGGAGCAGTCATGGGAAGGCTTGATGGAAAGGTGGCGATCGTGACCGGTGCGGGCCAGGGCGCTGGCCGCGGCATCGCACTGGCGATGGCAAAAGAAGGTGCAGCAATCGTTATCGCCGAAATCAATCAGGCCACCGGCGGGTCTACCGCGACGGAAATTGCCGGGCTTGGGCTTGGGGGCAAAGCGTACGCCGCGCTCTGCGACGTCACACGGAAAGCAGATATCGACAACGTCGTTGCTGAGACCATCTCCAGATTTGGTGCCATCGATATCCTCGTGAATAACGCCCAACAGTTCATGATGCCCACCCGTCTGGAGGAGACCGGCGAGGACGTCTGGGAGAGCTGCCACACCTCGGGCCCCCTGGCTCACTTCCGCCTCATGCAGGGTTGCTTTCCACACATGAAGGCCAAGGGTGGCAAGATCATCAATCTCGCTTCGGGAGCGGCGTTGCGTGGGGACAAGTATTTGAGCGCCTATGCGGCGGCCAAAGGAGCCGTGATTGCGCTTTCCAAAACGGCAGCCAACGAGTGGGCCAAGTACAAGATCAATGTGAACGTGATCTGTCCGATGGTCGTCAGTGAGGCGATGAAAGCGTCAATCGGAACGCCGCATGATTTCTACACGCCTCTGGTGACGGGTTGCCCGCTGGGCCGGGGCGGCGATGCGGAGACGGACATCGGCCGGTGTGCGGTGTTTCTGGCCAGTCCTGACGCGGATTACATTACGGCCTGTGTTCTGAATGTGGATGGCGGAGCGGCAGATCTGTCACCGCTGGACCTGGCGAAGGCCGGGTTCCTCAGCTAGCGGCGGCCATGCCAAAGGGAGAGAGATCGATGGACGATACACAAATGGCTGCGGAAAGTGTACGCACCGGCAAAGCCTGGGACGAGTTCTGTGACGGTCTCAAGGCGGCCGGAAAAATCGTGCTCCAGCACGCTCCGGACAGCGACGTCGACCGTGCCGAGGGCTTCCGCTACCTTACGCGGCTCTTGCGCGTGGGCCTGAAGTTCAGCCTGGAATACGGCGATCCGTCGGCACCGCAGCTGATCCAGTGGATGCACGAGACGCAAAAGTTCGGCGTCGATAATCCCGACCAAATCTATCTGTGGGCGCGGATTAGCGAGAAATATGAATACCGGCTCTCCGGAGCGCGTGGCAACGTCAGCTTTCTGAGCATCAACGTGTACGGAGGCTCGTTCGGACGCGGCGGGCGCCGCCGCATCGCGCATCTGAACGCCGATGACATTCCGACGGGGCCGGATGGCCGATTCGAATTGATTCTGAGCACCCGAGAGTATCCGGGCAACTGGATCCGGCTCGAACGCGATACGACGACCTTGGTCATCCGGCAGACCATGAACAACGGCCCGACCGAGTTCCCGGTTCCGCTGCGCGGCAGACCGGGGGTCACTTGGCCGACTTGGTCCAGCCCTGATGGGGAGACGGAAACGCCCATCACGTTCACCCTTGAACGCCTCCACTTCACCCCTCCGCCGCCACTCAGCCCGGTGCGGCTCGTGAACGGGCTGCAGCGGGCGGTTCGTAACGTCATGGGAACCGCCACTGTCTTCGCCGATCTCTCCGATCGCATGCTGCAAACACCGAACGTGATCCTTCCCACCGACGAGAAGATGTGGGCCGAGAGCTTCGGCGACCCCGAAATCCGGCCGCTCGGTGCCTACTGGAAGCTCGCTCCGGACGAAGCGTGGGTGATCGAGTTTACCCCGCCCGAGTGCCGTTATTGGAGCTTCTTGATGTGCAACTACTGGGCGGAATCGCTCGAGTACCGCTTCCGCCCGGTGTGGACGAACAAGCATCGCGCCCGCTACCGGGCCGACGGGTCTGTGAAAATCGTGGTCGCGCATCAGGATCCCGGCCTGCCGGACGCAACCTGGCTCGACACCGAAGGCCACCGCGAGGGGATGATCACGCTGCGCTGGGTGATGGCGAAGGAGGCGCCAGTGCCGACCGCACGGGTGGTCAAATTTGCAGAGCTGGCACGCTGAGCTTTCCAGCCGACCCGAAGACTTTTCAGTCAAAAGTCTATAGTCGAGAGTCTACAGGGGAGGGTTGGCAGGGGAAAGGCTACGCACGGGCCAGGTGTGGGCGAAGCAATGCCCGGGTTCCCTTCGGGCCGGTTACGTCCGAACGTGGTAACGCCGTCGAGGCAGGCATGCATCCCCGCCTCAGGAGGCGATCGACTGCCTGACCTCGTCATGCAGCCAGCGGGCCCATTCCTCCACGCCCGCTCCGGTCTTGGCGGAGATCTCGAAGATGTGAATGCGCGGGTTCAAACGCTGCACCCGCTGGCGCAGGGCGCTCACGTCGAAATCTGACAGCACGAGATAATCGATCTTGTTGATCAACAGCGCGTCGCTCACCGAGAACATCAGCGGGTACTTGAGCGGCTTGTCGTCACCTTCGGGCACGCTCAAGATCATCACGTTCTTGTGGGCGCCGGTGTCGAACTCGGCCGGACAGACCAGGTTACCGACGTTCTCGATGACCACGACATCGAGCGCGTCGAGATCCAACGCGGCAAGGCCCTGGGCGACCATGGAGGCATCCAGGTGACACAACCCGCCGGTATGCAACTGCACGGCGCTGATGCCGTGGGCCGCGATCTGCTCGGCATCCACCTTTGAGTCGATATCCGCTTCCAGCACCCCGAAACGCAACTGGTTGCGGAGCGCCTCGATGGTGGCGAGGATCGTCCGTGTCTTCCCGGCACCGGGAGAAGCCATCACGTTCAGCAAGAAGGTCTTCTTTGTGGCGAGGCGGGTGCGTAGGTCGTGCGCGACGCGCGCATTGTCGGCGTGGATCTCTTCTTTGACCGCAATCAATCTGACGTCGTTCAAAGGACCTCCATGTTCTCGATGAAGTATTCGCGTCCGGACACCAGCTCGCAACCGGTTTCACCACAGCCCGGGCAGGTCGCCTTGCCCAAATCTTCCCGAGTGATTTCGAATGAGCAGGCGCACGACCGGCAGCGGACGCGAATCGGCGCACGGGTGATTGCAAGTTCCGCGTTCTCTGCCAGCGTGCCACGGCTGAGATAGTTGAAATAGTGCTGGATCCAGTGATCTTCGAGATCCGCAAGCGCACCGACGCGCAGGTGTACGCGGACGATCCTGTGGACGTCCTGCCCTGCGGCGTGGCGCAGCACCACGTCGAGAATGCGCTCGGTGATCGGTAGCTCGTGCATGCTGGTCTCCAACGTCTGCCGTCTGATTCCACGCGAACGTACGCTGCGTCTGATCGTGCCGAGGGTTATAGCACACGTCACAGTGGGCACCACGACGGCAGCCAATCCATCGTTCGAGGAGCCCGGCAGATGATTGTTGTGGGCTCGACAGGGGGCCAATTATTCCGTTTGATAGATATCCGTTTTTCGCTTGTGCCGTCCCTGAACGCCGGTGTAAGATCCCGTCCCTGAACGAAATGCAAGACTACGGCGGACCCTTCCACCTGGATCTGCAATGGAGGACTATTTCGAGGACCTCCTGATCAAGGTAAGGTCAAAGGCCAGGCCGTGACGCTGCCTGCACGGACGAGCGCCGCTGAACCGGCCTGCGTTTGGGAGTGGACGCTGAAGGAGTAACGACGCCGTGCGCGCGGTGCGCCCGGAACAACTCTAGCAGACGATTCGGCATGCAGGGCGAATGTGAGAGCAGGAGGAGCAGATGCAGTTCACAGGCAAGATCGCGATCGTGACCGGGGCGGGGCAGGGCATCGGCGAGGCCTATGCCAAGGGGCTCGCCGGCGCCGGTGCACGTGTGGTGGTCGCAGAGCTGAATGAGACGCAGGGCCGGCGCGTGGCGGCGGAAATTGTCGCCAGCGGCGGCGAGGCAAGATTCATTCCCGTCGATGTCGGGTCGCCGGAGTCGACGCGGGCGATGGCCGCTGCCACTGTGGACGCGTTTGGCGGCATCGATTTCCTGGTCAACAATGCCGCGATCTTCCATAGCATG
>JAGDMS010000363.1 GCA_017860575.1 Deltaproteobacteria bacterium | reverse complement strand
AGGCGTGAGTTTCGCGGAGCGTATAGGGACTTAAGCAACAAGCTGCAAGCTGAAAGCTTCTTGCTTGTTGCTTTTCGCTTGTAGCTTGTAGCTCTTGGCTTTTCGCTTGGACTCGCTGAAGGACCATATCCGCGCCGCGGCGCGCCGGCTCGGCTTTGAGCTGTGCGGTTTCGCGCCGTTGAGCTCTCCGCCGCACGGCGAGTTTGTCCGCCGCTGGCTCGACGACGGCCATGCCGCCGGCATGCAGTATATCGAGCGCGGGCTCGCAAAGCGGCTCGACCCGCCGCTCGTTATGCTCGAAGCACGCAGTATCATCACGGTCGGATACCGCTATCTGCCGCCACCCGTGCCCGCCATCGACTGGCGTGAGCAGCTGCGCGGCCGTATTGCGGCTTACGCGCTGGGGCCCGATTATCACGCCGTCATGTCGGCGAAGCTGCGGGAGCTGGCGTCGTGCTTGTCGCATTTGAAGGAGGGTACGGTCTCGCGTGTGTACGTCGACACGGGACCGATTCTCGAACGCGAATGGGCGGCGGCCGGCGGCATTGGCTGGTTCGGCAAGAACACCAACCTCCTCCACACGCAGCACGGTTCGTGGTTTTTTCTCGGCGAGATTCTCAGCAGTCTCGAATTCACGCCCGAAGCGGCGCTGCCCGATCGTTGCGGCGCCTGCGCGCGCTGCCTGGCGGACTGTCCCACGGATGCCCTCAAACCGGGGTACGTCCTCGACGCCCGTCTGTGCATCTCCTACCTGACCATCGAACACCGTGGCTCCATACCGCCGTCGTTGCGTCCCCGTATGGGGAACTGGATCTTCGGCTGCGACGTATGCCAGGAGGTGTGTCCCTGGAATGAGCGCCTGGCACGGCGCGAAGGCGCTCCCGACACGCAGGCGTTGCTACCGTATCTTCCAGAACTCCTGGCGCTGAGCGAGGACGCGTTCCGCGCCCGCTTTCGCAACACAGCGATCTGGCGTGCCCGCCGCGAGGGCCTGGCGCGCAATGCGGCGGTGGCTCTGGGTAACACGGCCAACCCGGCAGCCGTGACGCCACTGGCCGAGGCGCTGCGCGGTGACGCTTCCGCGCTGGTGCGGGGACATGCGGCCGGGGCGCTCGGTGTGATCGACGATCCTGGCGCACGCCGCGCCCTGGAGGCGGCCCGCCGCCAGGAGCCGGACCCTGACGTAAGGCACGAGATCGATGCCGCCCTTGTCGGCGCAGCCGCCGGTGCGGAAACTTGAAGCGCGTGGCTTCGTGTGGTACGGAACTCAGCTCGTCGCACGGTTCGTTCCGCAACATACCTTTCACCGAGCACGTTCGACGTGGCGTGGTCCCCGGTAGCTCAGTCGGTAGAGCGTTCGGCTGTTAACCGAATGGTCGCTGGTTCGAGTCCGGCCCGGGGAGCCAAACTGGACAAGGGCTGTCGGGGCGCTCCCCGGCGGCCTTTGTTTCTTCGTGGCTCGTGTTTGCAAGCGCGTACTTCACCGTCCTGTGGTGCCTAGCCAAATCCTTCAGCACAGTACCAAGAAACAATGGTGGATCAGAGAAAATCGATAGTCTCTGAAGTGGACTCCAGAAGGCATTCCGCGCGAGCGCGTTTTTCAGCGCCATGGGCGGGATGAACCAGCGACGACAGGGACAGGTCGCGACGCGGGCTGCCCAGTCTGCTATGGTGCATGACGTGTTGCGATGGGTGGGTACAAGCGACACAATCTCAACCGAAAGAGGCACACGATGGCAAAGGGCAGAATGACAGCGGCCAAGATTGCGTGGACCAAACACCTGGTGGCGCACGCGGATGTCTGTGGTGGACAGCTCTGCGCCAAGGGCACGCGGGTACCGGTCGCGGTCATCCTCGATTCGTTGGCGGAAGGTGCCCTGCCTGCCGAGATCTTACGCTCCTACCCCACACTCAGGCCGGCCCACATCCAGGCGGCATTAGCCTATGCGGCGGAGTTGGCCCGCGAAGAGGAACTCACTCCACTTGCCTCGCATGCACATCAAGCTCGACGAGAACCTGCCCGCCGAGTTGGCTGATGACCTCACGGCACTGGGGCACGACGTCGATTCGGTGGAGTCGGAAGGACTTGCCGGGCAGCCGGATCCGGTCGTGGCCGCTGCCGCGCACCGCGGTAAGCGGGTGCTCTTCACACTCGATAAGGGCCTGGGCGATGTGCGGCGCTTTCCACCGCGTCTCTACCACGGCCTTGTCCTCTTTCGGCTGCGGCAGAAGGGCCGCGCGGCGGTTCGACGCGCCGTGCTCGGTGCGGTGCCGCACATCCCGTCAGCGTCGCGCTTGGTTGGGCGGCTCCTGGTGGTAACGGAGTCCTCCATTCGGTTGCGCCGATAACGGCGCAACCACCCTTGGCGGCGGGAACCACTCAGCATCGCGTCAGACTGAAAGCAACGAGAGCAACCTGCGTCCCGCTATGCGTCACGTTCGACGCGGCGTGGTCCCCGGTAGCTCAGTCGGTAGAGCGTTCGGCTGTTAACCAAATGGTCGCTGGTTCGAGTCCGGCCCGGGGAGCTGGAAAGATCGCGAGGTTCGCAGGATCTGCCGACCTCGCGATTTTCCGTCTTCTGTCCAAAGTGCGGCGCACGCGCGCGAAGTTTCGCGATGACCGGGGACAATCTCCACCGAAACTGTGGACAGTCCCCGTTTTGCCCGCCTTGCGATGCGCGCACTGTCCCGCCTGAATTGTGCGCCATACTCTACCGCTGCCGCTGCATCGCGCCGAGAATGGCCATCAGCGGCGCCCCGCCCCTGCCGCCACAGATTCGCCGAAGGGCTGCACCGGCCACTGCTCTTTGATCCGCGCCGCTTTTGGGCTAGACGGTTACTGAGGCGGAGCCAACACTCGGGACACGGAGGGAGGGCCAGTCCATGACACCTCGCAGATTGCTTCAGATCGTCGTTGCTTTGGCGGCGCTGGTTGGGCCGCTCGCGGCGGTTGCACATGCGGCCGTCAGCGGCAGTGTGACGACCGCTCCGGTCACTGCGGCGGCACCGGCCATCGGGATGGCCCTGCTGGCCCTGCTGACGATCCTGCTTGCTGGCGGCGGTGCGTATCGCCTGCGGCGTACACGCGCAGGGGCAGTTGGCAAGCTCGCGTTTGTGGCGGCGCTGAGCGCTCTGGCGGGCCTCGCATACGCCTCCACCGGCACCATTACGATCGCGGGTGCTCAGTGTGGGATGCAAGCGGTCAATCCGTTTAATCCCAGCGTACAGCAATATTTGCAGAGCAACTGCCCGAACCAGATTCGGATTATCTCCATCCAATTTGACTGCCTCGACCCCGCACCTCCGAACCCTTGCACTGTGGGGCAGGTGCTGAACAATGGCGCTATCTGCGCGCTCCCGCTCTGTCCGGACTAGTCTTCCCAGGGCAAGCCGATAGCTGACGAGACCCCGCCCAAGTGGAGCCCTGCTGAGCTTCGGAAGACCTCCGGGTGCAGAGGGTGCCAAGGCCGTGGCCACTCAGGGCCACGGCTGACCATGCAGTCACTCAAATACAGTTTCACAGCAACCATGCCTGGAATTGAGAGCACGCACTGAACGGGTCGCGCCGCTGCCGCTGCTGCCGTCACCGGTGGTTGTCTTGCTGGGCGGCATCATGCGACGGCAGAGACTCCCCACGCACGCCACGGACGCACTGCTCGTCGGACTGCTTACCTCGTGCGCCGCCCGCGGACGAAGTACCCGAACAGTGGCAGGCCAGTGGCCAGCAACGTGAGGGTTGTGGGTTCGGGAACGACGGAGGCGGGGGTGCCGGGCAGGTCATATTCAACGACATACGCTGCAGGAGTGGTGACGTACCACGGCAGGTCGTTCCAAACGGCCTGGTGCTGGGAAAAATGCAGATGGTCTTCGATCCCATCTAGGTTGTTTGCCTCGCCCATATACCAGTTGGAGTACGTCCACGGTTCCCCAGACACCCACTGCCACCCGCCAACCGGTTCGGCTGACCCGGGAAGTTGTAGCCCGCCTATCCAGGGACCGTAGGTCCCGGTAGGAACGTCCCAGAATTCGGGCCGGGCAATCAGGCCGAAGACGAACTCGTTCTCGGCGGCGGACGTGATGGTAGCCAGATACCCTCCCCGACTCCGCGCCCCAGCATCAGCCATGGCCCAGGTACCCGACGAAGCGACAACTTCGTAAAGATGGCTGTTCCCGCTCCATTGAATGGGCACGGCCTCGATGTCGCGAACTGCTAGGAGGCCGCAGACTGAAAGGAAAACACAGTAGCCAACAAACCTGGCAATAAACCGACAAGGCACTGTGGTCTTATGCTTTGTCATACCTTTGTCCTCGCCATCCGCCGTGCTGCCCAGGCGCTCCTCGACCCCTAGTGAGGGGTTCAGTAAAAACGGAGCAATCCTAATGCCGTCACCGCGATTTGCCGTTCGCCTCCTATAAGTTATTGAAATTTTTGCGTTATCTCGTGCAGCAAAGCGCCTGAAAGCGTGCGCTCGGTGGATAGGATTGTACAAAAACCCGACGGCCGTTTTGCTCGACGAGCAGCGTCGAGCGTAGCGGACAGTTGCAAACTCGCTGTTTTTGCTTGCTAAAATGCGTCTAGGTCGCCAGAGGATCGCCCTACAACTATAGTTGTAAAGAAACCCGACATTGCGACGAAGCGCGCCACGCGGGCGAGACGCTCGAAGAGGCGCGCGAGA
>JAGDMS010000362.1 GCA_017860575.1 Deltaproteobacteria bacterium | reverse complement strand
TCGAGGTTCGCGCGGGCGTTTTCCGAAATGTCCTCCACGCTCTGACTGAAGACGACGTTCATCACCAACCCCGGCGGCACGACCAGGTCACGGAAACCGTAGCGCTCGGCATAGCGGCGGTTCTTGTGGAGCGGATTGGTGGTCATGTTGAATTCGGTGAAGGCGCTGAAGAGTCCTCCGGTAACGGTCTTGCCCACCTTGTGGTGAAAGACCTGCCCGGCATGAAAGTCTTCGAGAAAATTTCCCTTTGGTTTTCTGATCGTTGCCATATGGTTCTCCCGAGCGTGCGGCGCGCGCAGAATGGATTGGGATGATGGCAAGCGCGGTAAAGGGTGTCAACGTCAGGGGCTCGAGGTTGATCGCCCGTGGCGCTGCGGCATTGACAGATGGGCCCAGCTGGTAGTACGCGACCAGCACGACGGGGATCAGTGGTGTCGGTTGGGGACGCGCCCGCGTCTGCCCTGAGCGGAGGGGGCGGCGTTAGGGCATCGACCGGGTTAAACGCTGAGCACATCGAGAAATGACAGTCGAGGCCCGGACGACGCGCTACCTGGTGGCGCTCACCCTGATGTGGGGCGCCTTATCCTTCCAGTGGACGATTTTGATCAACAACCTGGTGCCCACGCGGGTGCTGCTGTTTGCGACTGAAGACACGAAGGGAAGTTTGCTTGGC
Source organism: Deltaproteobacteria bacterium (assembly GCA_017860575.1). Taxonomy (GTDB): domain Bacteria; phylum Desulfobacterota; class Binatia; order HRBIN30; family HRBIN30; genus JAGDMS01. The sequence goes on along the minus strand of JAGDMS010000362.1, from coordinate 4,010 downwards.
CTGGTCACGCTCGTGGGCGCGGTGTTTTACATGCTCGCCGGGCCGATTGCGGGCGTGCTGAGCGACGAATCGCGCAACCGCTGGGGCCGGCGGCGGCCGTTCCTCGCTGTCGGAATGGTGGCGAACGCGGGTGCGTTGCTGGCGATGATCAGCGCGCCGACGGTGACGACGTTTGTCTGCGCCTACGCGGCGGTTCAGCTGTCCATGAGTCTTGGTGGAGGACCGTATACCGCATTGATCCCGGATCAGGTCCCGGATGGGCAGAGAGGTACCGCCACGGGGTTCGCTGGATTTGCCGAGGTCCTCGGCCGGCTCAGCGGCGCCATCGTTGGCGGCCTGATGATTTCGCTACCAGGGGTGGCGGCTGCATTGGGTTCCGTGCTCATCTTTCTCCCGCAGCGCACGCGACTCGATCCGATGCTGCCACTGGTGTTGCTGCTCATTGGCGTGACCCTCAGCGGGATGTTTTTCACCGTCGTCTCCGTACGCGAGGATGTCACCGAGACGGGGCCGCGGGCCCGGCGGCGTCACCTTCTCTGGCACGCGTTCACCTTTGATGTTCGGTCGGAATCGAATTTCGCCTGGCTGCTGGTTGCGCGCGGCTGCCGCATGCTGGCGATACACACGACCGTCACCTTTTTGCTGTACTATGTACGCGACTATCTCGGCGTAGCGGATGTCGGTCAGGCCAATGCAAAGCTTGGCTACCTGTTTGCGGTTGCCTCGGCTACCACTTTGCCCAGCGCGGTTATTGTCGGCTATTTGATCGACCGGTACCGGCACCGGAAGGCGTGGGTTGCGGCGTCGAGCGTCGGGCTGGCGGTGGTTTGTTTGGCGTTCCTCCTCGTCCGCGATTTCGGCCAAGCAATGGCCGTCGGTGCCCTGTTCGGCGTGTGCTACGGCGCGTACTTCACCAGCGACTGGGCCCTGGCGCTCAGTTCACTCCCGACCAGTGATGAGGCGGCAAAATATGTGGGAATCTGGGGCCTCGCGGGAACATTGCCGCAGGTGCTGGCTCCAGGCCTCGGCGGAGTGCTGCTGGATGGTTTCAATCGGATGGGCCCCAATTTGGGCTACCGGGTGATCTTTGCTGGAAACATGCTCTATCTTCTCGTCGGCACGGCGCTGCTGGCGAAAGTAGCTGAGCCTGGCCGTTGCTCGCCTCGTGCCCCGGCTCAAAGAGCGGAACCCGGGCCAGGGCACTGACGTTAACCGCCGCGCAGGACAGGTGCCTGTTGCACTTGGGTTCCGCCACCGCTCCTGCTACTGTCGGCGCGCCTACGGCGGCCGCGAAAGTAATGGCCGGACCGCGGCAAAGGTCCCCTAAGCGTGGCTTCGGCGGCGGGGGGCGCTCGGCAAGAATGGTGAGGAACGATGGCGTTACTAGTACTCGTTCGGCACGGCGAATCGCAGTGGAATTTGGAGAACCGCTTTACCGGCTGGGTTGACGTGCCGCTGACCGAGAAGGGCCGGGCGGAAGCACGGCGCGCGGGGGAGAAAGTTCGACACATTCATTTCGACCGGGCGTACACGTCGGTCCTACAACGGGCGACGGAGACGCTGGATATCATCTTGGACGTGATCGGTCAGACAGGCCTCCCTGTGGCGTATGACCAAGCCCTCAACGAACGCCACTACGGTGATTTGCAGGGCCTCAACAAGGCCGAGACCGCCGAGAAGTTCGGGAAGGAGCAGGTGCACATCTGGCGCCGCAGCTACGACGTAGCACCACCGGGCGGGGAAAGCCTCAAGGATACCGCCGCGCGGACGTTGCCCTACTTCCAGTCGCGTATCCTGCCGGACCTACGTGCCGGCCAGAATGTGCTCGTCTCGGCGCATGGGAACAGCCTGCGGTCGATTGTGATGGAACTGGACCACCTCAGCAGGGAGCAAGTGATGGAGCTTAATCTCGCCACCGGGGTACCCATCGTCTACGAGTTCGACCCCGAACTGAAAATCCTCTCGAAGCGCATCCTCGACGCCTGACAAAACCGCTCAGCCCCTTGTACAAGGGAGCCGAACCGCACGCGAGCGCAACCTTACCAGCGCCTCGTGCGATCGCATGAATCACCTTAGAATTGATACCTAAGTTACTGTAAGCGAGTGATTTTCACGCATCACGACGTGCCAACATGCGCCATTCGCGTCGCACCGCAGGGAGGTGCGTGCGTGATCGGAATGGATCAGCGGAAGCCCGGCACCGAGAACGCAACGCGCACCGCCGTCTCGAGTGACTGCAGAATTTCATTGCAGCCGCACTCCTTCCCGTGGTAAGGGCAACGGCAGCGCGCTGGCGGCGCGTTGCGGGTGAACTGAGGGTTCGCCAATGGCTTCCGCCGGTGCGGCGATGGGAGAAATGGACAACCAATGAAACCGCTGCTGGGAGACGCCACCGAAAACAATCTGCGCGCTTCCTTGAAGCCGGAAGAGCGTTTGTTGCTGGCCGTGGTCGAGTCCGCATACTGGGATTTGCGCAGCGAGGACCCCGACCGTTGGCAGACGGCGCGTCATTACTTCCTGGCCGAGGAAGAAGGAAATACATTTAGTTTTGTGTCCATCTGCCAGCATTTTAGCTGGTCGCCCACATCCATTCGGTCGCAACTCAGGTCGTTTCTGGAGACACCTCCCGAGTCACTGTTGATCGCGGCGTGCTGACCAGGTCAGACGCTTGCCGCCGCGACGTCCCGATTACAGGGCAAACGGGCGTTCCAGGAGAATTTCTCCCTCGGGACCGACCAGGTAAACGGTCACGGTATCAAAGGGAGGTCTGCCCGCGGGGTGGGAGATCGTGGCGTTGACGCGTGTCCAGCTGGACGTCAGTCGAATCGCTTGACCCGAAGGTGGGCTGCCGCCGCGGAAATGCCCGCCGGTTGTGAGAGCGCTTGCTGCCTCGTCGGGCCAGGATACCCAGAGTTTTGGCGAGACGTGCTCGTTGCGGGCCACGATGTAGACGTAGCAGTCGATTGGTGTTCGCGTGCTGAGTCGCAGACGCAGGGTCACGTTGAGGCGTTCCGCATCGGAGGTCTTTTCCCGACGTGCGGAAAACCCACTCAGTTCAATGAATGGCGGAGGTGCCACCACCGCTTCGGTGAGTTGCCCGTCACCGCGCGGTTGCTGCGTGGCACGAAACGTCAGGTAGCCAAGAGCGGCAGCCAACGCGACAAGGCCCGCATACGAAAGGGAGCTAAGCAGACGCGTCTGTCGTGATCGGGTTTCGGCCATGCCTCGGCACAGTAAGACGGAACGCGGTGCAGTGCAATTCTCCTGGACGCAGATGGTCCGCGGCACCGACGCATGCGAGACCGGCGCGCGACGGCTGGCGCCCGGCCCGCATGCCGTGCGCCAGCCCATGACTCAATGCCGCCCAGCGGCTTACTTCGTCTTTGCTTTCTTCCCCGCCGCCTCAGGCTTAACCTCTATCGCGGTGACGCCAGAGATTCTGGCGCGGGCGGATCGCCCCGCCGTGATCCCTCAACGGGAAAAGGTTACTTGCACTGACTCGGTTTCTTCTTGGACATGTACTTGTTGACGGAGTACCTGCCGGCCTTCAGGATCGAACTTCGGGCGCGCGACTTCTCGGCGCCATCGCCTTCGAGGCAGGCAAGAACGGCGGTGAACTGATCGTTATCCTTGCAGCTTTGAATATATTTCTGGTGCCCGGCACCGCTGTCGCTCGCACACGCATCGCAGCTTGCCTGCCACTCTGGCTGGTCTTCCGCCATCGCGGCAGGTGCAGCCATGGCGATCGTCAGGACTCCGAGAACCATAATCTTCTTAATCATCTTACCCTCCCTTTTTGACGAGCTGTGCCCGCCGCCGGTATCGTTAGCATAAACAGGGCCACTGCTGCCAGGCGTGGCAAGGCATAAGCCATATTTATTGTTGCCCGTCAAATTTTCATGCCGTGGAGAAATCGAGGCTCCGAGGATTCCCAGTTCGAGGAATTGAACGACTACCCTCCAACAATCCCTGGAATTCCTGGCGATTCACCGAGAGGGCCGGGCCCCGAC
>JAGDMS010000600.1 GCA_017860575.1 Deltaproteobacteria bacterium | reverse complement strand
TCATATCTGGCGCTACGCCCGCTTTTGGCCGACTCCTGCCAACGCCGGCTTCACCGGCCGGCGCGCGGGAGCCGCGCCGCTACTGTCGGAGTTCTTTACATCTCTGAAGTTCACCGCTAGGCGCGAGCACGCAACCACTTAACGCGGTTGCCATTTTCTTCGCGGCTCGGTTATTGCTTGAAGCCGACCAGCAGAAACCTGATGGAGCACTCCGATGGTCGTAGCACCCCGGTCTTTCCTCGTGACTCTCGCGCTGGGCGCGACCCTGATCGCGGCCCCGGCTGCGCATGCAGTCGTGTGGGGCCTCAAGTCCCTGGCGCCGTCAACGGGAGCGGCTTCATCGGCTCCCACGGCGCTGTTCTCTTTCAACGAGGATGGCACGGGCTTGGCAACCTCAGGCAACGTAACCGTTGCCGGGGTGGCAGTGGACGCCGACGGGCTTGCCATCTCCCAGACAAACAATCTGTTCGCTTATGCGCTGAGTCCCAACGGCTCGCAATTGCTCTCGCTTGACAGCGGAACAGCGGTGGGGACTGCCATTGGCAGTGCCCTCAGCGGCCGCGAGATACGCGGTGCTGCTTTCGACACGAGTGGGCAGTTGTTCGCGCTTGACGCGCTGAACGATGACGTCCTGTTGATCGACACCACTACAGGTGCGGTGCTGTCCGTCATTTCCCTCGCAGTAGCCGGCTTCGACATTGCCACTGGGGCGGACTTGGCCTTCCGGGCGGACGGAACCGCGGTACTGGTTGAAGGAGGTGCGTTCTACCTCTTGAATCTGGCGACTTCTAGTGTCACGCCGTTGTTCACCGAAACGGTGATCGAGGTAGGGACCGCAACTCCCTTTTATGCTGGCATCGCATTCTCGGCCAACGCTGCGCTGGACGACCTGTTCGCGTATGAGGTAAACGGCACTGACGACATCTACCTTTATCCGGCGATCGATAGCGGTTTCTCGCGCAGTTTGTTATTGGCCGCGTCCTGCCCATCGACGAGGTTCGACCCGCCGCGTTTCTCGGTGCCGCTTCCGGGTGCTCGGACGACAGGATGCAGGCACTGCGTGTGGTGCGGTGGAGACTATGCTCAAGACGGGTTGCGGTAGCGGGGAGGGCCTGCCGATGAGATCTTGGGTGATTGGCCTCGCTATCGCCATGGTGATGCTCGGTTGTGCGACGCTCGACAGCGTGAAGCCGGGGGCCGGTGGCTCAACCTTCGAGGTCCGCGGCAGGAGCTACGATGCCATCTGGAAGGCAGCGGTTCGGGTGGCCGGTCAGAGCCTGACCATCGTGGAGAGCGACAAGGCCACCGGGACGTTGCGGGCCGAGAAGGGGATGGGCCTGGCGACCTGGGGCGAGGTGGTCGGGATCTTCATCCGACCGCCGCGTAGCGGTGCCGCCGTGTACACCGTTGAGGTACTGAGCCTCAAGCGCTCGCAGCTTCAGGTCACGGGGCAGGACTGGACGACCACGATCATTTCCGGAATGAAGGCCGAACTCGATCAGTAAAGGCGTGGAACCGACCCGAAGCGGTCTCTCGCGTTCCACCTCCGGCGCACTGGATCCGCGCATCTCTCCGCTCGCTTGGGCAGTTTGAGATACTGGAAAAATTCGTAGCCACTCCAGCCGCAAGTCCCGGGTACTGTTGGAATTTCTTACAGTCAGACAATTCCTAAGCAATTTGGTTGTTTTTTATAAGGAAAGAAATCAATGATTTACTGACCTTGCGCTGAATCGGTGCGGATTATGCTTGCCGATGAGTTGCATGTACTGACATGCGGTTGATCCATGGCAGCGAGGGGGGGTTGTGAGGAAACTTAGAATTTCGCCATACGTCGCGACGTTGGTCATCGGCGGGTTACTCTCAGCCCTGCCCGCCGAGGCAGCTCTGTTTTTCGTTAGCGGGACGTTCGGCACCACGGTATACAGCGGGCCGCTAAACGGAGGCACATTTTCCGGCAGCTACGACTTCAACGGGCCGGTTACGGTCACTACCGTGCTCAACAATTTCGACATCGTTCTAAGAAATTCGAGCGATGTAATCCTCGCGGAGTTGACTCCGTCGAATGCACAAGGCGCCCTTTTTCCGAATCTCTTTGCCAATATGGACGTTCTTCAGTTTGGGTCGCCCGCCCTCGACGGGGACCCAGTCAATTTCTTATCCTTGCAGTTCGCTGATGGGTTCAACGGGGTCGGTGCGGTGGTTCCTTTCTCATCTTCCCCCAATCGTCTTTCCTTTGCGGGTATCGGTGGAAATACGGCGCAGACCGACAGCATTGTGACTTCCGGTTCGTCGATTCCAGAACCAGGCACCCTTGCCTTGTTCGGCCTCGGCTTGGCTGGACTCGGCGCCGTGCGGCGGCGTAGGACTGTCAACTAACTTTCCATCTCGGTAGCGTTCCCAACCTCCAGAGGGAACCGCTCTTCCGAGAAGATCAGCCCGGCACCGCGCCGGGCTTTTTCATAGGCGGGCGCTATGCCCGCTTTTTGTTAAGGGTTGTTCGACGCCTGCCCTGAGGCACAGCCACGACGAGTCACGTCAGCGCTGCCGGGCAGGCGTTGGACAAGCCCCAAGGGAGGAAAC
>JAGDMS010000361.1 GCA_017860575.1 Deltaproteobacteria bacterium | reverse complement strand
ACCCGGGCCGCTGTGCGAAGCGGCCCAGTGCCTCGAACCAACGCAGGTGCTTCGCGCGCACCCCATCCAAGCGCCCCGCCTCGGAGGCCGCGACGTACGCAAGATCGATCCGCTTGGCTTTCTCTTGGTGACACTCGCCATCACTTACCGCCTGCCACAAATCGAAGCTGTCACCGAGCAGCACGAGTTCCACTCGGTCGTTTCCCGAGGGTGTGAGCTCTGGAAGTTCCAGGAAGCTCTCGAACTCCACGTCCTGCGTGAAGTCATCGAGGGTCGGATTCGACCCAAGGTGGAGATCGCTCGCGAACACCGCCCGCCGCACGCCACTCATCATGTAGCCCTCCTCTCGGCTCAGCCCTCCAGACTTGCCAGATACCCCTTGAGGAACTCATCCCATGCGCTGGCCTTGGTGAAGTCCAGGGTCTTGTAAAGGGGCGAGAGTTTGCGCTTTGGGAAATAGATGGAGATTCCCTGGGAACTGTCCACCGCGGGCCCTCTGTAGCCGGCGGCGACGATGGCCGCTTGCGCGGCCTGCTTCACCCCGGCACAGGCAGTGCGCACGGTGTCATCCCCTAGGGTCGTTTCCAGGCGAGCGCAGAGGTCGAGCAGGTCGCAGTAATCGTCGTAGGGACGGCTGTACTCCTGCACCTGGGCGCGCACACTAACGAGAGCGCTGCGCAAGGCGCTATTGGTCAGCGCGCCGGTCAAAGTCTTGCTGAGGCTATCTACGGCGCCGGTCAGTGGCGCGAGCGCGGCAAGACGCACGGCCGACTGCGTGACGTTGTCGCTGGACCGGTACGACGCGAGGTATGCGGTCACGATCGTTTTCGAGAGTTGCTGCGGCGTCATCGTCGGCGTGGCAGCCAGAGCGCTGAGGATGCGATCGTAAGGCCAGCCCTCGCCCGGCTCGGTCTCCTCGGAGCCCACCGTGTAGTCAGCCACGTCCCGCACCTGGTAGGCGACCTCCACCATGCTCATCAGGCACGCGTCCATGCCCAGGATGTCGATTTTACGCTTGAGCTTCCGCGTGATCCTGGCGAGCACTCGTTTCAACTCGACGTTGTCCAGAAAGTCCTGCGCTTGGTCGTCATACCCGATTCCCCGCACCCTCACTGCGTTCTCGACGGTCGTGCGGAACAGGGCGCGGCGAGTGCGGGCCAGGCCGGCACGCGCGGACCCGAAGGGCAAGACCCTGGCGCCCTTCGCGACCGTACCGCGGACAGGAATCGGCTGGCGTTTGCGCGCGACGGGTGGTGTCGCGCCGCTGAACACGTCGCCTTCGTAGAGATTAGCATCATCCCAGCCGGCACCGTGGTTCCACAGCACGAGCAGGTAATGTTCGGCTGGATAGTTCCTCACACCCCAGGTCACGAAATCCTCCAGCACTTTCGGGTCGCCCATGTTGGTCTCGCCGAGTTTCTGCTTCACGTCCTTGGCCAACGGCGTCCCCTTCTGCAGGCAGTACCGGACGGTCGCGCCCTTCGCGCCCGCCCGATCGAATTGGGCTAGGACGTTGAGCCTGTCGGTGCACCCGACCCGTTTCATCTCGTTCAGGTCCACCACGCCGGCCCCGTCGAGGTTGTTGTCCCCCGCCAGATAGACCATCACAGTCCAGTTCTTCTTCGTTGCAGCCGCTGTGCTCATGGTGTCCTCCGCATCCTGACCGATACTATTCCGCGCACATGAGACAACTGCAGATCACGAGGGCGATCCTCTCAGGCCTCCGACGCTTCTTCACGGCCGTTCACACTCGCGGCCTTCACGCCAGAGTCATGATTCACGGGGGGCGGCCACGCACGCCGCGACAGCGTCGAGGTTCCGGGTTACGACCATCACTGCGTGATCTCGTGCGTCAACCGGATCATCCGATCGAGCGCCTTCTGAAGAAACGGCCCCGCCTCGTTCAGCTTATTTTGGCCAATGAGCTCCCTGGCGTTGTTGATCGCGTCGGTCGTGTCTTTCACCGCAGTCGCTACCAGTTGAATCTTCTTCAGGCTGAGCGCCTGGGCGTCCGCCTCGGCTTTCTTGGTCACCGACTGAAGGATGCCAACCTGATACGACAGCTCCGACGTCCTCTCGCGCAGGCGCCCCATTGCGGCAGCGGTGATCTGCTTGCCCAGATCTGAGCTGGTTTCGTTCGCGGTGTCGTACAGAAGCGTGAACTCTGGTCCCGCCGGCAGGTCGCTCATGAAAGTAATCAACTTCCGCCGAATGTCCAGCTTCGCTTGATCCGACAGGTCTTGGCGAATCTCGGAAAGGATCTTCTGAAGTTCTTGGTGTTGCTCTTCCAGTGGCGACATCGATGCACTCCTGTACTGAAGATCATCGTTTGCGGATGCGATCCACGGCGTTCTTGATCTCCTGGGCGCGGCTCATGAGCAATGCAACATTGGGCAATCGATTGGCGCGGAGCGCCTCGCCGATCTCGGCGTGGGTCTTGACCCAATCATCGGTCCCTAAGACGGCCTGATCCAGCATCTCCTCCGCAGCAGCCTGTTGCACGGCGACCGCGGCCCGTGCCTCGCGATGCCGGCGGAATTCAGCCTCTCGCGCCGCCAGCAACGCCTCCAACTCCTTCAGGCGACCGATGGACGGGGCATCGAACGCGCTGGTGGCCGCATCCGACCGTGACTTCTCCACAGCCTCGACGAGCTTTTCGTAGTGCCCCTTGTGAGGGCGCCACTCGTTGATGAGATTCTGATCGATGTCCGCGTACGCATTGCCGCAGAGCACCTTCAGATCGATCAGATCCTTCTTGAGAATCTCGGCGATCTGGGCCAGGGCCGGGTGCGCCTTCTCGACCGCCCGAGCCAGATCGTGGGCAGCCTTCACCTCCAATACCGTCCGTCCGATGACGGCACCGATTGCGACGGCCTCCTTCCCCATCGCTCCGGTCGCCGGCACCAAGGCAGCGAGTTCACCGACCGTGTCGCTAAGCCGCTGCACACTATCGCCAGCGCTGTGGTAGGCGGCGACGATGTTGCTCAATGCGCCGGCGTAGTACACCAGTGCATCGGCCGCCTTGATGCGCGCGGACCATAGCTTTGCCGCCTCAGGCGCCTTCTCGGGTTCGCTACCCCTCCGCATGGCATCTGCAACGGTCGCTCCGGCTGTGGCGATGGCGTCCCGGTAGGTGGCTGTCGCGTCCGCGAACGGCCTCACATTCGGCACCGCGCATGCGCTCAAGAGAAGGGCAAGAAGCAGCCACACCGGCAAAGCCTTTTGTGTTCGCAGCCGTAGATCAGTGTGAGCGATCAATTCGATTCCTGCGCGAGGTCTGAATGCACACATAGCCATGGATCGCTACCTTTCTCATCGTCGGCAAAAGTAGTGTGGGGCCGTACCACTCATGTCACATTGCGAACTTCGGACGATGACATCCACAACTGCTGGCTGAAGCCCAGAGGGCGCTGTTCTACAAAACGGACAGACGGGCCTCTGGCGATTTGGGCTGTGGGCCTGAGCCCGTCGGTATTCCTCGGCAGCTGCGCGTCACGTCTGGCCGCACGCCCGTTGTATCCCTTTGAAGCCCGAACGCAATCGGAACTCGCGTGGTCACGGGGAAGGCGGCAAGGGAAGCGCCGGCACGGAGACGAGATCATGCATGAAGATCGACGGGAAACTGGAAGGAAATTCGAAGGGTGGTGAGAACGGGTGTCCGGCTTGTGGCCGATAGGCGTCACCAAGAATTGACGTCGGGCCGCACGGGCCATGTAGCCTCCCCCCAGGCGTTCCACTCAACTGGCCACGTACAGTCCCCTATTACGCCTCTCGCTTACGGAAATCAAGGTGAATTTGGCACTCCCATCGGCCGAAAGGTCTGAGTCTGCGCACCACATTCGGCGCGTACGTGCGGCTCGGAACAGAACGGAGATGGCCGAGGACTGATCTTTGGCGGGCTCGGACCTTTTTCTTTGCGAGTGAGAACGTTGTCGGATGTGAGTGATGTACCTGGCTTCGACTTTCGGGAGAGCCGAAAGGGTGAACCTCGCGCGCAATGTCTCGGGCTTCAAACGAACGATGCGGACCTCAGGCCGCCCTGAACGAGACGGCGGGTGCACCGCTTCCGCTGTATCGGAAATTCCTGTGGCATTCCACTTTCTACCCGTCCTTTGAGCCGAGGCCGCACAGACTGGTTTCGACGCTACAGGCACTTTTCAACTACCAATCGAGCATACCGATGGGGGCGGATAGCAACAAAAGCGTTTGTATGATCAACAGGAAGCGCATGGTGTGGGCACGCCTCGCAGCGAGGAACAATAGAACCCACGTTGAGAGTCCAAAAGCCATGATAGTCAAGGCTTCAGTATTTACGACCCTCGCTATCCCGGGCCAATAGGCGGAATGCTCCCATGGATTCCATCTCGGCAGCCCAAGGATATTCGGGAATGCCAGCCCGAGCACGGGAATCAATCCGAGGACAAAGGCGACCGTCGCCGCGATGTCCAATCGATCGGGCTCGTGCGTGCGCGGCCGGCCATTCTCCGCTGTTGCCTCTCCCACCACCTTCTCAACTAGGGCTGCTCTGAACCGACTGCGATCAGCAAGGCCATCCTTTGTATAGCGGAAAAGCCGCGAAGCACAGGCTTCTGCTCCGAGCGTCTGCGTCAATGCCGCCTGCGATGCGTCAGCCCGATCTGACGAAATGAGATAGAGGATCTGTGTTTCAACACCGAGACTTTTAGCGCGGTCGATTTCCCACATCACGTTTTCCCGCAAATCCGAA
>JAGDMS010000150.1 GCA_017860575.1 Deltaproteobacteria bacterium | reverse complement strand
GCTCGTACACCGCTTCCAAACCCTCTTCCTTGAGAAAGCCGCCGGCGATGGTCGCCAGCACGGGGGAATAGAAGGCTGAGTGACGAATTGCGGTAATCCGGATTTTGCTCATGTTGCCGCCTCATGAGTGTGGCATAATGCCCATTCTAATCGCCAGCGGGAATTGCCTCACTGAACGTAATGCAGAATCCACGAGCCGATCACCCGGCTCGCGGTGATAACCAGAACGGCGACGCCGAGGTGCTTGCCCACTTCGGGCATGGGGCTCACGTTGCGCGACCGGGCCAGGATATAGGAAAGGCCAGCCAACAAGAGAAAGCCCCACCCGAGCGCAACAATTGCGGCATACCGGTCGGGAAGCACCAGCACAATGATCACGAAGGTGAGGGCAACTACGAGGCGAGCCACGAAGTTCGTGAGGGTCGTCCTGAATGCCGCACGTACTTCCAGGTTCTCGGCTTCCTGGTACATGTGGACGCTGAGCGAATCGCTGATGTTGTCGGCGACGGCGATGACGAGCAGCGCACTCACGACTGTCGTCGTCCCTGTCCCCAAGCCGACGATAAGGCCCATGCTGGTGACGATGGCCGCTGTGCCACCGAAACTGAATGTACGAGGGGCGAGCATTGCCATGTTGGCTGCGTTCACAGCGGTCGCATGAAGGCGACGAGGTCACTCTTTTCCTGCGTTGACGCCGGTGACGGGGTTGAAGAGCTCGACGGTGTCCTCCAGTTTGTCAATCGAGATTTCTCAGATCAACCGCATACCAGCCGGTCTCAGCGATGAAAAGGGGATAAGTCCAATTTCACTGATCGGGCGGTGGGCGCTGCGGTTATGCTACGTACCACGTTGGTGCCGCCGTGGCCGGCCGCGCGGTCGCAGGGTGGCGCGGAGCCCCAACTGCTGCGCGATACGTATCTGCCAACTGGAGCGCCCGAAGGGGCGCCCTCTGGTGAAGGCAAGTCGGCAAGCCGCCAATTCGCCGCGACTCAATGGCGTGTTGACAAACTGCGCCCAATCGGTCGGTACCGTGACGGGCCACTGCACCACCGCGAAGGGGCTGACCGCCGGGTCCCGCTCCATCCGCAGCCATGCACTGCTCCACCGCCACTGCTCGCACTCCGGTGCGTCGCCGCGGGAAGCGCTGGGGCTTCCGCCCGCGTAGCCGTGACGGTGGCTCCCGTAAGCTTTACGTCTTGCTTATTGTCTTTCCTGCAGAGAAGCGAGGAGGTTCATCAGCTCGGTGTAGTTTACCGGCTTGACCAAATGCCCGTCGAACCCGGCCTCTTGCGATTTGCGGCGATCTTCAACCTGCCCCCACCCGGTCAAGGCGACCAAGACCATATTCTTGCCCCACGGTTGTCCCCGAATGCGACGGCAAGCGTCGAGGCCGTTCAGCTTCGGCAAGCCGATGTCGAGCAGCACCACCTCGGCGCGAAACTGTTCCGCTGCTTCGACCGCCTCCTGGCCGTCGTAAGCGACCTGCGTTTCATTTCCAATCATCCGCAACAACATGCCGAGTGACTCCGCGTTGTCCTTGTTGTCATCAACGACAAGAATGCGACAACCCCGGGGCTGCTTGGCGGGCTTCGACGCGGGTGGCTGGGAGCTCTCCGGCTTCTCGGCGAGAATGGGGAGGTGTACCACAAACTCACTACCGAAGCCCGGTCCGTCGCTAAACGCCCGGACCATCCCTTTGTGCAGTTCTACTAGCTGCTTCACCAAACTCAGGCCGATGCCGAGTCCGCCAGCAGCTTGCTCCAACGTCCGATCAACTTGGGTGAACGGCTCGAAGATCGAAACCAGCATACCTGATGGGATGCCGATGCCGTCGTCCTTCACCGACACCACGACTTCAGTCGCTTCCCGCTTGGCGGTGAGCCAGATGCGGCCTCCCGGCTTGGTGAACTTGCAGGCGTTGTTCAATAGGTTGGTAAACACTTGCGAAAGCCGCGCTGGGTCGCCGTCCAAATGGATCGACTCTGGTGGCAAGGTCACGGCAATCTCGACCTTCGCAGCCTCGGCAAGCGGACGGCAGACTTCAACGGCTTGGTACAATACCGACGCCAGTTCCACACGTTGCTTACGGAGTTCGACGCTATTGCGGGTGATGCGGGAAATGTCCAACAGGTCATCGATCAGCCGTTCCATCTGAGAGAGCTGCCTGTCCACTATGCTGCGGGCGTGTTCAAGCAACCTCACATTTCCTTCGGCTCGCCCCATGATCTCCAGCGCGTTTCTGATCGGCGCCAGTGGGCCGCGCAATTCGTGCGCCAGCGTCGCCAAGAACTCATCCTTGCGGTGGTCCGCTTCTGTCAATGCCATCATCAGCGTATCAATCCGCTTCTCTGTATCCTTTTGTTCGCCGATGTTTCTGGCAATCTTGGATGCGCCGACGACTCTCCCCGCGTCGTCGAAAATCGGCGATATTGTCAATGAAACGTCGACGAGCTGAGCATCGCTGCGTTTGCGAACCGTGTGGAAGTGGTCGACCCGCTTGCCGGATCGCAGTTGTTTCATGATTCGATCTTCCTCGTCGGATTGCTCAGGGGGGACGATGAGGGAGATATGCTGGCCCACCGCCTCCTCCGCACTATAGCCGAAGAGCAATTTGGCGGCGGCGTTCCAGCTTTGAATGGTTCCCTCCATTGACTTGCTGATGATGGCATCATCTGAAGAGTCCACGATGGCAGCGAGGAGCCGGGCGCTCGCCAGACGCTCAGCGTTCTGCTGCTCGAGGTGCCGCCGCTCAGTGATATCGCGGAAAACCAGCACGCACCCGATGATTCCCCGCGCGTCGCGGATCGGGGCGGCACTGTCGTCGATCGGTCGCTCTGTGCCATCCTTGCGAATGAGCACGGTATGGTTCGCCAGTCCCACGACGATGCCCTGCTGCAGGGCCCTGGCGGCTGGGTTCTCGACGGCCTCGCGAGTCTGCTCATCTATAATGCGGAAAACAGCGTGGAGCGGCTGCCCTTTCGCCTCATCCCGCGTCCAACCTGTCAGGGACTCGGCCGTTGCGTTCAGATACTCAATTTGACTGTCAGCGTTGGTGGTGATCACCGCATCCCCGATGCTTGCGAGCGTGATCCGCAGGGACTCATGTTGATCCTTAGCCCGTCGTTGGACAACCCGCGTAGCCTCCCCGAAGCCGATAACGATGGAGCAGGAGACGAGATAAGCGAGCAGACCAATCACGTTCCGAGCAGCGTGGAAGCCGACGCCACCACGCGGTTCGATGAAGAGGTAGTCGCAGGCGAGATAGCCTAGGACAACCACGAGCAGCGCAGGGCGATAGCCACCGACCCACACGGCGGCTGCGACGGCCGCAAAAAGCGTGACAAACGGTAGGCTCTCATGGAGCCACCCGTCGAGCAACCAACGGATCAAAACTGCGGCCGCCGTCGCGGCGACGGCGGCCAGCCAGGCGGAGACATCGGACGACAATCTCTCGCTCATGTGTGCCTTCCGGAGATCAACCTTCGCACACGGTGTAGCTCAGTGAGTCCTGTTTGTAGGAGGTGCAACCAAGTCTCAGGAAGCGCTGGCCCGACAACGCCTCCGCAAACCGCGACTGCAGGACCGTCGCTTGTGCGACGGCGTTTCGGTTCAGAAGTTCGCCGGTTTACCGCGGCAATACAGCCCAGGGGGCTCTGAATGGGCACTGCGATGGCGTCAATCTCGGCAACGTAGGGCCGCTCGGCACGGTGCCGGCGAGGGCCACATGAACCTCCAGCGTCTCGAACGTCTGTTCTGCGATTCGCTGATTTTACTGAAAAGCGCGCTCACCAGCCTTGTGGAACTGATGAAAGAAACCTTTGACCTCCTTGTGGTCCTGCTTGAGCATGTCAAGAGCTGTCATCCTCTTCCTCCGTTTGAATCCCGCGCCAGATGACTCTGTTGGGTCACCGGCGCAATGAACACTTTGCGTTTTCCATGCCAAATGTTCGCATGAGCGCGGCAAGCGCACACAAGCAATAGGCTTTGTAAATGCTACATAATCGGCAGGCACGCATTGCAAATTTGCCTAACCGCGGCGCGGCATTCGCCGCCCACCAGAGACTGCCAGTTGTGGGGTCGTACGGTTGCGCTTTGAAAGAACCAAGGACCAACTTCTACAGGTCGTCGGCCTGCATTGCTGAGGTCGGCGGAAGCGGTTTCCGTGCCGCGCGCAACCATAAGCGTGAAGACCTTGTACAATCACCTCAGTTACCGACTCGGTGGGAGCCCGCGATGCCTGTGCAATTCTTGCCACCTCTCGGTAAAATCCAGATCCTCGCTCTCTGAGTTGTTTCAATTCGAGGACGTGACGCTGAGGCCCGAAGGCGTGGCACAGAATCGGCTTTACAATCGAGTACTCAATTGGAGCCGCGATGATGCGAATCCGGGCGACACAAGGGCGGAGGCAAATTGCACGAACATCATCAGCCGTTCAGGGCCTCTTTATCCTCTGGTCGCGGCGCTGCATGTAACGGCAGGAGCGATGGCCAGACCCACGACAAAGCCGGTGCAGAGTCACGACATGGTTCCCGCCCGTGGATGCGCCTCTCGCATCGAGCCCACTTTCTTGAAAATCGGTGCGGATCTCATTCCGGTCTACGGAAACGACCAGTGCGGCTGGAGCCTCGAATCCGAAGATTTCCGGTGTGAACAGTCGGCGTACCTGCGCTACCGTTCACTGGACGAACTCTTGTTTGTGCTCATCAATCTGCACGTCAGCGGCGAAGGAACGGCATAATGGTTGGCGACATGCAGCCACGAGCACCAGAACGGAGGCTGGACGTGAGGCAGCGGAGTCTCCCACACCACGCCGCGCTTCTGGCCACGATGTTTCAGCTCGTCGCATGTCTCTCGCGCGGCGACCCAGGAGTCGACTCGGCAAAGACACCGTCACCGGCAGCGCGCGAGTTCTCGCAGCGCGTGCAGCAGTATGCGGAGCTGCACCGGCGGCTCGAGCGGCTGCAACCGCCGCTGCGTGAGGCCCAGAGCGCCGAAGCACTCAATGCGCACCGGCACGCGCTTGCCGACGCCCTACGGGACGCGCGGCGCAACGCCGTGCCTGGCGACATTTTCGCGCCGTCGTTGGCACCGTACTTTCGCCGCATCATACAGGCCGACATACAAGACACCGGGACCGCGATCGTGGCGAACCCCGCCGCGTCCGAAACACCGGAAGTGCGGCTGCGCGTAAACGAGGACTATCCCGATCATCAACCGTTGTCCAGTATGCCCCCCCTTTTGCTCTGCCGTCTGCCACCGTTGCCCGAGGAGCTAGAGTACCGATTCGTTGGCCCACACCTTTTGCTGCTCGATCGACAAGCGAACTTGATCGTTGATTTTCTCCCGGCCGCTTCTCCACCACAGCGCTAATTCACTTCGGTGCACTACCATCTTCTCACCGCACTCCTCGTTGCATTCGAGCTTTTGCTGAGCGCCTGTCAACCGCCCGCTCCGTTGGCGCGTGCGCTAGAAGATCTTGGCTTCACTGTCCAGCCGAAAGCCGTCCGCTTCGCCGTCATCGGAGACAGCGGCACAGGATACACGGCGCAGTATGAGATAGGCGATTGGATGCAGGCGTATCACGAAGTCTTTCCGTTCGATTTCGTAATCATGCTCGGAGATAATCTCTACGGTGGGTTCTCCACCACTGACTACGAGGCTAAGTTCCGGCTTCCGTACAAGCCCCTGCTCGATAAAAAGGTGGCCTTCTATGCAGCCCTCGGCAACCACGACAGTACCGCTGAGACGTTCTTCGTGCCGTTTCACATGGGCGGCGAAAGATTCTACGCCTTCACCAAAGGTAATGCCCGCTTCTTTGTGCTCGACAGCACCTACCTGGACGCCGCACAGCTCCGATGGCTGGAAAAGGAGCTGCGAGCAACGGACACTGACTGGAAGATCGTCTACATGCATCACCCGATCTATTCCGCTGGGAGCTATCACAGTGTCGACCCGGAGCTCCGCAGGGTCCTCGAACCGCTCTTTCTGAAGTACGGAGTTGACGTCGTGTTCTCCGGGCATGAGCACTTCTATGAGCGGCTACAGCCGCAGCACGGGATCACCTACTTCACTTCAGGGGCGGCGGGGAAGCTGCATCATCGTAAGCTCACGCAGCCATACCTAAGCGCCGCCGGCTACGACGCGGACCTGCACTTCATGCTGATCGAGATTGCCGGAGACGATCTCGCCTACCGGGCGATCTCCAGAACCGGCAAGGTGGTGGATTCCGGTGTACTGCAGAGGACCTCACACCCAGCGGGGGAGGCCCGTACGCCTACACCTTTACGGTCGCAGCGCCTGAGCGATCCGCGCGTCGAGCGTGCGTCGGAGTAGGCGTGCCTGCTCACCGGTGTAGCCACCGGCACGTATGGCGTCGTCCCATTGGTCGGAGCTGAGGCGCGCCAACTTCTCCGCAATCCAGTGCACGTCGTCCGCGGTAATATTTTGGGTCAGGTCCCGATGCGGGGCGGGCCATGCAAACTCCACGCGGCCGCCGTTCACTGACTCGATGAACCCCTGACGAGCAAAAGCTTCAACCTCACCGCGTGCACCATCTATCCACCGCCCGCGGAGGCGGGAGAAGGAGGCGCCGACATCCTGTACCATATACCATTGGCGTGCCCCTTCGCGCTCCTCGCGCAAGTCGTAGATCGCGTTATTGGCAGTGGTCATATCCCAGTTGTCGAGCATCAGCATCAGCACGATCAGACCGCTAAAGGGACGCGTACCGACGAACGGATTCTGTTGCCACGACCAGGTGTCGCGCTTCTTGACGCGCGGCAACTTGGGTCGAAAACGTGCCCCTGGCTGCGGCGTGCCCTTGCCGTCCCGGAACAGTTGCCAATGTTCCACGTAGTACGCTGGAAGCTGATGATACCCGGCTGCCCAAATCAGGCGCGAAGCGACCACCTCCGGTTGCGCCTCGGGTCCGAGTTTGACGCTCCATTTGAGCCCGCGTGGGTCCTTGACCGTGTATCCGCGGCTATAACTCAGGATGCCGAATTTCTCAGATACGAACTCATATCGCGCATTCGGATCGGGTGCGAGTGTCGCTCCGCCGGCGCCGTAGAGCAGATCACGGCCCTTGACGTCCCCCGGGTCGACCCATAGTTCAGCCAGCTCCGCCGGTGTCGGCAATCTGCTCAACGTCGAACGCATCGGTGGCGGACGGTCTCTGACCGGAGCACACTCGACAACCGCGATCGGAAGCAAGAGCATCGCGTAGCGATACCACCATCTGATAGTCCAGCGCATCACTCTTCCTCCAAGCCTGCGGTCAGCCTGTTAGCAAAATCGGAGCCCATCGATGCACTGCCGAAAAGGCCGGTCGCCAATGAATTTCGGCGATCACTGCTGTAAACCTTACACGCCGCACCGGTCCGCAGGGCGCTCAAACCGCCATAGCTAGTTCACGCTCTGACTGGCACAACGTTCGCTTATTCCGCTCACCGTGCGGGTTCACAGAGAACACCATCGGCAGGCACCGGGGTCATTCACTTCACGCCCCATGCGGACTACGGCAGTATATGTCATTCTTGTCGTCACACTCCTGATGCCCATCTCGGTGTTGGCGATCGACGAGCTGGTGACGGAAGAAGATATCTCCGACCTATTGATTCGCTCCCACAGCGAGCACGTTGGCAAACCCGAAGAACGAACGTGGGCCATCCTGCCGCAGCTGGGCTACGGGCCGGACACCTGGACCCGTGATTGGAGTAAAGTTCACGCACCGCGATCTGTACAAAACGGGGATGACGTTCGACGTCGATGCAACGTACGCAGCCCTCAACAGCCAGCAGTCGTATGGCGTGAAGCTCATGCAGCCCCATCTGGCGAACGATCGCTTCATCATCACACTGTATGGGAAGTACGGCTTCGATCCCCAGAGAGAGTTCTTTGGCTTGGGAAACAACGATCGGGGCCCCGATCCGGCGTCGACGAACGCATACCAAAATTTATTCGGCGTACTCGCATTGGGTTGGCGGCCGCGGGCGCGTCTGGCGCTGAATTTCAGCGTCATGTTCCGCAAGGTGGACATCAGACACGGAGACCAACGGAGCGATTGTGGAGGGCTGGAGCCGTGCCCCTTTACCCAGGATTCACCTGCAGACGGCGGGTTTTCCGACATGCCTCGAGTGCATGGTGGCAAGACCAACCCGCTCTCGCTGTCTCTCGTGTGGAACGATCGGGATGAGGTCATCCGCCCGACGCAGGGCTGGCTCGTCCTCATAAAAGCCAGTCACACCAACACGGCACTGCTGAGCGACTTCGAGTTTACCCGCGTGGTCGGCGACGCGGGTTACCTCTACCCATGGTTTGACAAGCGTCTGGTCACCGGAGCACGTATCGACGGAGTCTGGATGGAAGGGCCGGACGGACAGGTGCCGTTCTGGGAACTGACCGACCTCGGCGGCTCCGAGAGCCTGCGCGGCTTCTTTCCACATCGGTTCCGCGGTAAGAAACGCCTGCTGGTCAATCTAGAGGTCCGGGGTCTGCTGACGGAATTCGACTTTTACAAATTATGGCACGTGAGGCTGGACGGGGTCCTATTCGGCGAAGCCGGTCGGGTCTTTTTGAGCAGTACCGAAATCAAGACCGAGTTCCACGCTGCGCGACCGGATATCCACTACGTATCGCACCTACAGTACAGCTACGGTGGGAGTTTGCGCATCGCCCTTTCATCAGCCCTGGTCGCGCGCCTCGACGTTGGCTTCAGCGAGGAAGAGTAGGCGCTATTCTATCTCACCTTCGGTCAGACTTTTTAGCGGTCGGCGGCGCTGCGGTGGTCAGGTTGGGGTCGCCCTTTAGGCGTTTACCGCCGCCTGATTGCCACCGGAGAGCTCCGTAGCGTCGGACTGTCCTAAGGGCGTTGTGGCCCAATCAGCCTCGAAGGTGGCACGCAGCTTCTTGACGACCTTGGGATCTCTGACAATGATTCCAACCTCACGGCGGCCATCGAGCTCGAGCTTGCGCATGCTCTGGCTGCCGACAAACGCGCGGCGTCCATCGCCAATTATCGTCCGCACGTGTACGCGGATTCCGCGCAGCCTCTCCGCCTTCAGAAACGCACCTCGCTTGCCCACGCCACCCAGTACTCTCACGTCGACACCGGCCTTGATGCGGTCCTGTAGTAAACGAAGCATCAACGGGTCGCTCAGCTTTGGGTCGTAAATCAGCAGCTCGTGGCGCGCGCCGCGAATGAAGGCTGACAACCGCTGGCGCGCGTTGACCGGGCTCACAACCAAGTCGGGTGAACCGGCATCATAGGGTTGCCGCGTGCAGTCTGCCTCGAACAGCCTGATCGCTTCCTGAACCAACTTCCGCTTCTTGGTGATGACACCGAAGCTCCGGCTACGCTCGATGTCGAGCGTCGTGTAGTTGAACCCGAGTAAGTACAGCGTGCTGCGATCAACGATCATCATCTTCCCGTGATAGCGGAGAAACTCCTCACCGCTGCGGGTGACCGTCAAGCCGTCAGCCAGCAAACGAAGCTCGAGCGCGCGCAGCTTCTTTTCGCCACTCTGATTGGTATGCGCGATCAAAGTACGGGTGACGACGCCACGAGTGACGGCGGCACGCATCGCCTTCTCCAACTGGGGAAGATCGAAGCGGAAGATCACTTGATCGATGGTGGACTGCGCCATTTGAATTGCGGAGACCAAGGGCATTACACCGTCATCGGGTTGGACCAGCAGCTTCATGTTTCACCACGTCCTCTCACGTTCCGGGCGGTTTGATCTTCTTTTCGTCCCATTTCACCGAGGTGCCATTTTGCTTGTCGAGGGCGAGCAAATCGCTCGCAAGCCGATCCGTGCTTTGACCGAAGGGCAGCCGCACCAGGTAGCAGACCTCGTCATCGGAAGAGCTGCGCAGCTCGTACTCGACGTGGCTGCGCCGCAGGATCTTCTCAACGCCTGCGCGCAGGGTCGCAGGTGCCTTTGTCGCGAGTGTGAGTTCAAAAAGACGGTAGCCATCTGGTCCCAGTGACTCGACCGCCACCAACACCGCGAGCGTAAACACCGTCGCGAAGATCGCAAGAAGGTACAGTCCCACCCCGGACGCCAAGCCCACCGCCAGGGTGGCAAGCATGACCCCCGCGTCCTTCGGATCATCGATCTTCGCCCGGTAACGCACCAGGCTTGCGGCGCCGACGATGCCGAAGGCCCGCGCGAGGCTCGATCCGACGACGAGCATGACGATCGCCCCCACGAGGGCCAGCAGGATCTGCGTGTGAATGACCATCGGCGTACGCGCCGGCGTCCCGCGCCGGCGCGGCCGGAAAGCCAGGAGCGCGCCAAGCGTACCGGCAACGGGCAAGCTAATGAGTGCCTTGAACACCGGCGCTGTCTGCTCCGCCAAGTCCGGAACGACGTTCGCGCTAGACTCCTCGTCATGAAGGCGAGCCGCATGTGCCGAGCTGACAAGCCATACGAGCGCGAGGGCGGTGAAGAACGCGCTCAGCATCACCCGATGCGAATCGGTCGCGCGTGACCTAATCCACGCACGTCCCCTTCGATTCCGCTGCGCACACCTCTGGCTTTGCATGCCCAACTCGCTCCAGCATGTTTCGTGCCCTCCCCGACATACCTGATGATACGAACCCCATTGCGGGATCGGGATCGGCTATCTGGGCAGCGACGCAGAGTAACTTCTACACGTAATGTAATTGTTGCCGAGCTAATCGGGACAGCGCCCGACTGTCTCACATTCGCTTCGAAAGGGGGCTTGGCTGGCCTTGCTATGTCTCAGCGGCGCGTACGACCGGTTCCGGATCGACGATGAATCCTAGATAGACGTCTCTGTTGGCGAAACTGCTCCAAATGACGACGAGGTCGGTCGCTCACACCTCACCAATTACTCATTCCGAGAGGTACTCTGTGGCGAACCATGTAGAGTTGACAAGCGGCTGGGCTTCTTTTGCACTTTTTCATGCGAGGCATCGCTGCGAAGAAGCGCGCCACCCCCAATCGGGGCAATCGAACAACTTGGCTTCTTCCTCGCTTCGATGCCGCTGTGACCGGAGCGAATTGCGACGGACAAGTATCGCGTACGCTGGAAGGAGTTTGAAATACACCGTGCGGCGCTCCCAGTCCGCAAGGTTGGAGGAGTTAAATGGCACAAAAACAGAGAAAAGGTCGCGCGTGAATGTCAGGATCTCTGAAGGCTCTCTCAGCGGCACGGGCAAATCGAATAGGCCCCACGCAATCAGAACATGCAGCTCAAACAACTTACCGTGCACGGCCTACTACTCGATTATGTGCACAGTGCAGAAACTCCAGAAGAGGAACAGGCGCGTGCCCAGCGGATTGGACGTGCTGCCAACCAGATCAGTCATGCAACCACCGCCGTGGTCTGCGTAGACAATCTGCTCATGTTTTGGTTTCTGCGCCTTGCCTCCGGCGACGCTACGGAATCGTCGTAGGACCACGTCCGTTCAGCAGCACTGCGGGCAGATCGCCGAGTGCTCGTGCAACGCGCCGCGCTCGCTGCGGTACACGGCAAGTTTCGACAAGCCACGCCGGACTACGACGCCGGATTTCAGATTACGTGCAGCGGCCAACCTCAGGACTGGGCAGCAGATTGGCCGTGCGGCGCGCCCTAGGCGGCACGCTTCTTCGTGTAGGGCCTGGCTTTGGCGCCAGCCTTGCCCTTCTTACGCTCGAGGAAGCGCTCGGCCCGCTCCTTGGAGCCGCCGCCCTGGCCGGCGAGGCTGCGCCGCAACGCATCCATCAAGTCGACCACCGTGCCCTCGTCCTTTTCCACCGGCGGCGCGGTCGTCACCTTTTGACCCCTCTTCTTGCGGGCGATCAGGTCGCGCACGGCATCTTCGTAGCGATCCTTGAAGGTCGAAGGGTCGAACTTGCCCTCCTGCTGCTCGATGATCTTCTCGGCGATGTCGAGCATGCGTCGGTCGGGCTTGGGCAGCTTGGCGATGCCGCCTGTGTCGCTTGCCGCC
>JAGDMS010000360.1 GCA_017860575.1 Deltaproteobacteria bacterium | reverse complement strand
CGGCACGGTGTCGCGCAACGCTTGGCCGGCGGCGAGGCGCTGCTCGTGTGAGCGCATGAGCGGCTCGAACCTACCAGCCTCGCTCGTTGGAACGTTGACTTTCGCGGGTGTTTTCGTCTTGGTGGGCATAGTCTGACCTCCCGTTTCCCAGATGGATGACTGGGGTTAAGCGCGGCGCGCGTCGCGGAATCGTCGCCGTGCGGAGAACCGGCCGGATGTGCGCGCGTGGTGCGTCATTTCGCAGCCGCAGCGGTGTGGTCCGCGTGGCACATCAAGCATTCCAAATGGCCCTGCTGGTTGTTCATCCCCTCCGTCGACTGCTCCATGTTGTCCGGGCCGTGACAACCGAGGCAGTGCTCGATCCCCTTCGACGGCTTCCAGACCGGCGGCGTCCACTTGCCGTCGAAGTACTCGTTGAGCGCGAGGGTCGCGATGTAGACGACCTCGCCGGCCACCTTGGCGCAGCGTTCCTTTTTCGCCTTGGAGGTCACCTGGGCGCCGGCGCTCAGCGTCCACTTCGAAACCGAGGTGTGGCACAGCGGCGACATTGCCTTCACTTGGATCTGCCCTGGCATCGGGGAAATATCGTCGAAGCGGGCGGTCGGGAACTCCTGCTCCGCATACCACCAGAACAGGCGATCGATGATCTGCATGTAAGCGGTGCTCTTCGGGTCATAGGCGACGAGGTTGATGATGAGGGATGCGCCCCCCAGGGCGCCGCACAGGGTCCCATGCCCGCCATAACCTGCCCCGGCATGGATCATCATCATGTCCGGCAGCGTCGTGTACGGGTAGCCGACCTTCTCCTTCAGCAGACTCAGCAGCGCCAGGTAGGTCGCCGACCCACAGCCACCCTTGGTCGCGTAATTGCGGTAGGCCCGCCGGCCTGCCTCCAGGGGATCGAGTTTGACCCACTTCCAGGGCAAGGGGGGTGCGTCAGCAGGCAGTTTGCTTGCGGCCGCTGTGGCGGCGGACGCCCCCACGGCGCCCACCGAGGCCCCGCCCACCAAGAGGGCCGCGGACTCTTTCAGCACGCTGCGCCGGGAAAGCATCCCGGCTTCGTTCTTCTGCGCCTTCAAGGTCACCTCCTGCGGCGAGCCACTGGTCGGCTACCGTATCCCGGCGTGTTCATAGAGGATGCGGCGGACCTCTTCGATGGTCGCCGGCTCCGCCTGGGTCGAGTGGCCGGAGCGGACCACCAGCTCCGACTCCACGCCGTCGATGTGGGCGCTGGTGTATTTGACCACGCCATCGTTCCCCTCTTCCGGCGGTCCGCTGCCCTTGACCGGGATGATCGAGTGCGCATGGACGCCCTCGGCGATGGGCAGCGACGCCAGCGTGCGCAGGAACGGATGCGACCAGTCCATGTTGTCGATCGCCGTCGGCATGCGGAAGGTCTTCGCCATGCCGCCCGCGTTCAGCGTCACCAACTCCGCACCGAGCGTCGTGATCGTCCCCGGCAGGCTGATTAGCCGGCGAGCGAGGGTCCCGAGAATGCTCTCCGTGAGGAAGCTGCCGCGATGCGGCGTGGCGATGAAAATGACCCGCTTGACGAACGGCAGGGGCTCGACGAAGATACTGCGCCGCAGCAGATCTCTCGACTCGGTGGACAGATTGGCTTGCTCGAAGGGAACCTGAGTGTTGGCGTCCCAGAAGCGGCTGCCGCTGTGCACAACCGTCATCTTGGTCAGCAGGCCGCCCTGGCTGTGGCCCATCACCACCATGTCTTGCAGCGCCGGATCGGCGTCGGCGGGGTCGATCTCCTTGCGCGCCGCCTGCAACCCCTCCCGCAAGTGCATGGCGGACAGCGCCACCGGGTTGCCACTGTTGTAGATGAAGATCCAGAATTGGTAGCGGCTGGCGATGTGCGAATCGCTGAGCAGCTCGTTGGCCATCTCCGCCCAGCGCGCCGGGCTGGACGCGGTGCCGTGTACGAAAACCACCGGGATGCGCCCGGGACGATACGGGGCGAGGAAGAATAGACCGTCCTCCTGCTCCCCTCCGAACATGTGGAAGTTCGCCTTGCGGAATCCGGCGATCTCGAAGTCCCAGACCGGCGACTTCTCGAGGCGATACGCCAGGGCCGCGCTCGGCGCGGACTCCAGCGGTACGGAATTCCCGTCGACCTGGACCGCGGCGGTCGTGTCGACGTCGTACAGCTCGATCGCGCCCTTCAAGCCCCCAGCGGAAATCGCCTGGCGCGGGTGCGCGAAGCGCACGAACGCGGTCACCGGCACTTTTGCCAGCGGCGGTAACCGGTGCGTGGCCGCTTGATCGGACGCCCGCTCGAACCGCGCCGACAGGGGGGCGCCGATCCCCGGCTTTTGATAGCGGTTGCGAAAGCCGCGTATCTCGAGGTCATCCACCGCGACAAAGCCCTTCAAGCGATACAAGCCATCACCGTAGAGGTATCCCGACGGATCGGCCGCCAGGTCAAGCGCACCGAATGGCAGCGCGACGCGTCGGGCGCTCAGATCCACCTCGTCCCCGTTGGGCGTGGCCAGGCCGTTGGCAATGCCGCGGTTGTACAGGTCGAGCGCCAGGCGCAGCCGCGGGTCGTAGGGAACCGGTGGCTCACCGCCGAATTCGGGGAACAGGTAGGCATACGCATACAGGGCCGCCGCCAGGAAATAGGGCCGGTCGTGTGTCCCCTCGGCGTAGGTGAAGGACAGTTCCGACAAGGCGAACAGCCGATCGCGCTCGTCGGGGCCGCCCAGGCCGGCGTGCAACTCGGCGAGCACGCCCTTTGGATCCTTCTGATACCGCTCCGCCAGGCTCAATCGCTGGAGGAACTGCTTCGCGTAGGGGCTGGGCCGCCCGGTCGACAACACGTTCGCCGTCAACTGGCGGTACACCGGCTGCTCGCCAACCCGCTTGACGCCGATAGGCGAGGTGCAACCGCTGGCAAACACCAGCATGAGGGCTAGTCCGGTTACCGTACTGAATCGCTTCGTCATATCGACACCCCGTCGTCACTCGCCCCGTGTCACTGCCGGCAAGTCGGTCCAAGAATCACAATACGACCTGCAGCCGGACACCGAGGACGGTCGCCATCCCGATGGAGGAACCGAGGGCACTCCGCGGACCAGCAACGCTTCCCGTGATCTCTCGCTTCTGCGCCGGGCCGATGACCTGCACGTCCGGCGTCAGCAGCAACCACTGCGTCAGCGCGATGTTGTAGAACGCTTCGAACCCCCACTCGCTGCGCAGGAACTCCGCGGTGCCGAACCGCTTCGTCGACAGGGTGGGATTCGCGACTCGGTCGTAGTAGTAGCCGATGCCGAAGCGATCGAAGCTCCGGCCCGGAATCATGCCCTTGCCCCCGAAGCCGATGCTGAAGAAGTACTGCGTGGGATTTGGATTGCCGGCCGAGGCCCCGAACCGGCCGAACACCCCGACGCCGTTCCCCGCCTTCTTGTCGGTCTCGTAGAGGAACTGGTCAAAATTGTAATACATGGCCCACGACCCGGACTTTTTCTCCAGTGTCTGCGGCCCGGCGAGCCCCAACCGCTCTTGCAACGGCTCGAAGGCAATGCGCTGATCGATCGACGTGTACACCTTGTTGGAATACAGCGCGCCCAACACTTGATGTCCGGTACGGTCGAAGAAGTTGGTCCGCACACGCCCTTCCCCCGCAAAGATCGCGCCGTGCAACTTATCGAAGCCGTCGGTGCTCGCTTTGCCGGTCGCCGACAGCACCATGGCAGTGATGACCGCCTGGTTGGGATCGGCGGTCGGCAGGATCACCGCGCCCGCCGCCAACGTCGAGTACGGCACGATGAGCGTCGCGGGATTGATGTTGAACGCAATATTGCAAAACTGCGCGTCGCCCTTGCCGTGAGCGAATTCGTTCATGTCGCTGTTACTCAGGGTCTGCAGTTTGCCCACGACCGCGCCGGCATAATGCGACACGAATTGCATCGCTGTCAGACTCGGCAGGGCGACATTGTTGCCGCCCACCAGCGGAAAGAGTTGACTGGTATTCGCCGGATTGAGCCCGCCGGTCTTGTTGTTGACGGAGTCCGACCAATTGCCCTCGAGTTCCACGTTCAGGAAGCCGCCCGGCCACAGGCCCAGCTTCTGGGAATCCAGATTCACGGTGAGGTCGCCGCGGCCACCGTACTCCCAGTGACTGTCCTTACCGCCATCGACCACGCCCTGGGTGATCTGCGTTACACTCGCATCGAAGGTCACGCCCTTCTTCGCCCAGGTATCCCGGGCGCCGCCCCAATCGCCCGTCAGGGTCGTGCGGGACAGCACATCACCCGTGTACGGCGGTGGACCCGCCAGGTCCGCCGCGCCGGCCGGCCGACCCATCCCGCCGGCAACGGCCAGCCAGCACGCCAACAGCACGATACCTATCCGCATCATACGCATCGCCCCTCCCTCCTGCATTCCGCTCAACAAGAACATCGCCCGGTCACTGGATCCAGCCCTGCTCCTCAAACCTGGTCTTGAGTTTGGCGGCGATCTCCTTGACCGTTGCGTCGGCTCTGCCCTCTATTTTACTTTTCCCGCTCGCCTCCCCGTACACTTTCACCCCGCTACTGACGATGAGCCCCACGGGGTTACCGGTTGCAATGGCGACGGCCGCCGGCGCCGCCGCCCCCGGGCCCTTACTGCCGCCGGAATCCGAGGTGCCGCTGCCGAGCTTGCGCAGCCCCTGCGGGGTCATCTGGAAGCCCTCGACCGCCGCCTTCAATTCGGATGAGCCGGAACCGAACCCGATGGCCATACGCTT
>JAGDMS010000359.1 GCA_017860575.1 Deltaproteobacteria bacterium | reverse complement strand
ATCGACAGCGAAGTGGTGCGAGTTGCCCGCGATACTCGGTACTTCACGCTGATGAGGGATTGTGCGGCGGACGCAGCGGTCGTGCTCGGAGACGCTAGACTGTCACTGGCGAATGCCCCTGACTCTGCTTATGATCTCATCGCCGTTGATGTTTTCAGTTCCGACGCTATCCCGATACACCTGCTGACACGCGAGGCTCTGGCCCTCTATCTGCGAAAACTGACTCCAAGCGGAGTTATTGCCGTGCACATCTCAAACCGGCATTTTGCCCTAGACCCGGTGATCGGCGCCCTCGCGGCAGATGCGGGCATCCACGCCATGATCCGGACAGACGGGCCGGAGAAAGGCGAGGGCTGGCAAGACGGCAGGTTACCATCTGTATGGGTCGCGCTAAGCCGCGCGGTCCCCAATCTCGAGCCATTGGCCGCGGACGCGCGGTGGAGTCGGCCAGCGGTACCGTCGGGTTTTCCGGTGTGGACAGATGACTACTCGAACCTGCTTGGCGTGATCAGGTGGCGATAGGATTGACACGGAGTGCTGCGGCTGGGATCCGATTCACACTCGTGCGGGGCGGCGAGATGAGCCCAGCGTACTGCTCGCCGAAGTAAGGACAATTCGATGCAGGTTCCTTCACGACCTGTTGGGCCGGTAGCGCGAGCGTCCTCGTGGATCGCGCTTGAGCACCTGTGGCCCCTGGCTCTGCTGGCGGGAATCGCGTGCTTTGTGAACGCCTGCCCAATCCGGCCGCAGGATTTCTGGTGGCATCTGAAGGCAGGTCAAGTGATCGTCATGTCCGGGCGAATCCCAAGCGTCGACACCTTCTCCTTCACCATGGGCGGAAACCTCTACGGTAACTATGCCTCCTACTGGTTGATGGAAGTCGCGTACTACCTGCTGTTCTCTGTGGGTGGACCTGCCCTGATTGTCTTCGTGCATTCTCTATTGGTCACGAGTGCTTACGGACTCCTGGTCTGGCTGTGCTGGCGGATCAGTGGGAGTTGGCGCATCGCAACGGCATGTACGCTCTTTGCCGTCATCTTGGGCTTCGCGGATTGGAGCGTTCGCCCACAGGTGATCGCGTTTCCTGCCGGGGTGACGATCCTGGCGGTCATATACGCCTATCAGTGGCGCCCGCGTCGCTCGCTACTCGCGATCGCTCCAGTGACTCTGCTTCTGTGGGCCAACAGCCATGCGACCTTCTTGATCGGACTCGGTTTGTTGGGGCTTTGGCTGCTGGACGAACTGGTCGCCATGGTCCAAGTCCGCGCCCGTCATGGCAGTGACCGGCCCTTCGCACTCTTGTGGCCATCAGTTGTGGCGCTTGTCTCGTCCAGCCTCGCCTGTCTGGCCAACCCTCGAGGTATCGACGTCTTCCTTTACGCAAAAGGCCTTTCGGGGAATCCGGTCATCCGCAGCATCGTACCCGAGTGGGCGCCACCAACGTTTGGTGATCTCAAGGGAACCCTGTTTCTTGTGGGTTTGTTGGTGTGCGCTGCCCTGTTGGCATCGTCCCTGCGCCGACCCAGCAGGTTTCAGCTTCTGACCTTTGTCGCCTTTGGCGCGCTGGCTCTCAGCACCCGTCGCGGTATTGTCTGGTTCGGCATCGTCATGGCGCCCGTCTTGGCAAACCACCTGGGCGGAACAACTGCAGCGGCTCGGCCAAGCGGGCCTCCTCGGCGCGGCACTGCCGAGCTACCCGCACTCAATTGGTTGTTTGCGGCCGTCTTCCTGGCCGCGGTTCTGGCAAGTCTCCCTTGGTTCAGGCACCTTCTTCCAGGGTCGCAAACAAGGGCTCGGTTGATTTCAGATGAAACGCCCACAGCTGCGACTGAGTTCATGCTGCGCGAGCGCTTGCCTGGACGTCTCTTCCACGATCAAGGTGCGGGAAGCTACCTTATCTGGGCGGCCCAGCCAGCCTACCCGGTCTTCGTTGACGCGCGATTGGACCTGTATCCGTTGGAGATCTGGCATGACTATGGGGTGATCTCCGATGCAGAAGGAGGTTGGCAGGCGAAGCTGCATCACTACGGAGTCAATACACTCATGCTGAACACCACCACGCAAGCGCACCTGGTCTCAGCAGTCAGCACCTCATCGGACTGGCGTCTCGTCTACCAGGACGAGACCGACAAAGTCTTTGTGCGCGTGGCCACCGAGAGAATGCGCTGAGCATGATGCCGGGTACTCAGCTCCGTCGATGATCACAATTCTCGGTTTGTGTGGGCTCTTCCTTGCCGGAGTCGTTGCCGGTGCTGTGAACTCGGTGGCCGGCGGCGGGAGCCTCATCTCTTTCCCCGCGCTCGTGGCCTTTGGCCAGCCGGCAATCCTCGCGAACGCCACGAACACTGCAGCGCTCTGGCCCGGATCGCTCAGCAGTGCGCTGGCCTACAAGCGCGACACGCTGATCCACCGGGATCTCCTTATCACGCTTCTCCTGCCGAGCGTGGCGGGCGGGCTTCTGGGTGCGCTTGTGCTTGTCTCAACGCCTCCGGAGCTGTTCGATCGCGTGGTTCCCTTCCTTGTGCTGTTCGCTACCTTGCTCTTTGCGCTGCGGGACCCGATCTCTCGGTTGACCGGCAGCAGCGCGCAGGGCGAAGAACGCGTGACAAAGGGAGGACGCATGGGGGGATTCTTCTTCCAGCTGTTCGTCGCCACCTACGGCGGGTACTTCGGGGCGGGCATTGGCATTCTCATGCTCGGTTCGCTCAGTGTCATGGGCCTGCGCGACATCCATCGAATGAACGGGCTGAAGACCATCCTCGGCATGCTCATCAACGTGATCGCGTTCGTCTTCTTCGCTGCAAAGGGGCTGGTGGTATGGCCGCTGGCGCTTCTGATGGCGGCGGGAGCCGTATCGGGCGGCTGGGTCGGCGCGCGAACCGCCAAGCGGGTGGATCAGCGGTGGATCCGTCGCTTCGTGATTGTAGTGGGTGTTGTCGTTTCGGTCTGGCTGTTCGAGAAGTAGGCAAGTCGCAGAAACTAGCGAGTCACCGTGATGTTCAATGGTGACGAGGTCACACCTCCGAATAACAGGGCTGGCTCGTACCTTGCCGTGATCGAGTGCGCCCCCACCAGGAGCCCGGTTGTCGTGTAGCTCGCGATTGCCGTCTGTCCAGACAGGCCAAACGGCACGACGGCGATGCGAGTGATTCCGTCGAGGAACTGGACGGTCTTCGCCACACTCGGAGCCGGAGGCGATGAAAACTCCAGCCTGGCGATGATTGTGACGGGCTGCCCGACCCTGACGCTCGTCTGAGTGGACGAGATGGTCAGCAAGAGGCGAGGGCGGCCAGTGTCTGTGGAGCCTCCAACCTGGCTCGGTGCAGCGGAAACAAGCAGCCTCTGCGCCCACCCGCGCTGCTCGCTCCATTCGAGGAACCTGACGACCGGCGCTGGGAGATACCTTTCGAAATGCAGGCTCTGCTCGAACGCGCTCATCGGCGACATCCCCGATATGACTGGCCATGTGAGCCAGCCGAGCACCCCGAGAATCAGCAGGATGGGGATGGTCCATCCGGGCGTGAGCAATTCGGTCTCGGACAGCCACTGAATGAGACGATGAATGAGGAAACCAAAGACGCTCAGCACACAGACGATGAACAGCACGTCGAGCGCATACTTGGACAGGAGCACCGTCATACCAAGAGCCACAGCGATCACCATGCTCGTCAGGACCCAGTTGCGCGGTTCACGCGAAATCAGCTCTGCCTTATCAACGGGAATCGGCAGATCTGCTCCCTGCGTGATGCCATATCGTTCCTTTTCGCTCGGCCGCTTGGACATAGACCTGTCCTCACGCTGCCCCGACCGACGTCACCGATCCGGCGCGTAGTACCCGTTCCGGCTTGTCACCCGTACCCCCTCGGTCTTCGGGCGAATCTCCACGCTCCTCCACTTCCCGTCGTGCGAGGTATTGGTGGACGTGTAGCTCAGCACGTAGCGGCGCCTCAGGTTTTCCAGCACCCGTGAGTACTGTTCGGGAAGTGTCGAGACATCCGAAGGAAAATACGCCTGGCCGCCGGACAAAGCCGCCAACTGTCGCAACCGATCCAGATCGATTCTCGGGCCGAGGCCAACCGTGAAAACGGTGGCCTCTGTCTGTCGAAGCAACCGGAGAACCTCGTCGTAGCTGTGCAGGCTGCCGGGGCCGGTTCCGGGATTGTCTTCGTCCCGGCCGTCCGTGAGCACGACGACTGCACGGCGCCCGGTCACGCCACGCAAGAGCTGGAACGAATCGCACAGCGCGTCGTACAGCGCCGTGCCGCCCTCCGCCCGATAACGGTCAACGGTCTCGAGGATGGTCGAGCGATCCTTGCCGAGCCCGTGCGCCAGCACGGACGCGTCCGCGAACACGAACACGGCCAGGCTGTCCTCCGGGCGAAGCGTCTCGACGAATGCACGCGCCGCTGCGATCACCTGCTCGCTGCTGGGCTTCATACTCCCGCTCGAGTCCAGTGCCAGCACGATGGACACCGGGTTCACCGCTTCCTGGAACGTGTCGATCTTCTGCACCACCCCATCCTCGAGGACGATCAGGTCGTCGCGTGAGATCTCGAGGTACTGGCTCTGGAGGTCCATCACAGTGAACTCGAGCGATGGGCGGATAGGCGGCGGCTTTGGCGCGAAATACCCTTTCTTCGTCTGAATGAGGTGATCGGGTGTGAACGTGGTGAGCGCCACCGTTCGCCAGGTGCCATCCCACTGCTGGTTGGCCGGGGTATAGGTGATCAGGTACCGGTTCTGAGCA
>JAGDMS010000358.1 GCA_017860575.1 Deltaproteobacteria bacterium | reverse complement strand
TCGGAAGGCGCCGAAGAAAACTGACCTTGGTGGTTGCGCTGCCCTTCCGCACCATCGCAGTGGCTGGGTTCCCGGCCATGGGAGACGACGATGAGAATGGGAAACTGGAATCTCCTTCGGTGCTTGGTTCTCGTCTCGGCAATCGCGGCGATCGCGGTCACGCCGGCGCCGGCTGTCGCCAAGGACTACGTCATCGGAGTTGCCGATGTCATCGCGGTTTCGGTTCTGGACAATCGGGAGCTCGACGCGGTCGCGACCGTCAACCCCGGCGGAAAGATCGCCCTTCCTCTGGTCGGAGAAGTCCAGGCGTCGGGGTTGACCGCCGCCGAGCTCACACAGCGCCTCACCGATGAGTACGCCAAGAAAGTCAAGTCGCCCGTGGTGACTGTCTCGCTGCGCGAAGTGAACAGCTATCGGTTTTACTTCGTCGGCAAGGTCGCCAAACCCGGCATGTACGCGAGCCGCAGCGAGGTGACCTTGCTACAAGCGATCTCGATTGCGGGCGGAATTCTGGATGGCGCAGATCTCGCCCAGGCCTATGTGGCGCGGGGCAAGGATCGCGTCCCCGTGGATTTTGTCCGCCTCATGCGCCAAGGGGACCTGACCCAGAACATCACGCTCAACGCCGACGACACGATTGTGCTTCCAGATAATCCCCAGCACGTGATATACGTCATGGGCGAAGTGAAGCTGCCCGGGATGTTGCCCTTCGTGAAGGAGCGAAACTGGACCGCGACGAAGGCCGTCGCGGCTGTTGGCGGGTTCACCCAATTTGCGGGAAAGGGCCGAAGCTACATCATTCGCGAAGACGGTGGGCGAAAGCTCATGATCCCGATCGATTTCAACGATCTGATGAAGAACCCCGAGGCTGGAAAGGACGTACCGCTCAGCGCGGGAGATATCCTGGTGGTCCCACAGAGTTTGTTCTAGTCGCGAATTTGACACCTGCCGCAAACCAGTGGGGCGACACATGGGGCAAAGGCTTGCGTCGTGGGGTGGTATCGGAGTTCTGCTCGTAGCGCTCGGAATCGTGTTATCCCCCGGCATGGCACAAGGCCAGGCGCCACCTACGGTCCCGAGTACTCCTGGACCGGTTGAATCCCCCGCGGCGCCCGGGGCCCAACCGCCCGGGCAGGCCGCTCCGCCCGGGACGCAGCCACCCGCGGTCTCGGGAGCGCCGCCCATAAATCCTTTTGCGGGTTCGCCGCTCCTGCAGATGTTCGAACCCCAACCCTCTGCGTCGGCGCCCCTTCGTCAATCGCGTTTCGCCCCGGCACCAGAACCGGGTCTTCCGTTCAGTGTGCGTCTCTTTCTTACCGCCGAGGAGGAATTCACCGACAACGCGAACCAGACCAAGGAAAACCGCAAGTCCGAAATCAGCACCCGGGTAACACCTGGCCTTGCAATTGGAGCCGACCGTTCGTGGGCGAACTTCGGCCTGTCGTATGCTCCTTCGATCTTCATTGAAAATAACAGCATCGGCGACACCGAACTGAACCAATCTCTGAGCGCTCGGGCCGCGTTGTGGCCAGGCCAAAGATTTCAGCTCAACATCGCGAACAACTTCACAGAATCCAACGACTTCCGGGACCAACAGGACCCCGGGTCTCGTCTCACCGGTTCCACTCCTTTCATCCAAAACGTGGCCATCGCGGAAGCCGCGTACGTGCTCCCTCGGCTCAGGACGGCGTTGGCGTATACGAACACATACTACCAGACGGACACCGGAAACGGCTGGGACACGCGAATTGACAATGCGGGCCTGGCGAGTGTGGCTTACACGGACCCGCGTTTCAGTTTGGCCGGATCCTATGGCTTGACCCGAGGAAACGAGAATAGTTCCGTCGAGATCCCGTATTGGAGAAATCGAGGTGATGCGCGATTTGGGTACGTTATCAGCCCAGCGATCAGTGCTGTGCTGATCGGCTCTTACGAATACCAGGAACCCGATTCCGGGCTGCATTTCTCAACCGGAATCGGTCGCGTCGGCGGCACATTTGCGATAGGTCCGGACGGAACCTTCGAACTGCAGGGCGGCGTCTCGACCTTCATGACAGAAGGGCAAGACACCGAGGTTAAACCGAGTTTCTTGCTCGCGTATACCCAGCGCTTCGCCGCGTTTGTCGTTCGCGCCGACTACCTATCAGGTTACCAGAATCGCACTTCTGCAATAGACGCCACTGGCGCCACGTACAACCGATCTGCCGGGATTTTCGTGACGACCAGCGAGTTGCTGTTCCGTAGTTTGAGCGCGACTGCGGGAGTTCGGTGGACCGAAGAAGAGTTCTTACAGACCTCAACTTTTGGCGGTCCCCCTGGCACCAAGGATCGCACATGGGACTTTGACGTGTCTCTTGGCTATCCCCTCGCCCGTTCGCTCTCCCTCGTTCTCGGGTACACTTTAACCATTCGGGATTCCACGCAAGACTCGGCGGACTATTACGAGAATCGTGTGCGGCTCGGACTCAGGTACGAATATACCCTATTCTAAATCGTCTAGCGGGCTGCGGAAGACTATAGACCCATCTGCCGGGTACTCATCCGATACGGATGGGTGAGGCCGCCTTCCAATTAGACCTCTTTGAACGGCGTGGGAAGAAAGCTGTTCGCGCCGTTCCGCCCCGTCTGCCACCTGCCCGCTGCCGGGTGATCCTCTCACGGCTACGAACCAACCTCCATCCCCATGGTGCAATTTTTGCCGTCTGGGTGCCTGCCCTGCCAGAAACACGCTTCCTTCAAAGAACTGACGGCTTTATAAAACCTTATAAATATCCGCCGTTACGGCTCCCACACGTTTTCGTTTCCTCCAACATGCCCTGGCATGCTACTCGCACAGCCCTAAAGCGAAATGCTCACTCCCTCTAATCCTACACTTACGTCGCCCACAACAGCCGAGAGGACTACCCTCGCCGCTGTGCTTCAGGCTGATCCGGTTTCGTGTGAAATTCTGCGGTTTTTCCTGAAGAACGAAAGCGCTATGGACAGCGCCAAGGGCATTGCTGCTTGGTGGATCCATCGGGATGAGTTGGCCGTCCAACCTTCGCTCCACCGCCTGTTCGCCTGCGGTGCTGTCCTGGCCCACACGCTCACTTCCGGGGTGACGCTCTACAAACTCACGCAAGACCCCGAGCTCCGCGCCTGGCTTCAGAATGCCCTGGGCGTTGCAGACGATCGGCGCATAAACACGGAGGCGCCGGTCAAACAGGGGAATGCGTAACGGGCGCATCGTTTTTACCTAAATCGAGGTGACAGTTCCAATGTGTGGCATAGTCGGGTATATTGGCGAACGAGATGCAGCCCAGATCCTGTTGCCGAGCCTGAAGCGGTTGGAATATCGCGGCTACGACTCAGCAGGTTTGGCCGTCATCAACGGCGGCGGATTGAGCGTCCGGAAGTCGCAAGGAAAGATCGCTCGACTGGAGATGGATTTGCGGCAGGTGCCCGTCGTCGGACACGTCGGCATCGCACACACCCGCTGGGCCACCCATGGCGTTCCGTCGGATAGGAATGCGCATCCGCACGTCGACTGCAGCGGCCGACTTGCCGTCGTTCACAACGGCATCATCGAGAACCATCGCGCGCTGCGCGCGCAACTGGCGGCGAGCGGGCACCGTCTGGTGTCCGAGACCGACACGGAAATTCTCGCCCATTTGATCGAGCAAAAACTGAATGGCAACCTGGAGGGCGCCGTGGCCGGCGCCCTTCGCGAGGTCCGCGGCGCCTGCGCCGTCGCCGTCGTCGATCAGGACTTCCCGGACCGCCTGGTTGCCGCGCGGGTCGGCGGTTCGCCGCTGATCGTCGGCGTAGCCGATGGGGAGTATATCCTCGCCTCAGATATCCCCGCCCTCCTCCACCTCACACGCGACGTCCTCGTCCTGGAGGACGGCGAGATCGCAACGCTCACACGTGGCGGTGTCGAGATCCGCCGCCTCGACGGCGCCCGCGTCCAACGGGCCGTGGAGCAGGTCACCTGGTCGGCCGAGGCGGCCGAGAAGGCCGGTTACCCCCACTTCATGCTCAAAGAGATCGAGGAACAGCCGGCTGCCGTGGCGGCGACCCTCCAGGGCCGCATCAATCCGGACACCGGGCTCGTGGATCTCGCGGATCTGGGCCTGACTCCGGACGAACTCCGACGCGTGCGGCGCATCGTCCTCGTCGCATGCGGCACCTCGTGGCATGCGGCACTCGTCGGCAAGTTCCTCCTGGAGGAGTGGACGGATATCCCGTGTGAGGTGGACATCGCGTCCGAGTTTCGCTATCGCCATCTGCTGGTCAACGACAGGACTCTGATCATCCCAATCTCGCAATCCGGAGAGACGGCGGACACCCTGGCGGCCCTGCGCGAGGCTCGGCAGCGTAAGGTCCGCGTCCTTTCTATCTGCAACGTTGTGGGCAGCTCTGTGGCACGAGAGTCCGATGCCGTGCTGTACACCCGCGCCGGCATCGAGATCGGTGTGGCCTCCACCAAGGCCTTCACCGCACAGTTGGCGGCGCTCTACATTCTGGGGATTCACCTGGGTCTCACGCTGGATCGCCTGTCGATATCGCACGCCAAAGATCTGACAAGCCACCTGCAGCAAGTACCCGAGGCTTTCGCCCGCAACTTTCTCTATCTGGGCCGCGGCATCCATTTTCCCGTGGCCCTGGAGGGCGCCCTCAAGCTGAAGGAGATCTCCTACATCCACGCAGAGGGATACCCCGCGGGTGAAATGAAGCACGGCCCGATCGCTCTCATCGATGAAACCATGCCGGTGGTCGTCTTGACACCGTTGGGGCGCACCTATGAGAAAGTGCTCAGCAACGTTGAGGAGACCCGCGCCCGCCGCGGACAGGTGATCGCCATCGCCTCCGACGGTGATCGCGAGCTTGAAGGCAAGGTGTCCCACGTCCTGCACCTGCCGTATATCTCGGAATACGTCGCCCCCATTTTGGAGACCGTCCCCCTGCAGCTCCTCGCCTACCACATCGCTGTGCTGCGGGAATGCGACGTCGATCAACCTCGAAATCTTGCGAAGAGCGTGACGGTCGAGTGAGGAACAGGGAGCAGCTGGCAGAGGGCAGCTGAGAAGAACTCAATAACTCAAGAACCTCGACGCCCTGCGGAGCAAAAATGAAGTCAACTAAGTCGGCTAGCCAATCACCAGACACCGATTACCTTGCCATCCTGCGCGGAATCTGGCGAAGGCATAAGCTGCTCGTAGCGACCACGTTCCTCGGAATCGCGTTACCCTTACTGGCGGTGGTGTACTACACCACCGCTCCACTGTATCTGTCCCAGGCGCTGATCTCGGTCGAACCGAGCGCGCTTTCCCAGATCCCCTTCCTGCGGGAACC
>JAGDMS010000357.1 GCA_017860575.1 Deltaproteobacteria bacterium | reverse complement strand
GAAGCTGCAGCAGGTCATCTGCACACCGCATCTGGGTGCTGCCACCGACGAGGCGCAGGTCAACGTGGCCATCGCCATCGCACAGCAAGTGGTGAACTATTTGACGAGCGGGGTGATCCAGGACGCGGTCAATGTGCCCTCGATCAGCCCGGAGTTGCTGGAAGTGCTGGGCCCGTTCCTCACGATCGGCGAAAAACTCGGCGCCCTACAGGGCCAGTTGCTGAGCGCCTCACCAGACGAACTGGCGATCGAATACGCCGGTGAAGTTGCGGAACTCGACGTCAAGTCCCTGACCCTGGCCGTGTTGCGCGGGTTCCTCACGCGCGTGGTGGACTCCACCGTCGTCAACTATGTCAACGCACCGACCATCGCGCGGGAGCGCGGCATCAAGATCGTGGAGTCGAAGACCAGCGAACAAAAGGGTTTCTCAAACCTGCTCACCGTCACCGTCACCCACGCCAAGGGAGCCAGCGTCGTGGCCGGCGCCGTGTTCGGCCAGCGCATCATCCGGCTGGTCCGGATCAACGATTTTTACCTCGACGCGGACCCGCAGGGATTCATTCTCATGCTGCACAACCGTGACGTTCCAGGGGTCGTCGGTTCCGTCGGCATGCTGCTGGGAGAATCGAAAATCAATATTGCCCGGCTGGAACTCGGCCGGGAAAGGATCGGCGGCATGGCGGTCTCGTTGATTCACGTGGATGACGACATTCCCGCCGCGGTGCTCGAGCGGTTGCGCACACTCCCGAACATTGTCTCGGCGCAGCTCGTCAGGCTGTAGTCCGGGAATGACTGCTGGCGCTCGCGCGACACAAACGAAAGGCTGAGCCGCATGCCTGCAGTGGTGGTGGTAGGTGCGCAATGGGGTGACGAGGGGAAGGGAAAAGTCGTCGACCTGTTCACGCAGCATGCGGATATTGTCGTCCGCTATCAGGGCGGTAACAACGCCGGCCATACGCTCGTGGTCGACGGGCACAAAACCGTGTTGCATCTCATCCCGTCAGGCGTGCTGCACCCCGGCAAGGTCTGCGTTATCGGCAACGGGGTCGTCGTCGACCCCGCCGTCCTCCTCAGCGAGATCGACGAATTGCGCCAGCGCGGTTTTCTGCGGGAAGACAGCCTGCTGAAGATCAGCGATCGCGCCAATGTCATCATGCCCTACCACCGCGCCATCGACGTGGCACGGGAGCGCTTGCGCGGCGAAGGGCGAATAGGCACCACCGGACGCGGCATCGGTCCCACGTACGAAGACAAGATGGCACGCATCGGTATTCGCTTCGCTGACTTTCTCGACGATACAACGTTCTCGGATGCCCTGCAGCGGACCCTGAAAGAGAAGAACGCGTACCTACGATCGATGCTGAAGGAGAAAGCGCTCGACTTCGATGCCATCCATAGCGAGTACCGTGGCTATCGCGCGCGCTTGGCACCCTACGTCACCGATACCACCACGTACCTCCACAATGCCCTGCGCCAGTCCCAGCGCGTGCTCCTCGAAGGGGCGCAGGGGACCATGCTCGATGTCGACCACGGCACCTATCCATTCGTGACCTCCTCGAACACCGCGGCCGGCGGGGCGTGCACCGGCACCGGCATCGCACCGCGTGACCTCTCCGCGGTCATCGGTATCGTCAAGGCCTATACTACCAGGGTCGGCAGCGGCCCCTTCCCGACAGAGCTCACGGACGCGGTGGGCGAGAAGCTCCGGCAAGACGGAGATGAGTTTGGCGCAACCACCGGCCGGCCGCGCCGCTGCGGCTGGTTCGACGCTGTCGTGGTAAGAAACGCGGTTCGCCTCAACGGAATGAGTGGCCTGGCACTCACCAAGTTGGACGTGCTGACGGGATTCGAGACGATTCGCATCTGCACCGCGTACGAGTTTGCCGGTCGTCGCGTGCAGGACTTTCCGGCGAGCAACTCGGTGCTGAACGGCCTCACGCCCGTATACGAGGACTGGCCCGGCTGGCACGAACCGTTGCAGGGAGCTCGCTCCCTGGCCGACCTCCCTGCAAATGCCCGGGCGTACGTCCGCCGCTTGGAAGAGGTGACGGAAACCCCAATGATCATGGTTTCCGTTGGTGCGGGGCGAAACCAGACCATCCTGTTAAGAAATCCGTTCGAGTGACGGCAGCCACCATCGGTCACGGCTCCTTCTCCGGACCCTTATCCGAGCCCCCCGGCCGCCGCCTCACCAGCAGGGGCCGGGTGCGAGGATCGTGCCGCCGCAACTTTTATCCTGGGGCGTTCAGCGCGCACACCACAGCGTAAACGCGGTCCCGACGGCGGCAGGTCGTTAAGATGCGCGATCAGACCTCGCTAGTGGTCGGAACCACTAGTGGGTAAACTGGACGGGCATGACACGAGAGTTCAGACTGCCGGACTTGGGAGAGGGCATCACCGAGGGAGAAGTCCTGAAGGTTTTGGTCCGCACGGGTGAAATCATTGCCGAGGACCAACCACTGTTCGAGGTCGAGACGGATAAAGCCGCGATCGAGATTCCCTCCCCATATGGGGGACGTGTCTCGCAGGTCCATGTGCGAGAGGGGGACACAGTGCAGGTAGGAACCGTCCTCGTCAGTATAGAGGAAGGTGCGACGGCCTCCATCACCACCAACGCCGTGGCAGCGGACCGCACCGAAGCAATCGCTCCAGAGGAACGTGCGCCCTCACGGCGGGTGCTGGCGACACCGGCGACCCGGCGCCGCGCCCGCGATCTTGGAATTGATTTGCACGCCGTCACAGGCACCGGCCCGGATGGGCGCGTTACGAGTGGCGATGTGGCGGGGTTTGCCCAGCGCATCCACGAGATGGCACCACCCTCACCGGAAGCCGACGCCGATCGGCGGTTGTCCGGCATGTCCACCCTGATGCGCCCGGTGGAACCTCCCCCGCTGCCAGACTTTGCGCAGTGGGGACCCGTCGAGCGGATACGGCTCTCGTCCCTGCGCCGCCGGATCGCCGAGCATATGACTCTGTCTTACACACTGATCCCGCACGTGAGTCATTTCGATCGTGCCGACATTACCGCGCTGGACGAATTGCGTCGCAACCAGCAACGTGAAGTTGGGGATGAACGCGATGCTCACGTGACATTGACGGCCTTCGTTCTGAAAGCTGCAGTCGCCGCGCTCAAGCGCCATCCACAGTTCAACGCCAGCATCGACCCTTGGCGTGGTGAGGTGGTGATCAAACACCATTATCACCTCGGCGTCGCCGTCGATACTGACCGTGGGCTGATCGTTCCAGTGCTGCGGGACGTGGACCACAAGAGCATCTGGGAGCTTGCTGCTGAACTGGGACAAGTCGCCGCACGCACCCGCGCCGGCAAAATCGGCGTGGGGGAACTGCGGGGCGGTACGTTCACCGTCACCAACATCGGCAGCCTCGGCGGGACCGGAATGGTGCCGATCATCAACTACCCGGAAGTCGCCATCCTCGGCTTGGCGCGCGCACGGCAAGACCCTGCCGTGTACGGTGGCGCAATCGTCCCGCGGCTGATGTTGCCACTGTCACTCACGTTCGACCATCGCATCGCTGATGGTGCGGACGCCGCTCGCTGCGTCACCGATATCGTGCGTGACCTTGAAGACCCGAACCGACTGCTCTTGGACGCCTGACTTCAGCCCCCTTTCTCGATAGGACGGCATACTGATCGGCAACGAAGGTTTGCCACAAGGGGAATCCATCAGACGATTCCCACTATTAAGAACAGCTGGGTTTCCGCGTTCTGAGAATTGCGACGAGGCAAGAATTTTTGCGCCAGTCTCGGCCGCCTCTTGGCTGGCAGGCTACTTGCGTCTCCCCATGGTGCAACCAGAAGTTTGAAAGGAGGTTAGGGTCATAGCCCACAAGAGCCGGCCATTGTGCAGGGGCGGGGCGGATTACCACAACGGACTGCGCCGCATTCGGATCACTCGCCGCTGGCTCCTCGCCTTCCTGGTTATCGTGCCGACGTTCCTCACACGCGCCAGCGTGGCGGCGGATCAGCCAACCCCGGCGCTAGTCCATCAACCCCGCGGTAGTGGGAAAGCCCTGTTCGAGAGCAAGGGCTGCACTCAATGCCACACCATTTGGGGCGCCCAAGGCGAAGACCGCAGTGGATCGGACCTTGGGCGGACCGGGTCCTGGCGCGACCTGATGCAGTTCGCCGGGGCACTATGGAATCATACCCCCCAGATGCTCGAGCGGCTCGGGACGAAGGGCATTGCACGCGCACCGCTGTCGTCGGACGAATTGGCGGAGCTCGCGAGCTACGTGTTTTTCGCAAGATTCATCGGCGAGCCTGGCAATATCGAACGCGGGAAGAATCTCTTCGAGCAGCGATCATGTGCGCGGTGCCATCAACTCGGCGGGCGGGGTGGCACGGTGGGACCTAGGCTCGACGAGCTCAAACCTTTCATGTCTTCGTTCTTTTTGGCGCAAGCCCTGTGGAACCATGGCCCCATGATGGCGGCAAAGATGAACGAACTGCACGTTGACCGGCCCCGCTTTGAGGACAGTGACGCGGCGGACCTAGTGGCCCTGTTACGCGGTGAACCGCAGTCTGCGGCCCAGGCCGATCTCGCCTATGCGCAAGCAGGCAGCCCCCAGGCGGGGCGGAATATCTTCCTGCGGAGGGGGTGCAACAAATGCCATGCCATTGACGGCACGGGCGGCACGGTCGGTCCGGATCTGAACGCGCTGCAGTCGGCGGTTCACGTGTCACAACTGATTGGCACGCTTTGGAACCATGGCCCGAGCATGTGGGCGA
>JAGDMS010000599.1 GCA_017860575.1 Deltaproteobacteria bacterium | reverse complement strand
GTCGAGGGCGGGATCCCCAGCGCTTTTGCCATGTAGAGAATGGCCTGTCTGGTCGTGATGCCGGTCTTTTCGATCCGCACGTACACATGGTTCCCGCTTCCGCACGGATCGTAGGCGGGCAACTCATCCACCTCAAAGTCTTCGAGGAGGCGCCTGAAGGAGGCCGCGATGGCGGGGATCGCTGCGGTGAGATGCGGCAAGTTGCACAGCACGGTCTACCCCCCTGTCCGGCGTCGGCGCGCCATTGTGCCACGACGGTCTCGCGGCGCAAGGGGAATTCGCGCGGCGAGATTCCGCTTGACCGTCCCCGTGGTCTGGGGTAGAAAGTCGACTGTCGACAATTTCCCTCCCCGACCCTCGGTGGACCCATCGGGACCGCGGACCGTCTATGGCCGTTCCCAGCCGCAGGTCATCCCAGCGCGGGGCGCACACGCGCACGGGCGCTGCCCCGGTCGCCTATCGCACGATCGCCGAGCAGATCGCCGATGCAGTTCGCGAAGCCATCGCCCGGGGGCGCATTCCTCCGGCGGCGCGCCTCTTCGAGGTGTCGCTGGCGCGTGAGATGGGCACCAGCCGGGCGCCCGTGCGGGAGGCACTCAGCCAGCTCGAGCGCGAGGGCCTGGTGGTGAAGGAACCAAATCGGGGCGCGCGAGTGGTGGAGCTGACCGAGGAGATCGTGCGCGAAGTGGCCAGCCTGCGCGGTCTCCTGGAAGGCTTTGCAGCTTCGCTGGCGGCGGAACGCCTGACCGCCGGCCAGTTCGCGGCAATGGATGCCATGGTGACGGATATGGACCAGGCCGTGCGAGAGGGGGAATACGCTCGCCTCGTCGAGCTCGACTACCAGTTTCACGACTTCATCTGCCGGAGCTCAGGCCACCGGACGCTCTACGAGACATGGTCGGCGATTTCCGGCAAGGTCCGTCTGTACCTTTCCACGACCAACCTCATGTATCGCAATCTGAAACTCGTCGTGCGGGGGCACGGCGAGATCGTGGCCGCGCTGCGCTCG
Organism: Deltaproteobacteria bacterium; assembly: GCA_017860575.1. Classification (GTDB taxonomy): domain Bacteria; phylum Desulfobacterota; class Binatia; order HRBIN30; family HRBIN30; genus JAGDMS01. Next base: position 1,551 of record JAGDMS010000599.1, on the reverse strand, counting down.
CGGGATGCGGCGCAGGCCAGCCGGGCCATCCAGGCGCACCTAGGCGAGATGCTGAACGACTTCGCGGCGAAGCTGAAGCGGACGCGTCGGCCGCCGCGGCCGATGGCGGAGTCTGCCACGTTCCGGGAATCCCGGCGCGCCAGGCGCCTGGCGGTGGCGCGCCTGAGCCGCAGGAAAGCCTAGAAGCGGCAGTGCTCGCGAACCGGCGTCGCGGATTGACGCCACCACACGAAGGAGGAGAGGGACCATGCGAACACGTCGGATGTGGTTGGGGTTGGTGGTGGGGGTGTTTGCTGCCAGCCTGGGCTTGCCCCTGCTCGGCCTGGCGGGCGAGGCCGGCCCCCAGATGCAGGACACCCTGAATGCGGTCGTCAAGAAAGGCGAGTTGGTGGTCGGCACCTTCGATTTCTATCCACCCTGGGGATTCCGGGACGCGCAGAACAACATCGTCGGGATGGACGTGGACATTGCGAAGGAACTGGCGAGCGATGACGTGCTGAAGGTGAAGCTGACCTTGGTCCCGGTGCGGGATGGACGTGGACATTGCGAAGGAACTGGCGAGCGATGACGTGTTGAAGGTAAAGCTGACCCTGGTTCCGGTGCCGACGACGCAGGACCGGATCAATTTCCTCCTGTCGGGCAAGATCGACGTCGCGATCTCCAACTTCACGGCGACGTTGCCGCGATCCAAGGCCATCACCTTCACGGACCCGTACGTCGTTGACGGCGTCGGGGTCGTCTATCGCAAGGACCTCAAGATCGCGGACTGGAAGGATCTGAACGGGAAGCGGGTGGCGGTGACCACCGGGTCGACGGGCGAGATCCTGGTCAAGAAGTTGGCGCCGCAGGCGAAGCTTCAGCAGTTCGATCAAGCGTCCACGGCGCTCCTGGCGGTCCAGCAGAACAAAGCAGATGCGCAGATCGAGGACTACACCTACACCGTCTACCACGCCGGACGGGACAAGAATCTGGCGTTCCTGAACAAGCCGCTGGATTTTCAGCCATACTGTTTTGGCGTCCGCAAGTTCGACCAAGAGTGGCTGAACTATCTGAATTTCTTCATCTATCGGCTCCAGCAGAGCGGCAAGATGAAGGAGTTGTACAAGAAGTGGTTCGCCGCCGAGCCGTTCCCGGTGTCCCCTCGCTGGTGAGCGGGCCGGTGGTCGGTGCCCCCTGGAATCCCTAACGGACGGGGGCACCGACCCCTCTGTCGGACGGTTGCACGGGAGGCAGACGGTTCATGCGCGGGTACGTCTTTCAATTTCGCGAGGTCTTCCAGGAGCTGCCCATGCTGCTGGATGGGGCGATCACGACCCTCCACATCTCGATCCTGACATTGGTTTTCAGCCTCATCGTGGGAGTCATCGGCGCCCTTTGCCGTATGGCACGCCTCCGCTGGCTCCGCGTGCCCGCCACGTGGTACGTGGAAGTGGTCCGCAATACACCCCTGCTGGTCCAACTCTTTTTCATCTATTTCGGGCTCAGCCAGATCAACATCGATGTGTCGAACTACACGGCCGGGCTCATCGGGCTGGTGCTGAACAACGGGGC
>JAGDMS010000149.1 GCA_017860575.1 Deltaproteobacteria bacterium | reverse complement strand
CCTTCAACGGCGCGCCTTCATCGCGGCGGAAGGCGGAGGACTACGTCATGGTATTCGAGCAAATCGTTTCCGGCGGCTGCCGTTCCTACCTCGTTGGCTGCGAGGAGACCTGTGCTGCTGCGGTGATCGATCCGGAGATCAGCCAGATCGACCGTTACCTGGCGCTCGCCGCGCGTGACGGGTTGCGCATTCACCACGTGATCGATACCCACACGCATGCCGACCACTTTTCGGCGACCCAACAGCTCGCGCGCCGGCTGGGCGCGTCAGCCGTAATGCACCGCGAGAGCCCGGCGCCGTTCGTAAACATGCGGGTGGATGACGGTGAGATGCTCGTCGTAGGACGGCTGCGGCTGCAGGTGATGCACACGCCAGGACACACGCGCGACTCGATGTGCCTGCGCATCGAGGATCGCCTGTTCACCGGCGACACGCTGCTCATCGGTGCTACCGGCCGCACCGATCTGCCGAGCGGCGACGCGGAAGCATTGTATGATAGCCTCTTCGGGCGACTCCTGCGGCTGGATCCCGAGCTGAGTGTGTTCCCGGCGCACGAATACAAGGCACGGGGCCACTCGACCATCGGGCAGGAAGTCGCTGCGAACCCGCGTCTCCAGCTGCGCGACCGTGGCGCCTTTGTGGAGATGATGCACAACCTGAACCTCAGCATGCCAACCCACGTCACCGAGGCCCTGCGCACCAACATGAGCGGCGGAAAGACCACCGCTCAATTGCTGGCCGAGGCCGCTGCCGCGGTGCCCTTTATGTCGCTCGTCGAGCTCAACACGCGCATCGAGGGATCATGCAACGATTTGGTGATGCTCGACGTGCGTGAACGTGACGCCTACGAAGCCGGTCACATCCCAGGGGCGCGGTTGTTGCCGAGGGGGCAGTTGGAGCTGCGCGTCAACCAGGAGCTGCCCGATCCGACCCGGCGCATCCTCGCCTACTGCGAACTCGGCCTGATCTCGACACTCGCCGTGGCCACGCTGCGTGGCATGGGCTTTCAACGCGCTGTGGCGTTGGACGGCGGAATGAAGGCGTGGCGCGAGGCGAACTACCACGTGCAAGCAGGCAAGGAGCCGTGAAGATCATCGTTGAAGCAGAAGGGCGGCTTTGATGACCAATATCTTCCCATCGCATCACGGGACCCGTTCGAGTCGAACGACGTGTCGCATTGCTATGATCTCGCCAGGGGACTGGCGCAGGCTGGCACCCACGTCAGACTCTTCCGTGTTTCAGCCTGGTCCTCTCGGAAATGTCGGATCAAGCGCGAAGGACCGGCAGACGGGAGTAGACCAGGCCGATGTGCGGTAGGGTGCGATGGGGAGCGTCGCCCTCCCCATCGCGAGCCGGGCTGGTTATTTTCCTGCCAGTTGTTTGACGTATTGCGCGACCGCCTTGAGCTGTTCCTCGTTCAGCTTGCCGCCGAACGGTGGGTGTTTCTTGAGGCCCTTGATCGCTTCCACGATGTCGGCTTCGCTCATGCTTTTCGCCCCCTTGGCGAAGGGGTCCGGTGGGGGTTTCAGCGCCTTGGCTGCCGGTCCGTCTCCCTTGCCGCTCTCGCCGTGGCACGACTTGCAGTTTTTATCGTATAGGGCTTTCCCGTCCTCCGCACGTGCCACTCGCGCCGACGCAGTGACGAACAATACGGCCCCGGCAACGATCGCAGCGCCAATTTTCAAAATCTGTGTTTTGTTCATTGGATCACCCTCCTTCGGCTGATTCGAGAGCCCGTTCCTTCGGCGCCCGATCCCAGGTTTCGCCCGGGGGAGGGGCGAGCGGACTCTTTGTGGCTCCGATTCCACGGCAACGGACAGTAATCGAACTATTCCCCGTTGCCCGCCACCCAGTCGTCTTTGCGGGGGGATCTCGCGCCGCGCCGCATACTAGCAGCATCAAATGCACAGATCGTGTCTTTCCCCGGGTGCCATTCGGCTCGCCGAGCGTGGCACTTACACCGGTACCTCATAGCGTATGGTGAGCAATTGCCAGACCTACCGTGACCACGTGGAAATCGATGAAGCGAACGCCGGCAGTTGGAGATAATAAGAACGGGCTTGGGGGATTATCTGAGAGATAAGAATCGAGATGCTAGCGCTCCATCTGCCGAGCGATGCCACGGTACGGTCGACGCGGGGTTGGTGGCGCACTCGGGCGACTGGAAGGGAAGCGAGACATGCCACTAACGTGCCCCCAGGGTCTGCGGTTGGAGCGGGCACGGTTGGCAGCCGGAAGGGCCTGTCGCCCTCCAAGCAACGCACGAAAACCGGAGAACCTCCAAGACCTATCCAAAGCAGGGTTCGCCGTGCCTCCGTTCGACTGGTACCGTCCCGCCTGACTGCAAAATCTCAACGGCGGATCAGCGAACCGCCTGCAAAATTAAGGGGGCACGCGTCAACGCCCATTCACGCTCAGGCTGACGCTACGATCTGGAGCGCAACCATTCCACCGTGCGCGCAATACCGTCGCCGAACGTAACCGCCGGCGCGAAGCCGAGTTGCTGCCGCGCCCGGGTCATGGTGAACCCCTGGCGTGTGCCGAGCAGTTCGACTGCGGTGCGGGTCAAAAGCGGGCGGCGTGATTGACGACGCGCCCGCGCGACCCACTCCATGGTTGATCCGAGCGCATACGCGATCCCGTGCGGCAACGAGAGTCTGGGCATCGGCAGATTCAGCCCCTGGCACAGCGCGGTAACGTAGTCGCGCCAGGTGCGCCCATCGTCATCGAGGCTGTGAAAGACCCGCCCCAGGGCAGGACGATGCTCGAGCACGAGCAAGATCAAGGCAACGACGTTCGCAACGTACACGAGACCCGCGTTCACGTTGCCGCCGCGGATCAACGGCGCGCCGCTGCGAATCGCCTCGATGAGGTCGACGCCCAAGGTCATCGACCGCGGACCGTAGATGCTAGCGGGCCGAATGATGACCGCGGGCAACCCCGCTGCGACGGCGGCCCACACACGCAGCTCGCCCGCGATTTTCGTCGAGTTGTATGGAAAGCCGCGGTCGCGATACGGGGTCGACTCGTCGAGGCCGTCACGATCGGGATAGCCGTACACATCGACGGTGCTCACGTGCACAAAGCAGTCGAGCGACGCCCCCGAACACGCGGTCAGCAGGTTGGCGACGCCGATGTCGTTGGCCGCCCGGAACGTATCCCAGGAGCCCCAGTCGGACGCGAGCGCCGCGCAGTGAATCACCGCCCGACAGCCGTCCACGGCTGTCGCCAACGCCGCGGCGGAGCTGAGATCACCCATCACACATTCCGCCCCGCGATCGGTCAACCAACGCGCCGCGTCGGGACGGCGTACCAACAGACGGATACGGTCGCCGCGCGCCAACAGCGCCTCGGCCACATGACTACCCAAGAATCCGGTGGCGCCGGTTAGGAGAATCATCGGTATCCAACAATCCCTGGCGTCGTCCTCTCGATGGTCATCGGAAACTTCGCGCAGCCGGAGCCTCGCCTCTGCGCGGACGGCCACTGGCACCCGATGATGACGGACCGTAGCCGCACTATCCGCCTTCACGGAGGCCATGTCTACCGCCAGCAAATGCGCTCCCGCGAGCGGGGTGCCCTGAGGCGCTGAGATGTGTGGCGTTTGTACCCCCGAGTTGATTGTGACCTTGGTGGCTGCCCGCATCGTCTCTGGTGCGGGCAAGCTTTCTGAGCGCTGAAGAGGTGTGACGTGACTAGCAGCTGGGCGGTCGGTTTGTTGCTGACGCTGGCAGGAACGATGGCCATCGCCGTCCCGGCGGCAGCGAGGTGGTTGAGAGCTACCTTAACGCCTGCGCGGGCGACCCGCACCCTCTCAGCCCGTTGCCCGCCGCCGCAACGATTTCATCAACGCTGATCTGCCCGTCGTGATTGGCGTCGCCGGCGTCGCACGCCGTGACCGGAGCGTTGCCGAGCGCGATATTGACCAGCGCAAGGATCTCGTCGACCGTAACTTGACTGTCGTGGTTGCAGTCCCCGGCGCAAAGGGGCGGGGTCACGGTTACGGTTGGCGTTCCGCTGGTCCGCGGTGTCGCCGGCGGCGCGGTCGGGGACGCGCTCGGCGTCCTGGTTGCCGTGCTGTTCGCGGTGCGCGACGGCGTCGGTGTCCGTGTTGGCAGCGGTGTCGGCGACACAGTCCCACTCGCCGTTGGCGTCCTTGTCGGAGTCGTGGACGGTGAGGAGGTGGGTGACGAAGTGCTCGCGGGCCTTTCTGTTGGTGAAGCGACCGCGAAGGGAGGTCCGACGAAATAGGCGGTGACGTACAAATCGTCCGCCAGGATGTTGGTACCTTCAAAGCCATTACCAAAGGAGAAGCTCCACTCGAAGTTGGGGGCTGGGCCATCCGTTTGGCAGGCGTCATGAATGGTGGCGCCCTCGCAGGCCCAATAGAGATAGGGCTGCAGGTGATTGAAAGGACCGACAGCGATGTTGGGCGCCGCGACCACGGGTGCGCCTTGGCTCAAGCGCAGCTGACTGTAATACAATTCGCCCATCGGGTTGGTGTTGCTCTCGCAGTTGTAGTTGGGGCAATTCGGATCGCCTGGAGGCAACTCCCAATTTGTCTGGCCGAGGTAGCCGGTGCCATTATAGGTGTTCATATTTGTGACGAATTGAGTGGCTGAATCCCAAGTCATCGCGCCGTCCTGGTTGATGCAAATTGCCGGGCTCGTCGGGTCGTTGCAGTGCGGCAGGCCGAAGGTGTCGGTAGCCCCCAAATTGGCGTTTGCCAACCAGGTGACGTTCGTCACGGGGTCATAGACGGTCTGCCCCCCAGGATTGGCCTCTAGTCCCGTGCCACTGGCGGGCGGCGTTCCAGATATTTTGCCTTGGATCATCGGCAGCGCATACAGAAAATTAGGGGCGGTATTGGCGCCCTGAAACCCGCTGTTGAAAGAAAAAGTGGCATAGCCGCCGGCCTGGCCACCGCTCGTTTGCGACCAATACAGATAAGGTTGGAAGTTGCTGAATGGACCGACCGTGTTGTTTGGGATGGGCACGGCGGTATTGGGTGCCTCAAGGCCCAATGCCTTGTAATACAGCGAACCTAGCGCGCTCGCGGTGCAATTGAAGCCAAACGAGTTGCCATGTGGCCCCGTTTTCGGGCAGCTACTATCGGTGGACGGCGTGGTCGGGAGTTGCCAGTTGCTGTGCCCCAGATAGTTGGCGGCGTTCATGGCCGTAACCCATGCGGCCGCAGCCCGGTACGTCATCAAGCCGCTTGGATTGACGCACGGTTGCGTGCCGGAACCGGTGCATAACGGAAGGCCGAAACGGTTGGTGGCTGCCAAATTGGCGTCGGCGAGCCAGCTGACGTTATTCATGACGTCATAGACAGTCGTGCCGTCCGGGCTGAGGAGCAAAGTCGCGCTCGCCTGCAATGGCGACAACGCGCACGCGCCGAGCGCGACGGCCCCGATCGTGGTCCGGAAGCGGGTCATTGCCGCTCTCGTTTGCGCCCTGGGTTGGCCGCCGTGTTGGCACAGAAATTCGGCCACATCCGGTTCCTTCACAGAGTCCGCTTCGTGCAAAGGCCTCCTACCGGGCTTTGCTCGGAAAGCGACCGGGCAGGACCCGGCCGGGTGCGGAATCGGAGTTGAGATTCCGGTGCAAGCCGCGGGTGTGGGAGTTGAAGGTTTCGCTTGCGCTTTCTGTTTTTCGGAGGGGCGCCTCACGGTTCTTGCTTCTCGTCAATTTTCTTTAGGTCCTCGTCCGCACCTTCGAACGCGTTCCTGAAATCACGGACTCCCTTTCCGAGCGCACTGCCGATTTCAGGGAGCTTGCCGGGTCCGAAGACGATGAGCGCGATCACCAAGATCACGATTAATTCGGGGGCACCGATACCGAACACGGGGGGTCCTCCTCATGCCCGACAATCCCTGGGAGAACGGGCACAGGTTCAACAGCAACGACGGTGCCAGAATGCTGCGGTGCACGGTGCAAGTTTCCCCGACGCGACAGGAGTCACCATTTCGAGGCATATGCCACTTCAGGGAGACGCATCCGACTTTGCGCTCCCAGCGTGCCCCACTTAGCCCTGTCGCGCCAGGGGCATGCGCACCGGAGCGATCGCATGCCCAGGTCCTTGACCGGCGAGGACGCATGTGGGCTTGTATGGTCACCTGAAGTATGGTGAGGCGGTCCGTGGACTCGAAGCCACCGTTTATGCTTTCCCGCACCATGAAAACCACACCGCTTGTGCTCGCTATCGTCACGCTCTTGCAGCTGCTCCTGGCCACGCCGTCGAGCGCCGCACCCAGTGGTTCCGGTTCGTCCGAGGACCTCAACGACATTATTGTCGGCGGGTTGCCGCTGCCCTTCGGGGTTGGCGTGAACTACCTGTGGCAGCGAGGGGAGTATGAGGTCACCGACCTGCACGCCACGCCGCTGCCGCCGGGCGTCTCTGTTGGTCCGGGGGCCATTCCCAAGGTCCAAAATCACGTCGACGAAGTAAACGTCAAACTCGACTGGTGGGCGCTGCCGTGGCTGAATGTCCACGCCGTTGTCGGTTGGGCGGACGGTCACGCCGATGCCTCCCTGTCCCCGGACCTCGCGCCACTGCTCGGCGGTGCCAGCCAGTTCACCGTCGATTACAACGGGTTCATCTACGGCGGCGGCATGACCCTGGCGGCCGGCTACAAGCATATCTTCGGCACCTTTACGGCCAATTACACGTGGGGTGATATCGACCTCAAGAACGGCACCGGGCTGTCATTCATCGACCCCGACAGCATCGAAACCCTCGTGCTCACGCCGAAAGTCGGCTGGCGCTTCGATCAGGGCGCCGTCTGGGTCGGCGGCTTCTACCAATTCACCTCGTACGTCCAGAGCGGTAGGTTCAACCTGGGCCCGCCGCTCGGCGTCATCAACTTCCAGGCCTCCGTCGAGGACAAGTCGCCGTGGAACTACGTGGTGGGCGGCGAATACAAACTCTTTGATCACTGGAACCTCATGGCCGAGGGCGGCTTCGGTGACCGTGACCAGGTTCTGGCGGGAATTACCTACCGATTCTGAAACGGCCGGCGCCCGGCACCCTCCGTTCCCTCCAAGGGCTCTGCACAGCATGTGCCGCCCGTGTGCGGCCGACGTGGTGGCGCGGATACAAACGCCAGGCAGGCCGCGCGGTGGCGAGCGGTTGAGTTTTACACACCTGGTCGTGTACGGTCTCGTCTCAACGTTGTGAACCTGCCCACGGTTGCGCCGGTATACCGCAGGCGCTATAGTTCGCAAGCTACTGATTGTCCGGCGCGAGGGTCACCCTCGCTTCCAGGCTTCCGAGAGCCTCCCGCACCCCACATTCAGGCAGACACAGCGATGGGTGCCATCGCTGTGGGGCATGAGACGGCCACCGCGCTGAGCACGGTGGCCTGTTGTTTGAACTCGAAGGTGGCCGCAGAGTCGGCCCCAAACAGGAGTACGCAAGGCGTGCTGCGCCTAGCGGGGAGAACGGCCATGACGATGAATGAGATTCAGACTGTGTTGAACGACCTGATGCGTGGTATCGATAAGAAAACGGCACTGACGGTTGAGCCGCGCCCGGACACCGACGCACCGGGCGTGATAGTACACTTGCGCTGTGCCAAGCGCACCGGCTCGCTCCAGCTGACGGAGGCCGAGCTGTTGGCGGCACAGACCAACCTCATGCAACGCAACCGCGTGCGCACCGCGCTCAAGCGCACCCGCGATCGCATGTGGGAGGAAACCCGCCACATCTTCAGCACCAAGGTCGAGCGCGAAAAGGTCCAGGGCGCGGCGTGGTTCCACCCATCGCAGCGCGGGCGGGGCCGTCGCTAGAAAAGCTCCGCCGGCCAGGCGCTGTGCCGGCTCACAGCACCAGTCCTAGGAGTCTCCGCAAACTCCGCACCGGTCACGGGAATCCGGGGGGTGCGAATGTTGATGATAAGCGGCTCGTCAGTGGACTGGGTGCGTCTGTCCGGCAGCGGGGGAACATTGCTTCCCCCGCTGCCCGATGAACCCGCGTCTCCCCTGATCGAATCTCTCGCGCAGCACGGACAACAGCGTGCGGTCACGGCTAGCTGCTCAGCAGAGGATACAGCTAGCACGAAGCCCGACCCGTCTCGCATGCCGAAGAGCCACTGCGCTGTGCTCGCACTGAAACGAATGGTGTGCTTTACGAGTGAAAGGTTCGACGAACGTTATTGCGTGATTCGGCGCGTTCACCGAGCGGAAAGGCGGAATTGAAACGGTCAATTCTTCGCGGCCTCAACGGTCGGTCGGCGGTGTCCCCTCGGGATGACCAGGAGCTGATCCGCTCGGAACTCTTCAGCATCGAGCGCCTTGAGCAGCATGCCGAGAGCCTCGCGGTGGCTCAGCGCATCACGCCGCGGCCCGGCCTCGGCCGACCGCTGGCGACACGACTACGGGACAATGGCCGGGTGCTGCTCGCCGCGTATCGCTCCATCGGCGCAGCCATCCGTGAGGAACGCGCCATCACGCCGGCAGCCGAGTGGCTGGTCGACAACTTTCATATTGTGGAGGAACAGATTCGGGAGATCCGCGACGATCTCCCGCGCGGCTATTATCGCCTGCTGCCGAAGCTGGCCGACGGGCCCTTGGCGGGCGATCCGCGCGTATTCGGACTGGCCTGGGCCTTCGTCGCCCATACGGACAGCTTGTTTGACCCACAGACGTTGTGCCGATTCGTACGCACCTACCAGCGGGTGCAACCGCTCACCATCGGTGAGCTTTGGGCGATCGCGATCACCCTGCGCATCGTCCTGGTCGAGAACCTCCGCCGCTGCGCCGAGCGCATCGTGAGCGGTCGCTTGGCCTGCCAGGACGCCGACGCCCTGGCCGACCGGCTGCTGGGAACCGCCGGCGGTGACGCTGAGCGGCTGGAGACGATCCTCCGACGCTTTGATGGCACACGCTTGCCGACGGCCTTTGCGGTGCAGCTGGTCCAGCGCCTCCGCGACCAGGATCCGGCGGTGACGCCGGCGCTCCGCTGGCTGGACGAACGCCTGGCCGCCCAGGGAACGACGGCCGATGACATCGTCCGTGAGGAGCATCAGCGGCAGGGCGCGATGAACGTGACCGTCCGCAATGTGATCACCAGCATGCGCCTCATGTCTGATGTTGATTGGACGGAGTTCTTCGAGAGCGTCAGTCTTGTCGATGCGGTGCTGCGCGCTGAGAGCGATTTCGCCGCAATGGACTTCTCGACAAGGGATCGGTACCGCCATGCGATCGAAGAGCTGGCACGCGGCTCGGGGCAGCCGGAGCTTGAAGTGGCCCGGCGCGCCCTGCTGGCCGCCCGGCGCGCAGGAGGCGAGTCGCAGAGCGGCGACGACGTCACCGCCCGCCGCGAGCAGGACCCCGGCTACTACCTCATTGCGCGAGGGCGTCGCGCCCTCGAGGCCCAGCTCGGATTCCGTGTGCCGGTGCGGGACTGGCTCGTTCGCTTCTACACCGGCGCTGGAATTGTGGGTTATCTGGGAGCGATCGCGGTCATCAGCACCCTCATCCTCGCGCTGTCGTTGCTCGGCGTGGCGGCATCCGGGGTCGGCGGATCGTTGCTCTGGCTGCTTGCGTTTCTCGCCCTCGTCCCGGCCTCGGATGCGGCCGTGGCGCTGGTGAATCGGCATGTCACGCATCAGTTCGGCCCGGCAGCACTGCCGGCGCTGGAGCTTCGTGATGGGGTGCCGTCGAGCTTGCGCACGATGGTCGCGGTGCCCATCCTGCTGACGACGCACGCGGAGATCGAGGAGCAGATCGAACGACTGGAAGTGCACCACCTGGCAAGTTCCGAAGGGGATCTCCGCTTCGCGCTGCTCTCGGACTGGACAGACTGTGCCAAACAGACTGCGCCACATGACGACGAACTTCTCGGTGCGGCGGCCGCGGGGATCGCGCGTTTGAATCAACGGTACGGACCGGCGCCGGATGGGGCACGGTTCCTCCTGCTGCATCGTCGACGGGTCTGGAACCAGGGCGAGGGCAAGTGGATCGGGTGGGAGCGCAAGCGCGGAAAGCTGCACGAGCTCAATCGCCTGCTGCGCGGTGCCACCGACACGACCTTCATCGAGGTCGGCGGCCAGCCGCCCGTTGTCCCGCCCGGCATCCGCTACGTGATCACCCTCGACGCCGACACGCGCTTACCGAGAGGGGCCGCCAAGCGGCTGGTCGGAAAGATGGCGCACCCACTCAACCGTCCGCGCCTCGATGGGCGCACGGGCCGCGTGGTGGAGGGCTACGCCGTGCTGCAGCCGCGTGTCACGCCGACCTTGCCGATCGGTCGCGAAGGGTCGCTGTTCCAGCGTATCTTTTCCGGGCCCGGCGGTCTCGACCCGTACGCCTTCGCGGTCTCGGATGTGTATCAGGATCTCTTCGGACAAGGTTCATTCAGCGGCAAGGGCATCTACGATGTGGACGTCTTCGAAGCCGCTCTTGCAGGGCGGGTTCCCGACAGCACGCTGCTGAGTCACGACCTCTTCGAGGGTATCTTCGCCGGTGCCGGATTGGTCTCCGACATCGAGGTGGTCGAGGAGTTCCCCTCACGGTACGACGTGGCTGCGGCGCGCCAGCACCGCTGGGCCCGCGGGGACTGGCAGCTGCTGCCCTGGATTTTCGGCCGCGGGCGGGACGCGAGCGGCGATCCGGGCCGACGCGCGATCCCATTTATCGGCCGATGGAAGATGATGGACAACCTGCGCCGCACGCTCTCGGCACCCGCTACCTTCCTCGCTTTGCTGGCAGGGTGGACCCTGCCGTTCGCTGCCGCGGCGGTCTGGACCGTGTCCGTTCTCGTGATGGGCGCCCTGCCCGCACTGCTGCCGTTTGCTGCGGGGATCGTCCCACGACGCTTCGGGATCTCGAAGCGGAGCCACTTGCTCTCCATGGGCAGGGATCTCTCGCTCGGCTTGTCGCAGACCGCGTTCCTGCTCGCGCTGCTCCCCCATCAGGCCTGGCTGATGAGCGACGCCATCGTGCGCACCCTCTTTCGACTGTTCGTCCGGCGGCAGCGGCTGCTCGAGTGGCTCACCGCCGCCCAAGCGAAGTTCAGCCTCCCGCTCGATATCCCGGGCTTTTACCGCCGTCTTGCGGGTGGTGTCGCACTGGCCCTGGTCGCCGCGGTGATCGTCGGGTGTGCGGCGCACGCGTCTGCGCTGCTTGCGGCTCCATTCATCATCGTGTGGATCCTGTCGCCGGTCGTCGCGCAGTGGGCAAGCCGGCCACCGCCGGCAGCGGGGGCCACACCGCTCTCCGCCGCGGATGCCCGAGCCCTGCGCCTGATTGCACGCCGCACCTGGCGCTTCTTCGAGACCTTCGTCACGGCTGACGATCACATGCTGCCTCCCGACAACTTTCAGGAAGATCCGAAGCCAGTGGTGGCGCATCGAACATCGCCGACGAATCTCGGGCTGTACTTGCTGTCCGTGGTCGCCGCCCGGGATTTCGGCTGGCTGGGCATGCAGGACACCGTGGAGCGGTTGGACGCGACGCTCACGACGATGGACGGACTCGAACGCTTCCGCGGCCACTTCTACAACTGGTATGACACGCATGACCTCCGTGCGCTCGACCCGAAGTATGTTTCCTCGGTCGATAGCGGGAATCTCGCCGGCCACCTGATCGCTGTGAGCAATGCCTGTCGCCAGATGAGCACCGGTGCCATCGTCGATGCGCAATGGCTTGCCGGAATAGCCGACGCGTTGGGGCTCACCCGCGAAGCACTCGGCGTGATCACGGGCGCCCGACGCACCCAAACTGTGACGCGACGGCACCTGGACGAGGCGTTGGATGCGCTCGCTGCATCGCTGCAATCGCCGCCAGCCACCGCAGCGGGCATGGCCGGACGGGTGGTGGAACTTGCGGTCCACGCCGACACCGTCACCGACATTGCGCGCACCTTGGCCGAGGAACGGGGCGACGGCGGCGATGCCGCCGGTTGCGCCGACGTGCTCGCCTGGGCGGCGGCGTTGCAGACATCGATTCGCGGTCATGCCCGCGACCTCGATGAGCTCATGCCGTGGGCCCCTCTCCTTGCTCACGCGCCCGCGGCCGCTGCCCCGAGCCTTGGA
>JAGDMS010000148.1 GCA_017860575.1 Deltaproteobacteria bacterium | reverse complement strand
GCCGGAAGGAAGGGGGTGGGATTGCTTCCGACATTATGAAGCGGCCGTGGCGGGTTCCATACCAGTGATGAATCGCGCACCAATCCACCCCTATCAACCGCTGCGTCATGGGGTCGAGTGCTTCTACTACGACGTTGAGGGGGACGACCTTACAACAGTTCTTGTGGAGGCGCTGAGGCACCGCGAACGTCTCTTGTCCATGGCCATGGCCGCGCGCGACCACGTCCGGCAGTATTTCACGCACGAGCGACTCTGTGCCTATATCCTTAACACCTGCGGTTACGTGGCGGCCGAACATGATGAGGACGTCCACAGAAACGGAGCATCCGAGTGGGTTGTGCCAGAATGAGAGTGTTGGTTACCGGCGCGCGAGGCTTCCTAGGGAGACACATCCTGCACAGCCTAAGCCGCAGGTCGGAATTCGAAGTGGTGGCCGATCGACGACTGGAAGACAGGCCCGCTATCGACCTGCTCGATCGCGCCGCGGTGCAGCATCTGGTGACCGAGATGTGCCCTTCACACGTCGTTCACGCGTGCGGCAGTCATCCAAAGCGCGCCATGGAGGATCTCTTCCTCGTCCACAGCGTGACCACGCAGAACCTGCTCGATGCATTCGCGCAAGCCGGACAGATAGTCCGCTGGATCAACATTGGAACCGCAGCCTCGTACGGCGCTCAGGACCCGGAGATCGAGCCGCACCTCGAGGAGAGTCACCCGGATCAGGTGCTATCCGAGTACGCGGGCTCGAAGGTGGCGCAAGAACAAGCGGTGGCAGCAGCGGCAGAATGCGGCGTGGTGCGCCCAACGTTCTTGCGCGTGTTCAATGCCATCGGTCCGGGGCAGAGTGGCCCCTTTTTGGTTCCGGCCATCCTGGAACAACTACGAGGCAGTTGCCGGTCAGTACTCCGGCTTGGCAATCTCGATTGCGTGCGCGACTTTGTGGATGTCCGCGACGTCGCAGAGGCGGTTGTGGCCTGCCTGCGATTCCCGCGGACCAATGGAGAAAAGCTGAACGTCTGCTCGGGAGTGGGGACGCGTGTGGATGAGATCGCCTACATGTTGATGGCCGCCGTCACCCGCAAACGGGATTTGCGCCTAGACGCTGTACCGCTGCCGCCGCCCGCGATTCGCTACCAGCGCGGCAGTTACCGCCGGATCGAGGAACTGTGCGGCTGGCGGCCCCGGTACACGCTTGCGGAAACCGTTCGGGACATCTGGCAGGAGGCTGTCGGGTCCTGAGGGAGCCACGCGATTTCATGCATCCCCGGATCTACGCAGAACTGGAGCGCATTTGTTCGCGGCGAGGCGCGGGCGGCGCGGTCCTAGAGATCGGCGCGGTTCCGTCTGAGCACTCGCTGCTCTGCCTGCGCTGCCTCAGCGCGGCGAGAGAGAAGATCGGGATCAGTCTCGACGGCCCCAGCCGGTACCGCGATTTCGAAATCCTGCGGGTCAATTCGAACGCGATGGACTGCTTCCCCGAACGGCATTTTGACACGATCTTGTGTGCGTCCACGCTCGAACACGACCCATTTTTCTGGAAAACATTGGCAGAGCTCCGGCGCGTGGCGAAGCCCGGGGCGCTCGTGGTTATCGGCGTCCCGGGCTATGCTGAGGACCCTGCCCGTTGGCGCCGGGTGATACGGATGCCGCTCCACCTTCCGGTGATCGGGTCGCTCATGCGACGCGGGCTGGCTCAATGGCTGGCTTCGACGCCCACGCTTGTTCCCCACAACTGTCCCGGTGACTACTACCGGTTCAGCCGGCAGGCCGTCGAACAGGTAATTTGCGCCGCAATGGATGAGGTAGAGATCCGCACGCTGATGATTCCACCGCGGATCATCGCCTCCGGCTTTATGCCCTGACCTTCTCGGCGGCGGTTCTACGGCCGGTGGCAACGCCCTCGATAACATCCAGCAGCACGGGAAACCACCGCTCGACGGAGTACTGCCTCTCGCAGTGTGTGCGGCCTGCTTGCCCCATCGCGGTACGCCGGTGTGGCGCTCGCATGAGCGTGTGGATGGCTTGGAACCAATCGGACTCGGAGCTTGCAAGGTACCCGGTCTCGCCGTGCTGGATGATCCGCGTGTTGACGCCGACAGGCGAGGCTACCGCCGGAATGCCCGCCGCCAGGTACTGTAGAATCTTGAGGCCGCACTTGCCACGCTGAAACTCGTTATCTACCAGCGGCATGATGCCGATGTCCATGTGAGCGGCGAGGTGCGTCTCGGCGTGCTCACTCCATGGAACGAATTCCCAGGGCATGCCGCAGCGGGGCAGCTTCGGCTTCGGTTTGGACATGATCACGAACGTGAACCCAAGTTGCGTCTGTAGTCGCGCGAACAGTTCGAGATACGGGAACAGCGTCTGGCGGATCGACAAATCCGAGCCGCACCAGCCGACCCGCACGGGTTGGGTATGGTACGCGGGGACCGCCGGGACATAGGTGCCCACCTCGACCACAGTCGGCAAAACCGTGACCCGCTCGCTGAACTGTCGCGCGAACGCGGCGAGGTAATCGTTACCCGCGGTTACCCAGGCCGCGTGGCGGCACATCCACTCCACGTGCGCGGCCTTGTCCCCCAAAAAGATAGCGTCGTCGAAGTCGAAGATAACCCGCGGATTGCGAGCCAGTAGCCGCTGTTCGAAAACCAAATTGATGCCGAGCAAATCGCGATTGACCAAGACGGCGTCGTAGGCGGCGGCGTCACGAACATCCCGTGCGCGGCTCAACCGCTGGAGTGTACCGCCCACCCGGTTGCGCAGCAGTTGCCGTACGGGGCTGCTCGACTCACGCCATGGGCGATGCGGGTGATTAGGGCGCAACGAGACTCGCCACCCGCTGTCCCGCAGACGGGGAATGAACTGCGTCACCCGAAACCGGCTCGCCGGCTCGCGGGTTCCGTGTGTACAGGCCATCAGCCACTTCATCGCATCGCTCCGGCGGTTACCCGATAGAGTCATGGCGACACACCGGCGTCCGGCCCTCAACGCGCCAAGCCCGCAGACGGTATCTTACCGCTGGCCGGGTGCCCCTTCCAGCGGGCGCGCGCGCCGTAGCGGGCGAGAATCTCTGCCGTCGGGCCGTCATCCACCAGACGGCAGCAGTCCAGGTACAAGCAGCGGTGGCACAGTTGCGAAACGAGCTCCCGATCGTGGCTCACGAACACCACGGTCCGCCCTTGCGCTGATAAAGAGCGGATCGTCGCCACGCATTGGTTGCGGAACGCTTCGTCGCCCATGGCCAAGATTTCGTCCACTAGCAGTATGTCGTGTTCGAGATGCACGACGACCGCCAACGCCAGCCGCGCGGCCATCCCGGACGAGTAGCGTTTCACGGGCGTGTCGAGGAACGGCGCAATGCCAGCGAACTCCACGATGGGCTCGAGCTTCCGGCGAACCTCTTCTCGGTCCATCCCGTATACGGCTCCAACCAAGCGGAGATTCTCCCGTCCGCTCAACTCCGGATGAAAAGCAGCGCCCCACTCGAGAATCGCCCCGACGTGGCCGCGCACATCGGCGAAGCCCTCAGTGGGCCGCATGACACGCGACAAAATTTTCAACAGAACGGATTTCCCCGCGCCGTTGGGTCCGACCAGGCCAGTGATCTGGCCGCGCGCGATTTCGAACGAGACGCCACGCAGCGCCCAGAAATGGCTTTCGTCTGCGGTCGATTGCTGCCGCGCACGGAACATCTGCCCCCGAATGCGTGAACGGGGCACGAAGCATTCGTTCGGTGAGCCGGCGCATACCGAGGTGCGGTTCCCAACCGCGCACAAATCGCTTGCCCAAGTCTACGGCGCGAATCGCCGCCGCGTTGTCCATCAGATCACGTCAGCGAACTCGCCCTCGCGGGCGCGATAGAAGTACAGACCGCCGAGCAGAATCAACAGCATGGTGGTGGCCGAGACCACGAACGCAGATACGTCGAGCCCACTCGTGCCAAGAATCGCCCATCGCAGCCCCTCGATCACTCCCACCATTGGATTCAAATCGTAGAGCCAGCGCCATGAGGACGGAACCACGGCACTCGAATATGCGACGGGGGTGGCGAAAAACCAGAGCTGAGAAAAGAACGGCAGCGCCTGTGCGATATCGCGATACCAGACGTTGAGTGCCGAGAGCCAGAGCCCGACGGCGATCGCGGTCATCAGGATCATGCCGATGAAAAGAGGCACGGCGAGCATCGATGCATGTGGCGTCACCCGGTAGTAAGCTATGAGGCCGATGAGGAATCCGAACGAGATGCCCAGATCAACGAGCCCGGCCAGCGCCGGTGCAAATGGGACCGTGATCCGCGGAAACCACACCTTCGTGACAAGGGATCTCTGATTGACAACGCTGTTGGTGGAGACCGTCAGCACATGAACAAAGTACGACCACGGAACAATCCCGCAGAACACGAACAGCACGTACGGTACGCCGGATGACGAGACCCGCAACCATTGTCCGAAGAACACGGTGAAGATGACCGTGCTGAGGAGCGGCTGCAACGCCACCCAGGCGATACCGGCAAGTGTCTGATGGTAGCGCAGCTGCAGATCCTGGCGCGCAAAGTGGTAGACGAGCTCTCGGTGCGACCATAGCTCGGGCAGATTGAGCGCCTGCAGTCCGTGCCGAGGCTCGATGCGAACGACCCGACCCGTCACAACCCGCTGGCCACGCGAGGGCCTCACACGCAGCATTCCGTTGGACCGCCAGGATACGCCATCGAGCGCCAGGTTATACCACGACCTGCTACGGCTTCAACGCCATTGGCACTCGCGGAATGCGCGCAGCTTGACAGTCCGTGAACAGCGGAAGGCTTGACACAAGCAATTCGACTTGAGATCTCCGATTCGCCAATGGGTGCTCTGCGAAGCTCACGCAAGCCGATCGACCTCGCGGCGGTGCGCCGTGTACTCGCCGTCAAGCTCAGTTCGTTCGGAGACATTGTCCACGTCACGCCGTGCCTGCGGGCCCTCAGGAATGCCTTCCCGACCGCCGACATCCAGGTCGTGCTCGACCGGACCTGGGCGCCATTGCTGCGTGAGGACCCACACATCAACGGCATCATCGAAGCCGATCCGATGCGGCACGGCTTCCTGTCGAGCTGGATCGACGCCCGCCGCCGGATCCGAGCACGCCGTGGACCGGCCTTCGATCTGGCAATCGACTTCCAAGGTCTGCGCCGCAGCGCCGCGTGGATCTACGCGAGCCGTGCCCGGTGGCAGATGGGCCGAGGCGTGCGGCGTCCAGGATGGCAGTTTGCCGTTCGGCCTGACCTCAAGCAGCATGCGGTGCGTGTGTGTGCGCAGATCGCTGAGCATCTCGGTATTGTCGTGCCTGATCTCGAGCCCCGGCTGTACACTTCCGCGGAAGCGGACTACACCATCGAGCAGGCGCTGCGTGCTGCAGGTGCGCCGCCCCGGGACTTTGTGCTGGCGAACCCATTCGGCACGTGGCGGTCGAAGATGTGGCCTGTGGAACGTTGGGCGGCACTCATTGGGCGAATCCACGACGAGCTTGCACTGCCCGTCGTGATCGCCGGCGGACCTGGAGAGGAAGCGGACGCCGCGCAGCTCGCCAGGTGTCTTTCCCCGCCGGTCCCCTCGCTCGCTGGCACGACGACACTCGACCAGGTGCTCTGCCTCTACCGGCGCGCGGCGCTTGCCATCGGTGTCGACAGCGGCCCGATGCATGCTGCGGCGGCCGTCGGCACACCAGTCGTCGCGCTCTTCGGCCCAACCTGGCCCGAGCGGACGGGGCCGTGGGGCGCACGCCACCAGGTCATCCAGCTGTCCCGCGCGCCATCCCCCGACGCCTACCGCGACAACGGCTCACGGTGTCACATGGAAGCGATCGATGTAGGAACCGTACTGGGCGCGGTCGCAGCGCTCCAGGATCAAGTCCGGCCCGACGCAACCCGGGCAAGTGTCGCCTCGATCCGCGGGACATGAATCTCGGCGGAGAACCGCTCACGGGCATCGCGTTGGCCGGATTGACCCAGTCGCCGGCGCCGCGGCTCGTCGCGTAGCAATGCTACGATCGCGCGCGCCATGGCCTCGTGGTCTCCGGAAGGGATCAGCAGGCCCGTCTCGCCGTCACGCACGACCTCCGGCACACCACCAACCGCCGTCGCGATCACGGGGATACCGGCCGCCAACGCTTCGAGGATCGCGAGGCCAAACGTTTCTTGGCGAGAGAGTGAAACGAAAATATCCAGCGCGGACAGGACCTGCGGGATGTCGAGGCGTTGGCCGGCCCATACGATCTTCTTCGCAACCTGCAACACACCGGCCTCTGCTTCAAGCGTGCTGCGGTACCCAGGGGTCACGCTGCCTACTACCAGGAGCCGCGCCGTCGGCTCGGCCAGCGACAACTGGGCCAGCACCCATAGGATGTCGGGCCATCCCTTATTGGGTATGACTCTGCCGACAACGCCGATGAGCGGGCAGCCCTCATCGATACCGAATACGTTGCGGATCTGTGCCCGCGAGACCTGACCGGCGCTGGCCAGGCGCCGGTGATCAACGAAATTCGGGACCACGTCGATGCGAGACGCTGGAACAAAATTCCGAGTGATGAGGAAAGCGCGCGCGGCTTGGGACACCGCGATGATCCGTTCGTTGAGAAGCCAGTGCACATGTCGGCTGAACGCGTGCGCGGTCGCCACGCATGGGATGCCGCTCATCCAGCGGAGTAACACACCGAAGGTGTGGGCGCAGGTCTGGTGCGTGTGGCACACGTCGAGCCGCTTTGGTCGCGCGAGTCCCGCGATGCGCCGCACCTCGTCAAGCGGCCAGCGATGAAAGTCACACTCCACGACCTCCACCGGCTCGGAGGCCAACTCTCGGCTTAGCCAGCTGTCTGGCTCACACAGCACGACGACCGAATGCCCCCGCCGCGCCAGCTCGCGGGTCAGCAGCAGACCGTGCTGAATGGCGCCATTGACACCGGCACCGGAAATGATTTCCATGACTCGCATGGCAGTGAGAGACATGCTCTACACGACGGGGCGTGTACACCTCAGGCCGTTGCGAGCTGCTCGATGAAGCTTGGTCCACATCGATTTCCTCGGCCGGTGCTGCCAGGCCTCGCACGAATGCGGCAATGGTCGATCGGCATTTACACCGGGGCGTCGCCGTTCGATTTGAGTCCACCAGCGCATGTCACCAACCCAGTTCTGACGGCGCGGGATGTGCGGGATGTTCGGGCGCGATACGTCGCCGATCCGTTCGTGGTGCGCAGGGAGCGGAGGTGGCACATGTTCTTGGAAGTACTCGAGGAGAATAGCCGTGGGAAGATCGCCTATGCCCGCAGTGATGACGGCCATCGGTGGCAGTATGGCGGTATCGTGCTCGAAGAGCCATTCCATCTGTCCTACCCATACGTCATGGCGGTCGACGCCGAGGTCTACCTCGTTCCAGAGAGCGGCGCAGCTGGTGATGTTCGCCTGTATCGCGCCAACCCATTCCCCAACCGCTGGGTGCTGGCGGAAACGCTGTTGACCGGCGCGCCGTACACGGATTCCTCGCTCGTCCGCTTCCACGACAGATGGTGGATGTTCACGTTGCGTGATCCGCGTCGCAACGACAGCCTGCGTTTGTACTGTGCCGAGCGTATCGAAGGACCCTGGACCGAGCACCCCCGCAGCCCGGTCGTGGTATCGAACCCGCACTGGGCACGGCCGGGCGGACGTGTGTTCGAATACGGGGGGCGGCTGTTCCGATACGCGCAGGACGATGCGCGCAGGTACGGCCTGCAGGTCTGGGCCCTCGAAATTACTGAACTGACGACGAGTACGTACGCGGAGCAGCTGGTACGGCCCACACCAGTGCTGCGCCCACGCCGGTTCGGGTGGAACTCGCTCGGAATGCATCATGTCGACCCGCACCCGCTTGGCGGTAATCGCTGGCTCGCGTGTGTTGATGGACATCGAAATGCACTACGCCTCGCCATCAAATTGCGACGCTAGGGGATATCGCGCGACGTTCTGCGAGGGCAGTACGCAGCGGCTCGTTCACGATCAACGTCTCGCCGCCAAATGATGTCAGTACCTGGTCGAGAATCGCGAGCTCGACTTCGCGCGAATGCATCTGTGGGAAGTCGTTTTCGGGCCTCGCGTCGCCGGGGTAGCGCCCCCGCGGATCGAGGTAGAGATCGATGCCCGCGAGAATCAACCGCCGCGGTTGCAGGGCGACGGCGGTTGCGACCATGACAGCGCCATTTGTTGGGTGTGCCGGCCATGCCCCGTCATTCAAAAACGGCGACACGCGCTCGTAGGTAAAGTACTCGAGCCGGCGCACCCTGCCGTTGAGCAGCAGATGTCGGAGAAGCACCTCCGATTCCCATGCGATCGTCCGAAATCCGAAGATGCACCCGTGCAGCCGAGCCGTCGTGCGAAGATCGCCGACGAAGACCATGTTGGGACGGGTCAGCATTCCGCGCTCCAGCCAACGCCAGTTCACCCGGAACAGCGCGTCATAATGGAGGTTTAAGAGTCGCGGGTCCTCGCACGACGGGCCGTTGCCCAGACAGAGGATTGTCTCAGGCTGACCGAGCCGCCGGCGCAGCGCCTCAACGCTCTTGACTTGTCGCCCGCGGCGCGTGGCCACGACGAGCCGGCCGAGGGGGGTGCGCGCAAGTTGATCCATTCGGCGCGGCGCCGTCCGGTCTATCATGCCCCCGGCGGGATCCGGCATGGCCGCGACAGCCGGTCCGAGCGCCTCGATCGTCCGCCGGACGGCATCACCGGCCATCGCGGCATCAAGCGCGCCGCTCACCCGAATGCGGTCGCGCGGTACACCCCTCGCCACGATCCGCGCTGCGACCTCTGGCGTCCGCGCGCAGATGAGGTGCAGGTAGCGGAGGGTTGCTGGCGGCGGCAGGGTCGCCGCGTCGACGAGCATCAGCGGAACGCCGTGCCGGTACGCATGCTGAAGCGTCATGCGCCCAAGCGGCTCCACGCTGCCGACGCAAACAATCAGGAGCGGCTGCAGTTGGCGAAAGAAGCGGTTCACGAAGAGCTTGACGTTGAAAGGAGGTGGTAGCACGTTGTCATTGGGATAACGGGCCGCCAGCCAGGTGCAGGTTCGCGTGCGCCCGGAGGTGAGGAGGAGCCGATCGGTCGTAACCGCTGAGCGTAGCCATTGTAGGAGTGGCCGTGCCGCGTCGAAGTCGGCGGGGTCTCGCCCATGCACCCAAACCGACCGCCGCGCTCGGTTCAGGTAGATACCGCTGCGGCGCCGCAAAAAAGTCAACCGTTCGTATGCTGAGGCTGATTGCATCGCGAGCGACCGGGATGTTATAGGCACCGCCGTGTCACCGTCAACGCGTTACGCTCCGAAGCGGAGGGCAGCCTCCGACCGGGCACTCAACGGTGAGCTTAGGGTGTTGGTCATCTCACCGTTCCCGCTACTTCCCACACGACACGGTGGTCGCGTGCGAACTTTGGGTCTAGCACGGGGGATGGCACGTGCGGGGGCATCCGTGGATATTCTCGCGCCCTGGATTCCTGGGGTACCGCGGGCGGTGCTGCTCGAGCCTCGGCTGCGGCTGCACACCCACTGCATGGTGGCAAACCTCCTCCCACGGCTGCTCCCCAAACGGATCGCACCCGCGCTAGCCCTGCTCTCGCTTCAGCCGCCAATCGGGCCTCGCAGTTGGTTGGGGCGGTTCGCCGGCTGCGACATCATTCAATTTGAGTTCTGCGCCCAGTTCCACTGGGCGGCACTCATGCCCAACCCGCCGGCGGTGGTCTACTCGGCCCACAACGTCGAGCTCCGTTACCACCAGGCGGACCCGGAATTGCAGGTTCTCCGCCGCCCCGCGCTGTGGCGAATCGAGCACCTGGAACGGACCGCAGTGCAGTCAAGCGATCTGGTAATCGCATGCAGTGACGAAGATTCCCGAACCCTCGCGGCGCTCTACCGTCCGCCGCAGCGCCAGGCGGTGATTGCGAACGGTTTCGATGCGGCGCTCCTCACATTTGAGCGTGCCGCGCTGCGCGACACCGCGCGAGCGGCGCTCGGGTTCAAGCCGAGCGATCGCGTCATTCTTTTCGTCGGTGGCGATGCACCGCATAACCGAGACGCGGTCCGCTTCCTCGCGTATGACGTCCTGCCGGCGTTGGACCACACTGCGCGGCTGCTGATCCTCGGCGAGAGTGGGGCGGCAGCACCGCGCGGGCATCCGCACATTCGCCAGCCCGGGTTTGTGGAAGACTGGCGAACGTACTTCGCGGCCACGGACGTGGCCGTCAATCCGGTCGCGTTTGGGAGCGGCACGAATATCAAGCTCGCCGAATATGTGGCGGCGGGCCTGCCTTCGATCTCCACCCCGTTTGGGCTCCGGGGCATGCCCCACTTGGCCAGCATGGTGCGCAGCGTTCCGCGGGGGCGCTTCACGGAAGCGCTAGGGGCCAGCTTACCTGAGTCGCCGCAGAAGCGGGCGATGTTGCAGGCGTGGACCTGGGACGCGCTTGGGCGCTCGCTCGGGGAGCGCTACTGCGAACTCCAGGTGGAAACCGCGGATGCCTTGCGGTCCAACGCCTGAGACAGTGACCTAGAGTGACGTCGTCGTGGACACGATGTGCGCTCTACACGGCCCCGATCGGCAGCGCAGCGAGGTCCCGCGTCAACGGCAGCGTCTCTGCGGCAAGACAGATCACGGCACCGGCTCCGACCGGCTTCTTAAGGTGTTCGAGTGCCGTGAACGGTGTCGTCCACTCACGGCGGACCGTGGCCGCATGCTTGATCTCGACGGGCCACAGCTTGCCGTCGACATCAAACACCAGATCGATCTCGCGGCCATCGCGATCGCGGTAGAAATAGATCGGTGGGGTGCGTGCGCGATGCCACCAACTCTTGAGAACCTCTGCGACCACATGGGTCTCGAAGATGGCGCCGCGCATCGCTCCGGCCGCCAAGGTCGCCGGCGATGCCCACCCCGTGAGGTAGGCACAGAGGCCCGTATCCAGGAAGTACAGCTTCGGAGTCTTCACCAGCCGCTTGGTGACGCTTGTATGGAAGGGCTGCAGGAGGAACACCTGGCAGCTCGCCAGCAGCACCGACAACCAGTTCTTGGCGGTTGGTACGCTGATGTCGACGTCACGCGCCAGGTCGGACAGGTTTAACAGCTGCGCCGTGCGCGCTGCGCAGGCCCGCACAAAGCGCGTGAATGCTTCGATACTCCCGACTTGGGCCAGATCACGCACATCGCGCTGAAGGTACGTCTGCAGGTAGGAGGAGAAGAACACATCGCGGTTGCCAGTCTCAGCGGTCACCAGCGCGGGAAACCCACCCGTCCAGATTTCTTCGTACAGCGCCCGCTCGCCGTTGATCGTGACAACGCCGCGGCGCGCGAGGACTTTGGCATCCGGCAGGAAGGGTTCGGTATCCCAGCGCTTCCCGAAGCGCTCGCGCTGCGAGAAGCCGAGCAAGTTGATCACCGCCACTCGCCCGGCGAGGGTTTCGGTCACACCCTTCATCATCTGGAACTGCTGCGACCCCGTCAGCCAAAACGCGCCGGGTTGACGCTGCGCATCGATCCGCAGCTTCAGATAGGGCAGCAAACCCGGGGCGTACTGGATCTCATCGATCAACAGCGGCGGCGGAAAGCGCTCGAGGAACAAGGTGGGGTCAGCGACGGCCAACTCCCGCAGCGTCGGATCGTCGAGGGACACGTAGCGCCGGGTCTTCTCGGCGACGTGCCGCAGCAACGTCGTCTTGCCCACCTGGCGTGGCCCGGTCACCAGCAGCGCCGGAAACTGGCGACTGATGTCGGGGATTTGCACCTCGAGGGTTCTGTGGCGATAGCGGCTCATTTAATGGTTTACCTTAAAATAGCCGCTCCGCCGTGCGGTGTCCAGGCAAGCGCGCGCCAAGTCGGCGAAGATACTGGCGCGGGGAGCGGCGAATTACACCTTGGCTAGGCCGGTGATTCGACCACGGGCAAAGCCATCTGGCGCGATCTGGTCAATGCGACGATCGCCTTCGAGGCTCTGGCAGCGGCTGTTAACAAGTCCCCCACGGTCGACTGCTGCAAGGCGTGCCGACGTGGTGGCGTCAGGTGTCCCGGCGTGCCGGCGA
>JAGDMS010000356.1 GCA_017860575.1 Deltaproteobacteria bacterium | reverse complement strand
GCCAGCTCCAGCAACTGGTTCATGTTGTCGACGGACGGCGCAATCGCGCCGAAGCAGGCGAGATTCGTGCCGAGGCCGGTGATGCGGATGCCGGGCAACCGCCGTGTTTGCCGCACGAACGGAACGACGTCCGTGGGCCAGACGCCCTCGCGCAGATCGCCGAGGTCCACCATGATCATCGGCCTCCAGAACCGACAACTCCGAGTTCAGGCTGACGTCCGCCGCCGCCACCACCGCATCCGCACCGGACAGGGCCGGGAGTTGCAGCAGCATGAACGACGTGTCGACGCCCGCCGCCTTGGGTAACCCCGGTCACCGTGATGCCGTGGTGCGCGCAGAGCGCAACGATGGTGCGCGCGTTGTGCTCGATCTTGTCCAGATCGATGGTCAGGTACGGATACACACCTACCGGCCTTCCCGGCTTCGCAGCGCGCGCACCAAGAAGCTGGCGACCTCCCGCCCGGTGGTACCGCGTCCGAATCCCGCGTCCATGCCGCACGCCCGCGCTAGGTCGTCGGTAGGTCGTCGGTGATCTGGGTGCCGCCGGCGATGAGGACGAGGCGCGTGCGCAGGCCGCGCTGCCGTGCCACGACATCCAGGCGTCGCATGTGCAACTCGTGCACCCGGGCGTGGGTGACGATCGTCGAGATCAACACGGCGCGGGCGTCCGTCTGCTCGGCAACATCCACAAGCCGCTCGATCCCCACCGAGGTTCCGAGGCTGTGACATCGGAACCCGTATTTCTCGATGCCTCCGTGCTTGATGTCGAGGATCTCGTGCAGCCCGACGGAGTGCTCGTCCTCGCCGACCGTCGCGGCCACCACGTGGACCTCCCGCGGCCGCACCCAGGCCTCGATCTCGGCCTCGGATAGCGGCACTTCGCGCTCGGGCACGGACAAGTCGGCGATCGTGATGGCAGCATCAAGCACGCCCCTAACCTCGAAGACGCTGCCCTCCGCCGGGTGCATGAGACGCCGACTGATGACCTCGGTATCCCGCAGCCCCATGCGGGTTGCCATCGCGAGCGCCGCCGCCTCAGCGATGCGGGGTTCGGCCGGTACAAACAGCGTCACGCACACCACGCCGTCACCGTGCTTCTCCACCTCGGGCCGCAGTACCCCCGCGGCACGCTCCGCAAGCGGGCTCTGCAGACGCCGCTCGACGTTGTCGTCGACATTGAGTTCGTCGATGTACTGGATCTTCGACGGGTCGCACAGGGTACAGCCACCGTACGCGTCGCACGCGTTGCCGTCTCGCCGTGCGTACGCGTTGTCGCCGAAGTGACTGCAGACCGGGGCGCCGTAGTCGGTGGCGCGGGGAATCACCGTAGCGGCGCCGTCTCCGCCGTCCGGGTCGCGCACGATCCCGTCGCCCTGGCGTTCGGGGAAATAGCCGGAGTCGACGAACTGCCCCGCCGCGACGGCGGCGTAGTATCCGCCACCCGCGAGAATGTCCTCGAGAAAGAGGACGGCGCGCTCTTGGAGTTCGCGGACCTGTTGCCGCAAGGGACCGTGCTTCTTGAGTTCGATATACTGCATGAGGCCGTCGAGCCCCATGAATGTCTGCCGCGCCGTATTGACCCCGGCGACGTTGTTGTAGTGCCAGGGAATGTTCCGGCCTTCGTCCGGCGTGATGGTGCTCTGGATATCGGCGGACGTCAGCCGCGAGAGCAGGGTGTCGAGCACGTGCGTCACCGTCGCCTCCACCGTATCGGCCTCGATGTAGCGCGTATTCTGCTGTGCGCGGAACTTGTAGCCGCAAAAAAGCTCCCGCAATGCGACGGCGAAAGGCAGGTCGAGCCGCAGCTTCGGCGCCGGCGGCGCCGTCGGTGGCACGGTGGACAGCGCGATCAACTCGGCCGGCATCCCGGCGGCGCGCGAGTAGGCGGTGTTGATGGCGTGCTGCACGAAGAGTTCCGGCGTCACCTTCCACGCGTCCTTGGCGGTGGCGTTGGCGTTGTGGGCGCCATCGAGTTGCAGGATGCCCGCGTCCGCCATGATGCGTTTCGCTTCGGCAGCATCGACGAAGGAGCGGTGCATGTTGATGCCGCGGTAGAGCACGTTGTACTGGGGATCCTGGTGCGCGCCGTTGACGCCTTCCTCCGCAAACAGGACGGCGATTTCCGGTCCGGCAACGCCGCTGACGTAGGAGTGGAAGTTGATCGGCCGGCCCACCTCGTCCTCGATGGCGTCCAATGCCTTGCGGGTGGCGCGGATCTGCTTGCGCGTGATCGGGATGCCGCCCACCCCCTCGGGCGTGCCTTCGAGCAGGCCGTCGATATGCGACTGCCCCGTGGTGCGGATGACCATGATGTGGTCCGCCCCATGCCACGCGGCCATGCGCATGCGGCGCAGGTCGTCCTCGAAGCGACCGGAAGCGATCTCCGTGGTGATGACGCAATCGCACTGCGGATCGATGTTGCCGAACGCGTGTGCCGCGGGCAGCGGCACCGAGCACGCGAGGCTCGCAGAGGTCTCATCGAAGACGAACGGGCCGATCTGGTGCTGGGGGACTTTGGTCCGCCATGTCCAGCCCTTGCGCCGTGGGCGGTAGCGATCAAGATCCTTCAGCACTTCGCGGAGGTCGAGCCGCTGCGTGGGAGTCAATTTCATCCGCCCAGCTCCTCCCAGTACTGTCCGCCGAGGAGCGCCGCACCCGCCGCGCGGACGGACACACCCTTGCGCTGCGCCAGTTCCAGCACGAGCCGGCCGGCACCATGGCCGAGCAGCTTGCGCTCGTGCATCCGGCTGACGAGCGCCTTGGCCTCGACGCTGGAGAATCCCATGCGCAGCAGCACGGAGCGCTCGATGGAGGGAGTGGTATGGGTCCGCGCTTCGGCGATCAGGGGATCGACGATCTGCTGCACCAGCTCCCAGAAACGCGCGTGCAGTTCCGCGTCCGACATCCCCGCGAGTCGCCTGCGGCGCGAGGCGAAATCGTCGGCTCTGTGCCCACGGCTCATCGATCGTCCCCTCTCCTACCGCTCACAGATTGTGCGCCACAGCGCAGCCGGTTTCAATTGACGCCGGGGAACGAGCGCCAGCGGCACGAAGGCGGTGGGTAGGCGCCCGCTCCAAAAAGACACTGGCTCAGGGAATAAAGTCGCCCCATCGGGCGTTCTAGGGTATAGAGAGAAAGGACGGCAGTGACCGTTGGCTATACGGGCACAGAGCAGTGCGCGGTTCGAGGCGGAAGCGCTCCCCCAATTGGCGGCGCTGTACAACTTCGCCCTGGCCTTGGCCGGCACGGTCGACGCTGAGGATCTCGTGCAAACCACATGCGTGCGCGCCCTGGAGAAGTTCGATGCCTACCGGCCGGGAACGAACATCCGGGCCTGGTTGTTTACGATCTTGCGGAACGAGTGGGTGTCACGGCACCGCAGTACGCAGCGGAGAACGCACATCGAGTCCCCGGCGCAGGGGGAAATCACGGCGGAGATCGAGGACGTTGCGGCCGACCTCGAGGCGGTCTTGATGGACCAGCGCTGGTCGGCGGAGATCAAGGCGGCATTGCTGGCGTTGCCGGAAAGCTACCGGTTGCCGGTGTATCTGAAGGACGTCGAAGGGTTCGGCTACCGTGAGATCGCCGACATTGTCGGCTGTCCACTGGGTACGGTGATGTCGCGGCTGGCGCGTGGTCGTGCGACCTTACGCGCGGCCCTCATGCAACAGGCCCGGG
The DNA here is from genome assembly GCA_017860575.1 of Deltaproteobacteria bacterium. Classification (GTDB taxonomy): domain Bacteria; phylum Desulfobacterota; class Binatia; order HRBIN30; family HRBIN30; genus JAGDMS01. The sequence continues at coordinate 5,277 of JAGDMS010000356.1, read as the reverse complement.
AGCGCGGGCTGGTGCCGGCGGACGCCGAGGCGGGATACGGTCATGGGTTGTAACTCGGTCCGGTCGCTCCTGCCGGCCTACGGCGACAACGAGCTCAGCATCGAAAGCGCGATCGAGGTCGAGCGCCACTTGCTCGGGTGTCCCCACTGCGATGCGGTGCTGGAGCGGCACCGGCGGTTCACCAAGACCATTGGCCAACTCTTCCCGCGCGCGCCGTTGCCGGGCGGGATCGAGGAGCGGGTGCGGCGCAGGCTGCGAACACACCCGCGGCCTCGGTTCTGGCTGAACGGCCTCGCGCTGGCGGCCTCGGTGCTCCTGGTCTTCGGCGCGGCGTGGACGCTGTTGCGCGCGGGGGCTCCGGCAGCGCCGGCGAGCGTCCTGGCGGCCGCGGACGTCTACCGCCGCGCCGCCGAGCAGGCCGTGCCGCTGGCACTGCGTTCATCGAACCCGGCAACGGTCAACGCCTGGCTCACGCGCAACTTGGCCTTTCCGATCGGTGATCCGGTCCAGCAAACCACCGCGATGGCCTTGGAGGGTGTGAGCGTTGTCGACCTCGCTGGCGAACGGGTCGGCTACGTGCAGTATCGCCATGACGCGCACTTGGTCTCGTTGTTCGTCCTGCCGCCGCGCATCTGGCCGGACGCGGGGCACCGCGTCCGCTCCGGCAACATCGAATTTCATCTGTTTGCCGTGGGGGGCCTGCAGCTCACCGTCTGGAACCATCGGCCGGTGTCGTATGTGCTGGCTTCCGACCTCACTGGTCAGGGCGGGCAAGCTTGCGCCGTGTGCCACGCCGGCATGGCTCAGCGCACCACTATCGAGTCGTTGGAAGCAGGCAACATCTGAGGGGGGCGGAATGCAAAAAGCAAGGTCACTGATGGTGTCGATGTTGAGTGCGGCGGTGTTGCAGTTGCCGAACGGGGTATTGGAGCCGGTGATTCCGGAGCAGAATCCCGTCACGGCTGCCCGCGTCGAATTGGGTCGCCGGCTCTACTTCGACAAACGGTTGTCGGCCGACGGCACGGTGTCCTGCGCCACCTGCCACGACCCATTGAAAGGGTTTGCCGATGGCCGGCCGGTTGGCCTGGGGATCAAGAACCAGACCGGCGCTCGGAATTCCCCGACCGTGCTCTACACCGGATTCAATGAGGTGCAGTTTTGGGATGGCCGGGCACCCACATTGGAGGAACAAGCCAAGCAGCCCCTGATCAATCCTGTCGAAATGGGCCAACCGTCGCACGATGCCGTCGTCAAGGCCGTTGCGGCGGTTTCGGATTACGCCGCCGGCTTCACGGCCGCGTTCGGGTCGCGGGAGGTGACCATCGATCGCATCGCCCAGGCCATCGCGGGCTTTGAAAGGACGCTGGCCCCGTTCGCCTCGCCGTTCGACCGCTTCCTCGCCGGCGACAAGCAGGCGATCAGTGACGCGGCCAAGCGCGGCTTTGTCCTCTTTCAGGGAAAAGCCCGCTGCGTCACGTGCCACGAATTCAATGCCTCGTTCCCCTACTTCACCGACAACAAGTTCCACAACATCGGCGTCGCCATGAAGGGCAACTTCGAACAACTGGCGCGCGAGGCGCAGACCGTCAAGGACATCGGCGCCTTCAAGACGCCAGGCCTGCGCAACGTCGCCCTCACCGCGCCATACATGCACGACGGCAGCCAGAAGACCCTCGAAGAAGTGATGGACTTCTACAACAAGGGTGGAGAGTCGAACCCCAACCTCGATGGCGGCATGCGCCCCCTGAATCTCACCAAGGAGGAAATCAGCGACACCATCGAGTGGATGCGCACCCTCACCGACGACGGCGGCGGCAGCAACTTCGACTGGGCACAACTCAAGGACCTGTCGACCAAGACCCGCGCGGGCGAAATCGTCCCCGCTCCCTAGCAGACACGCGACATCGAGAGGAGGATCATGATGCCAAAGTACGTGTTGCCAAAAGAACGTGAAAGGCAGGAGTATCAGGAGGCGCGCGCGGACCTGCTCCAGGCACTCCCGCACCTCAGCCGACGCGACTTCCTCAGCATGTCGGCGCAGGCGGCGGCAGTCGCCACCGTCGCCTGGAAGGGCTTCCCGCCACACTCGTTCCAGCTCATCAACGTTGCCGAGGCGAAGGAGACCGCACCAAAGTTCACGATCGCATACGTCTCCGATACCCACATCCTCGACAAAGGGCTCACCCACCGCTTCGTGCGCGCCTGTCAAAAGGCGGTGCAAGACGTGAACGCCCTCGAACCGCAACCCGACTTCGTGCTGTTCGGCGGCGACCTCGCCCAACTCGGCAAACCGGAAGAGCTGTCGATCGGCCAGCAGATTTTGAAGGACCTCAAAGCCCCGGTCCGGATGATGGTCGGCGAACACGACTGGTACCTCGATATGGGCGAGAAGTGGCGCGAGATGTTCGGCGAGCCGACCTACTCGTTCGAGCACAAAGGCGTGCACTTCATCGTGCTGAACAGCGTTATCGTCGAGGACTATTGGACCGAGCCGAAGATGACGCCCATGCAGCGCATGCTCGCGATGGCTCAGCTCGACAATCCCCACGGGCGGCCGTTCACCGTGGGCGAGGCGCAGCGCGACTGGCTCAAGAAAGACCTGGCGAAGGTGAACAAGAAAACGCCGGTGGTCGTGTTCTCGCACTCGCCGCTCTACAAGTACTACCGCCCGTGGAATTTCTGGACCGACGATGCCGAGCAGGTGCAGGCGCTGCTGGCGCCATTCGCAACCGTCACCGTGATTCACGCCCACACGCACCAGCCGCTGACCAACCGGTTCAAGAACATCACCTTCCACGGCGTGCTCTCAACGGCCTGGCCATGGCCGTACGCGCCCAAGGGGTTGCCGGAGTTGACCGTGCAAATGGTGCGGGCGGACCCGTTCAACCAGTTCGACGGCTGCGGCTGGGGCACGGTAACCGCACTGCAGGACGGTCAGGTCAACAAGCGGTACAATCTGTGGGACCGCAACCCGATGGACGTGACCTTCGAGCAGGTCAGCAAGGGCCGCAAAGGCATGGAGCAACTGGCGGCCCAACTCAAAGGCAACATCAGTTGGCCGTCCTACTGACCGGCCCTGCGAAAGGAGACGAACATGACACGATGGGGTCGAGTAGTGATGATCGTGGCCGCAATCACCGTGGGTGGCGGCGTGGCGGTGCGCGGGCTGAGCGAAGAGGCACCGCGGCACCAACTCCCCGCTCCGGCCGACGGCCGGAGCAAGGTGGTCGGCCTATGCGATGGCGAAACCAGCGTCACCGTGACAGGGCTAGCGCCCGGCGAGCGCATGGCCCCGGACAAGGCGCGGGCGGTTGCCTCCGAGCTGATGGGCAAGTACGACGCCAAGCTGCAGGTAGCCCACGGCGGAACGGAGCACACGCAGCGGGAAACGCGGGTCTGGGAAGCGGAGCTCAAGCGCGTCGTCGATGAGGGCTATAAACTGTTCCACTCGCCGGAGATCGGCACCAACGGGATCTCGTGTGACATGTGTCATCCCGATGCCTCGATCACGCACCCGGAAACCTATCCGAAATTCCAGAGCCAGCTGAAAAAAGTCGCCTTATTGCGCGACATGATCAACTGGTGCATCGAGAACCCGCTGGAAGGACCCAAGCTGGCGGACGACGACCCAAAGATGCGGGCAATGGAGGCCTACATCCTGTCGACTCGCAAGGGCGTGCCCCTGGATCCAGGCAAGCACTGATCTTCGGGGAGCGCGGCCGATGCGTTCGACGTTGATCACGCTCATCGGCGCGGTGACGTTCTGCGCCTCGGCCGCGCATGCGATCTCGCAGACAGACGCGCCCCCGCCGGTGGTCATTCAGCTCCTGGCCCAGGCGGGGACACTCGAACTGACTGATGCTCAAGTGCAGGCGCTACAACTCATCCGCGATCGCCGCGATCGGACACTGGCGGCGCTCGACCGGCGGCTGCGGGCCGCCGAGACGGATACGACGGTTGGCGCGACCAACGACATCCTGACCTTGATGCAGGAGATCGGCCGTGTGCGCGTGCTCAGCGGGCGCGAGGCGCTCGAACAACTCACGCCCGACCAACGTCGCCGTTGGGTCGCGTTGCAGGCAGGGCGGACACCGTAGAACACCGAGCTCTGGTGTTGAAGTTCCCGACGTTCGGAGATGTTTGCAGACCCACCGATTTCGCCACGAATGATTAGAACCCGGCCCTTCACGGTCGCATTGTACCATGCCGGGGCCCGGCCCTCATGCCGTGCCGCCGCGCGCCGCACCAATGCGATCCATGACATAGCTCCTGCTGGTCCGCGTTTCGGCGGCGAGGAAGTCGATGTCCGCGTCGCTCACCTGCGCACTCTGGGGCAGCGTCGTGAGCGCGTGGCGTAGGTACGAGCGGCGGAGGGGGTCCAGATCGACTTCGACCGCGGCGATCTGTGACGGGTGTTCGGGGATGACAATGCGCGCCCCCGGCTTGTTGTCCCGCGGGTCACCGCGCCGCACCTCGATACCCATCCGCCGTGCCAGGTTGAGCTGGGCGATGGGATGCTTCCCGGCGCCGGTGTACTCCGTCTCCTGCACCACCACGATGCGGTCCTCGTCGAGCGCCTGCGCCAGGGCAAAGGCCGCCACCAGTGACGTATTGCCGGCGGAGCCGCGTTCCAGCCCCTCCAACTCCGCCAGCACCTGGGTGATGTAGACGACCTCGCCCTGCGTGACGGTGACGAAACGATCCAGGTAACGTAGCGGGCGCGCCGCGTTACGGGGCACGTCCGCACGGTCCGGCCAGGTGGTGAACGGAATGGAAAAGCCAGTGTGCCCGGTGGTGAAGGACTTACGGTTGAAGTCGTGATCCGACGCCATGTGCAGTCCCGACAGATCGACGCTGGCCGCGACGACGGTGGTGTCCACCGCGCCAGCCTTCCGCAGGCCGCGCGCCGTGCCGGTGACATTTCCGCCGCCCGCGTGCGTGGCGATCACGACGTCGGGGAAGCGCCCGGTTTGCTCGCGTGTTTGCACGGCGATCTCAGCGCCGAGCGTCTCGATGCCCAGGATCGAGTACGGCGTGTAGAGCGACGCGTTGAAGTACCCGGTTGCCTGCAAGACGCGCAAGAACACGTAGAAGAGTTCCGGTCCCACCGACAGGCGAATCACCTCGGCGCCGTAGGCCTCGCACGCCCGCGTCTTTTCCGCGATCTCCGGCTGTGCGATGCCGTGGCTATCGAAGGCCTCCTGCACGATGATGCAACGCAAGCCCGCCTTGGCCGCCTGCGACGCCACCGCGGCGCCATAGTTGCCGCTGGTGGCC
>JAGDMS010000147.1 GCA_017860575.1 Deltaproteobacteria bacterium | reverse complement strand
TCCCAAGCGAGCGTGCAAACCGGGAGACCCAGCCGATGTCCGCCGGTCCGCGTTCGTAGCCGAGCAGCGACATGGCGATGCCCCAGCCCTGGCCCGGCTTCCCGAGCACGCTGTCGGCGGGCACCTCGGCGCCATCGAGGAACACTTCGGCAAATTCGCGGGAGCCACTTGAGGTCACAATCACCCGGCACTCGATGCCCGGGGTGTTCAACGGGACCAGCAAGGCGGAGATGCCACGGTGGCCGCGCGAGCCGGCCTCAGAGCGCGCGAGCAGCAGGCACCACTCGGACCAGATGGCATCGCTCGTCCAGATCTTCTGTCCAGTGAGACGGTAGCTGCGGACGACGCCTCCCAACTCGACCGGTTCGGCTCGGGTGGAGAGACTTGCCAGGTCGGATCCGGCTCCAGGCTCGCTGAATCCCTGGCACCACCGGACGGTGCTGGCGAGCAGTCCGGGAAGGTGTTGCTTCTTTTGCGCATCGCTCCCGTGCAGCCGAATCGCATTGGCAATGTGACCGAACGTCGGCCCCGGCGGCGCGCCGGCCGTACCAAGTTCATCGTTGTATATGGCCTCGTAGGTCACCGGGAGCCCACGCCCGCCGTACGCGGTCGGAAACGAGAGGCCGATGTAGCCCGCCGCGTAAAGTTTCCGGTGCCAGGCGTTGAGGAACTCGGCGCGTTTGTCCGGTTCAACCGGGATCGGTTCGGCTGGCGCGTTCTCAGCCAGCCAGGCGCGGAGCGCCGCACGAAACTGCTGTTCTTCCGGGCTGTCTCGAAAATCCATTTCCCTACCTCATCTCACGGGCGTGGCGCCGTGCGCTGCTCCGCGATCGCCTCCAGCTGTGCGTGCTCGTCACCAAGGGTTTGGCGGTCGAGCAGCGCGCGTCGCACCAAGATGTGCACCATGTACTCCCAGGTGAAGGCGACGCCACCGTGCATTTGCATCGAGGTTTCGACCACGGCCCGGCCGTGCTCGGAGCAGTACGCCTTGGCTGTCCGCGCCGCGAGCAAGGCCTCGTGGGCATCCAACTCGTCGACCGCCCAGCCCGCGTACCAGGCCAGACCGCGTGCGGCCTCGGTCGACACGTGCGCTTCCGCGGCCATGTGCTGTACCGCCTGGAACGTCCCCACCGGCACCCCGAACTGCACTCGATCCCGCACGTGGGCCACAGCGGCGTCGAGCGCGGCCTGCATCACACCGACGAGGTCGGCGGAGAGTGCGGCCAGCGTGAGCGCCAGCGTCCGGTCGAGAGCCTCCGGCGGTAGCGGTCCTCCCAGATTCCCAATGTCGACCGCTTCGGCGCCCGCGTCCACGGCACGTAACTCGCGGGTCAGGTCGACACCGTGCATCGGCGTCACCTTCGGGCGGACCGCCACCAATCGTTTCGTGGCACGGTCGATCACCAAGCACGCGTCGACGCCCCGCGCCTCCCACGCCACGCCGCCCTCGCCGAGGAACGCCAGACGCGTGAGCGTCGGATCGAGCGCCGGTGCCAGCCTGCACGAGCCGTCGGCAAGCGACGCGAGCAGGTCCGGTGACGCGCCGGCTGCGGCCAGCAGACTGCTCGCACAGACGGCGGAGCCGATGAACGGCAACGGAACCACGTGGTTACCCAGCGCCTCCGCCGCGAGGACGATTTCCACCCCGGAGACCGGCATTCCGCCGGCCGACTCGGGAAGCCGCATCCCCAGCAGGCCCATCTCGGCGAGTTGTATCCATGCGGCTGCGCCCGGGTCCTTTGCGGGAAGATCCGCAGGTGACCGCGGACCGAGATCCGATGCCAGCCGGGCTATGGTGTCGCGCAGAGCTTGTTGTTCGTCGCTGAGTCTCGCATCCATATGGCACAATCGTCCGTTGGAGAACCGCGTGGCAACCGCTGTCGATCAAGCGCGCGCGAGCATACACAGACCGCAGAAAGAACGCAAACTATCACTTGGAATAAATCGCCGCAATGCGCGTGCCACCGAGTCCCTCACCCGCGCCGTGACGCCACCGCGCGCAGCGCGAATCATCACGCCGGAGTCATCCCGTGCCACGCGAGCAGGCGTCGCAAGCGGCGTCGTCCAGACCCATCGCCGCTAGCACGCCCCCGACCGCCGAAGCCGTGCGGCAAGCTGCTCCAGTTGAACGTCTGCCTCCTCGGCGCGCTGCGCCATGGGGACAATACGTCCAGCCGGAATCCCGAAGAGCAGGACTCCAACCTTGATCCGGCCATCCACACCCCTCATCTACTCGCGCCCCCGTGAGGGTGCCGATTCGTCCCGCCGTACCCAGGCCTCGTCACTCGCGTTTCTCCCGGCCGACTTGTCGTGCCCGCGCAAGCGCGACAAACACCTTCGCGGCGGGCGAGAGTAGACCGGGTCGCGTGACCAGCCGGATGTCGCGGCGCAGAGGCGGCGCGAGTTCCGCAATGACGACCCCCTGCCGTGTGGCACCCTCGGCGAGGGCCCGTGGGAGGAAGGTGAAGCCCGCCCCCGCCAAGACCAGCGGCAGCAACGCTTGGCGCGATTCCGTCTCCACGGCGACAACCGGGGCCTGATCCGGCGACGAGATCTTCAGCGCGAGGCCACCGTAATACTCGTAGACACCGGTCGGGACGATCATGGGAAGGCCAGCGAGATCGGCGTGCTTAACGGGCTTTCGCTTCAATTTCGTACCGGGCGGAAAGACGACAAGGTGTTCCTCCCGGCCAACGACCTCAGCGACCAATGGGAGCTCAACGTTCTCCACCGTCAGCGCCACCTCACAGCGACCGGTGCGCACGTAGCGTTCGATGTCGTGCAAGTTCTCCGACGTCTGAATGCGTACCTTCACGCCGGGATGGTGCAAACGAAACTCCCCAACGAGGTGAGCCAACAGTCCCGCCGCCGACGCATGCGGTGCCGCCACGTCCAACGTGCCCGACCGTAACTCCTCCACGGCCTTGACGGACTCGTAGAGGACGGACAGATCCCGCAGCACCAAACGTGCGGATTCCACGAAGGCCTCGCCGGCTGACGTCAATGACACCGTTCGTCCCAACCGGTGAAACAACGGCGTGCCCAGCGAACCCTCGATCTCGGCAATGGCATGCGACAGGGATGGCTGCGAAATGTGCACGGCCTCGGCCGCCCGTGTGAAGCTGCGGTGGTCGGCGACCGCAACCACAAACTCAATGTGCCGCGGGTTCATAAAAGCATGCTATCGATCAAGTCGGTGCGCTTCGTCAAGCGGCAGGGACGGCCCCCCTCGACATCTGGGGCCGCCCGGCGTCCTCTGCCTGCGTCCGCCCCCCGAAATGCGGCCGACAACCCATATGCGAATTGTATGGATGCCATGAAAACAAAGTCTTGGACATCATTGGAGTCGCCTGCTCTAATCGCTTCCGTGCCTGAAACTACTAGAACCAGCAGGGCGGTGTTGCGTCTTCGGAACACCGAGAAAGGAGTCGGATGATGGAAGCGTCTGTCGCACAGCGGGGATCAAGGGTGGTCCCGCAGGGGATGTCAGTCAGCCGGGCGAATGACCGGGCAATCCGGGGACGGATTCCGCTTGAGGAAATCGACAAGTTGAACGGCTTGACCCCCAGGATCGAGCGCCTCAGGCAAGCCTATTTTGACACGCGTCCGGCCGTTGACGGGGAGCGCGCATGGTTCATGCTGGAATCGTACAAGCAGACCGACGGCGAGCACCCCGCCAAGCGGCGCGCGAAGGCATTTGCCAACGTCCTGCATAAGATGACCATTGCGATTCGTGACGACGAACTGCTGGTCGGCGGGTCCACGCGGTTCCTGCGCGGCGCGCTGCCCAATGTCGAGTTGGCGCCCCTGCATCTCGAGTGGCTCCTCAACCAACATGAACCGCCGACGACGGCGTCGCCGACGACTGAAGCCGACCTGGACCCGCAAGACAAGGAGCGGCTGTTCGCCGCGTGCGACTATTGGAGGGACAAGTACGCCGCCAAACGCCCCGAAGAGATCATCACGGCATTGGACGGGGGCCTGTGGCGGAAGCTCGGTGAGGCCCGCATGGGTCTGTGCCAGCAGTACACGCCCATGTGCTTCACTCCGGGGGCGGACTACGACACGGTGCTGGCGATCGGCTTCAATGGGGTCATCCAGCAAGCCAAGGACCATATCGCCCGTATCCAGGCCAGCGTGAACGGCCACGGCCTCAGCGACAAGGAGACGGACACGGTCGAGTGGCTCGAGTCCGTGATCATCGTCGTCGAAGCGATGATCGCCCATGCGCACCGCTACGCCGCCCTCGCCCGAGAGATGGCGGCCACGGAACAGAACCCGGAGCGGAAGCGGGAACTGGCGCAGCTCGCCGACGTATGCGAGTGGGTGCCGGCGAATAGCCCGAGGAGCTTCCAGGAAGCGCTCCAACTCTACTGGTTCATCGCCGTCGGTCACGACATCGAAAAGGCCACCACCAACGCCTACGTGGGCCGTTTCGACCAGTACATGTGGCCGTACTATGCCAAGGATATCAATGAGGGCCGGATCACCCGCCAGCAGGCAGCCGAACTGATGGGCTGTATGTTCATGAAATGGACGGCCATGGAGCCGTTCATGTTCATGGGCCTGCTGGGGAAGCGCATCCACCAGGAAATCGCGCAGTCGAATTACTTCATCAACGTCACCCTCGGCGGGCAGGGCCGGGACGGCCGGGACGCCGCCAACGAGCTCTCCTGCCTCGTCTTGCAGGTCGCCAAGCAGGTCAAAACGCATCAGCCGCACATCTCGATCCGCTACCACCGCGGCATGGCCCCCGAGTTCCTCCAGAAAGGCATCGAGTGCAACCGTGATCACGGCGCCGGCATCCCCGCCTGGTTCAATGATCGTCTCGGGACCGAGTATCTGCTGGACCGCGGTGTACAGTGGGACGATGCCCGCGACTGGGCGATGGCTGGCTGCATCAACACCTCCTACCCGAAGAGCTTCGCGTGGACGCGCAACGCGGTGGTCTCATTCGTCAACCACGCCAAGCTCCTCGAGATCACGCTCACCAATGGGGTGGAGCCGTCGACCGGACTCAAAATGGGTCTCGAAACCGGCGACCCGCGGAAGTTCGAGACGTGGGAGGAGCTGCTCGCGGCCTATAAGAAACAGGTCGATCACTTCTACGACTACTCGGTGGCCAATTTCCGGGCCATGGAGAAGGCGTATTACGAAGACGCGCTTTACTTCCCGTTCATCTCCGCCTTCCTGCAGGACTGCATCGCCAAGGGCAAGGATGTCATCCGCGGCGGCGGACGCTACCAGCAGCTCGAGGCCTGGTGCTTCGTGGACCGGGGCATCCAGGATGCGAGCGACTCCTTGATGGCCATCAAGAAGGTGGTTTTCGAGGAGAAGAAAGCGACCATGGACCAACTGATCCAGGCGTTGAACGACGACTTCGAAGGGCACGAGGAACTCCGGCGTGCGTGCCTCGCTGCACCGAAGTACGGCAACGACGACGACGAGGCCGATGGCCTGAACTCGGAGCTTTGGAGGTACAGCATCGATAAGTGTCAGACGTACCGGGACGGCTGGGGCCGGCGCTTCACCATGTTCCGCCAGGGCGCGGCCTGGTCAACGTGGGCCGGCAAGAACACCGGTGCGCTGCCGAATGGTCGCAAGGCCGGCACGTCACTGGCGGACGCCTCTGCCTCTCCACAGCAAGGCTGCGATGTGAAGGGCCCGACCGCGACCATGAACTCGGTGGCCAAGCTGGACAATATGTACATCGAAGGCCCGCTGCTGAACATGAAGTTCGCGCCCGGTATGTTGAAGAAGAAGGAAGGGATGGCCAAGTTTGCGGAACTGATGGGTACCTACTTCGACAAGGGGGGCTTCCACGTCCAGTTCAACATCCTGGACCGGGCAACCCTGCTGGATGCGAAGGAACATCCCGAGAATTATCGCAATCTGGTCGTCCGCGTGGCCGGCTACAGTGCCTTCTGGGTCGAGCTGACACCGGCCGTACAGGACGAAATCATCAGTCGTACCGAACAAACGCTGTAACCGTGACGGACGGGGCGACAGGTGGTCGCCCCGTCGTCTTTTTGAGACACCCGGAACCGAGGATATCACGATGACCACAGGAATCATTCGCTGTGAAGGGAACGGTGCTGGCGAGACGGGGGCGATCAGCGCGGCCGGTCCGTCTCCGCGCGTCGTCGAGATGCCGGTCCGCAAGGAAGTCGATGAAGGGGCGCTGACCGCCCGGATCTTCAACATCCAGCGATTCAGCACCGAGGACGGCCCCGGGATCCGAACGACCGTTTTCTTGAAGGGCTGCCCCCTGTCCTGCCCGTGGTGCTCCAACCCCGAATCCCAGGCTGGCAATACGGAAGTCGCCCATAGCGATTCGCTTTGCGACCACTGCAACCGTTGCGTCGAGGTCTGTGATAGGCAAGCCATTTCGCTCAACCCCGCAGGCGGCGTCCACATCAATCGAGATGCGTGTGACAACTGCGCCAAATGCGTTCCGGTCTGCGGTACGGGCGCCCTGCGGATGATCGGCGACGAGTACACGCTCGACCAAGTGTACGAGGAGATCAAGAAGGACGCGGCGTACTATCGGAACTCCAATGGTGGCGTCACCTGTTCGGGAGGCGAACCCCTGTCGCACGCACGCTTTGTTGCGGCGCTGTTCAAGCGTTGCCAAGCGGCCGGTATGCACACGACGCTCGACACGTGCGGTTCCGCGCCGCGACGGGCCGTCGAGCGGGTGATCGAACACACCGACCTCGTCCTGTTTGATTTCAAGATCTTCGACCCGGCCAGGCACAGCGCGATCGTTGGGGCTCCCCTGCAGCAGATCCTCGATAACGCGAAGTACATCGTCAGCAAGGGCGTGCGTTTAATCGCGCGGATGCCGCTGATTCCGGGCTACACAGACTCGGACGAGAATGTGAGCGCGCTGGCGAGTTTCATTCGAGCGCTCGGGGGATATATCCCGGTGAACGTGCTGCCGTATCACCGCTTCGGCATGAACAAATATCAGATGCTGGACCGGTCCTACGGGCCAGGGGACGCGAAACCACCGTCGGCGGAACGGGTCGAAAGCGTGGTCGACCGCATACGTTCGTTTGGCTTGGAGTGCGAGATCGTCACCTGACAAGAAACGGGAGCGCCCAATGAGAACATCCGAGGACTACGTCGAGAGCCTGCGGGCCATGCGCCCCAACGTCCGCATGGGAGGCGAGAGCGTCCGGCGCGACGATGCGCGCATCGAGCCCGGGATCAACGTGATGCGGATCACGTACGACGCCGCCACCGACCCCGAACTCGAAGAGCTGTTCACTACCACGTGCCCGGACACCGGTAAGAAGATCAGCCGCTTCTGCGCCCTCTGTCGCAGCAGCGACGACCTGCTCAAGAAGCAGAAGATGATCCGCACCGGCGCCCGCCTCTCCGGCTTCTGCATTCAGCGGTGCATGGGCACCGACACCATGAACGCGCTATCGGTGACCACGAAGGACATCGATGACGCGCACGGCACGGAGTACTACGCGCGCTTCCGGGAGTTTCTGAGACGTTACCAGGACGAGGATCAGATTGCGGCAGCGGTGATGACCGACGCCAAGGGTGACCGCGCAAAACGGCCACACGAACAGGTCGACCCGGACCTGCACGTGCGCGTCGTCAGCCAGAATAAGGACGGCATCATCGTTCGCGGCGCCAAGGCGGACATCACCATGGCCTCGTACTGTCACGAACTGGTGGTCTTTCCCACCCGCTCGCTGACCAAGGACGAAAAGCAGTGGGCGGTGACCTTTGCCATCCCCGCAGATACCAAGAACCTGCATATCATCAACCGCGCGACGGCGCCGCGCCAGCGGAAAATCCTCAAGGCACCGCTGAACACCTACGGCAGCTCGGATGCGCTGGTCGTCTTCGACGATGTCTTCGTCCCCTGGGACCGGGTGTTCATGTGCGGCGAGCACGAATTCGCCGGGACGATGGCGTTGACGTTTTCGCAATGCCACCGCCACAGTTATTGCGGCTGCAAGCCCGCGGTGGACGACATCGTCATGGGATTGATCGCACTCGCCGCGGAGTACTACGGGGTGGAGGGCAAGTCGCACATTCGTGAGAAGCTCTGCCACCTGGCGGGCACGGCCGAGTTGATCTTCGCCGCCGGGATTGCGGGTGCGGTGAACTCGACCAAGTCGGCTTCGGGGGTGCACGTGCCGGATGCGATTTACGCGAATGTCGGTCGACGCCTGGCGGGCGAGAGCACGTATGAAGCGTGGGGGATGGTCGCGGATGTCGCCGGGGGCTTCCCGGTGACCATGCCGTTCGAGGAAGATTACTTCGATCCCACGACGCGCCCGTGGATGGAGAAGTACACCGTCCGCAATCCGAAAATCTCCGCGGAGAAAATCCACCGCCTGCAGCGGACGATTTCGGATTACCTGGCCTCCTCGTGGGCCGGCGTGTGGCAAGTCGCTGCAGTGCACGGCGGTGGCTCTCCCGCGATGGAGACCGTCGCCATCGCCAGCAACTACGATTTCAACGAACGCAAGAACATCGTCAAGCGACTGGCCGGCATTGAGGACTGAGCTTGCCGCGGTGCCTCACAGCGTCAATCCCAGCTGCCACCGCGCCGCCGGCATCCGCCGGTGGCCTCTCCGAGCGCCAACACCGCCCGATCCAGCGCCGATAACCATGCGAGAGGATTGATCGTGCAACGTGTCGACATGGTTGACTACGACCAGGCCTACCGGGAGTTCCGCTGGGAGATTCCGCCCACGTTCAATTTCGGAAGTGACGTCGTGGACCGGTGGGCTGAAGACGCGCAACGCCTCGCCCTCATCTGGTGCAACGATCGCGGCGAAGAGCGCCAGTTTACCTTCGGCGACATCCGGCGCGCCACCAACCAGTTTGCTAACCTCCTCCAGCAGCGCGGGGTCAAAAAAGGGGATCGCGTCTTGGTCATGTTACCGCGCATCCCGGCGTGGCAAATCGCCATGGTCGGCTGCCTCAAGCTGGGCGCCGTGCCGGTGCCGTGCATCACCATGCAAACGGCACGGGACATCGCGTTTCGGACGCAGCACTCGGGGGCGGTCGGCGCGGTCACCACACGCGAGCATACGGGGAAGTTTCCGACTGACCATCCTTTCCGCGCCCGTGTGAGTGTCGCCGGTGGCGACGGCTGGGACGATTTCGACAGCGTGCTGGCAGCATGCCCGGATGCGTTCACCCCCGTTACGGTGGGCAGCGAAGAACCCGCCATACTCTATTACACCTCGGGATCGACCGGGCACCCGAAAGGCGTCACCCATGCGTCTCGCGGCTTGTTCACCTGGCGCGTGTCGGCCTGGCACTGGCTCACGCTCACCGAGCATGATCTCATCTGGTGCACGGCCGACACCGGCTGGAGCAAGGCGGGCACGAGCATCCTCTTCGGCCCGTGGAGCTGCGGCTCCGCCGTCCTCTTCTACGATGGGCCGTTCGATCCCGCCACGCGTCTAGACCTGCTCGAACGGTATCGGGTAACCGTCTTCTGCGCCGCCGCCACCGAACTGCGGCGGCTGATTCACGCTGGCATCGGGCAACGCGACCTGTCCGCCTTGCGCTTGACCACCTCGGCGGGCGAAAGCGTGAATCCCGAAGTGATCAAACAGTGGCAGACCCTGACGGGCAAACCGCTGCTCGAGGGGTATGGCCAGACTGAAACACTGATGACGGTGCTGAACTACCCGGCGTTGCCGCTGAAGCCTGGCTCGATGGGCCGCCCCCTCCCCGGCACCGCGGTCGCCGTCATCGCCGACGGCAACCGTCTCGTCGGTCCCGGGGAGGCCGGCACCTTTGCCATCCGGCAGCCCAATCCGCAGCTGATGCTCGGCTACTGGCAAGACCCGCAGTTGACCGCCAGCTCCACGGTCACCATCGACGGGGAGCCCTGGTTTCTGACCGGGGACAGCGTCACGATGGACGAAGACGGCTACCTGTTCTACGGGGGCCGCGCTGACGATGTCATCAACTCCGCCGGGTATCGCATCGGCCCCCTCGAGGTGGAAAACGTGCTGATGGAACATCCCGCCGTGCAGGAGTGCGCCGTTGTTGCCAGCCCTGATCCGGACCGCGGCGAAGTCGTCAAGGCGTTCATCATCCTGCGACCCGGGATCACCGGCGACGACGCACTGCACCGGGAGATGCAGGACTTCGTCAAGCGCACCACCGCGCCCTACAAGTACCCGCGCAAGATAGAGTTTGTCAGGGACTTGCCGAGGACCGCGACCGGCAAGATCCGCCGGCGGACGCTTCGCGATCAGGAATTCGGGCGCCGCTGACACCGCGCCGCGTATCAAAGTGCGGTGAACTCGGCGGACAAGTCCCCAATGTCCTCCAGGTACCGCACCTGTTTCACGACCTGATCTATCCGCTGCTGCGGCAAGAGGTCATCGCAGAAGTCGTGGAACTTGTGCGTCACCCGCTCCCAGCTCGCCCGTGTTTCGGGGGTCCACGGATCGCCATCGCAGTACTCGGTGGTGCAACGGTACTGCTGCCCGCGCGCCCACACGGCCAGCGCCCCCGGCGTTTTGCGGAACCGGCGGATGCGGGTGTCGCGAAAGGCGCGCAGCACTTCGTCTTTCGCGGCTGGATCGACGGTGGTGTGAATCCGCGATGCCAGACCCCAGACCTCTGGATCCGCAAGGGTCTCCGGCGCGTACCAGCGTGGGCCGGGACGGCGATTCAGCGCAGCCAGCGCCATGACGTATGGGATGTTGAACTGGCCGTTGAGCGGCGCGCGGTGGTCCGGGGCGATGCGCTGCGGCGGATCGCGAAACATCGAAATCGCGTAGGCCATCGGGTTCATGTAAATTTCGATGCGTTCGATCTCGGACGGCTGCAGCTGCTGCTCCTGCATCAGCCGGCGCAGCATGTCGATCGGGCCGTGGGTGAAGCGACAGGACGGATAATATTTGATCGCCGTCTCCAGAATCCACCATTTCTGCCCGAGATCCGCCACCAGCAGTTCATGATCCGTGCGTAAACTGCCTTGCGCCCGCATGAACCCAGGGTCGCGGTCGAGACAGTCCTGGTCGCCAACGTAGCCATGCTCGGCCAGTCGCGCCGCCAGCATGCCCGCGTGCGCCGCGCCCGCGTTGTTCTGGCACTTCATCGAATCGAACTCCCGGCGTGTGCCCGTCCCGAGCGCCACGGCAGTCGGCGCCAGCCAGCTCACGAGACCAAACAGATTACGGGTTTGCTCGCGATCCAAGCCACTGACGACTGCCGCGCTCGCCGCCGTCCCAAACGACGCAAAGCCCATTCCCGCAAGCGAGGACCACTGAAAGGCGCCGTCCACCTCGTCCATGAGCAGCATCGCCAGATTCAGCCGCGCGTTGATGTCGAAGCCGACGGCTACTGACCGGATGAGATCTTTGCCGGAGCGGCCCCGTCGCTGCGCCTCCGCCAAGCCAGCCGCCACATTGAACACCGCAAAGTGGGCCGAGGTGAACAACGTGTCATCCGCGTCGAGGAGATTCATCATCTCGGCGTTCGCCATCGCGGCATGCACCGCGGGGACCCGAAGGTTGGAACCAAACAGCGACGCTTCCGGCGGACCACCCAACTGCCCAACCACGGCCTGCATCATCCGGCTGCGTTCCATCGGACCCGCGGCAATGCCACAGATCAGTGAATCCAGGATGACGAGCTTGGTGTACTCCACCACCTCCGCGGGGAGCTGTTCAAAGCGCGTCGCGGAGACGAAGTCGGCAAGCTGTTGCGCATACGTGGCCATCAAACGATCCTCCATTTCGCCGGTAGCACTGATGGAGCGGCGCAAGGCAGCTTCCCCACTCCCTGGTCCATTGACGATAGGACAGTTCCCTGAGCCCTGCCAGCGAATTCGCACCAGCGCCCCCGGTAGACCTCGGCGTTTGCCGGTGTGTTTCCGTGGGGTTGTAGAAAGCATCCGAGTCGAATAACTGTCGGTTCGTAATGGCTAGCACACCCCGGATGCACATCGAGCGGATCTTGGTACCGATCGACTTTTCAACCAATTCGATGCACGCCCTTGCCGCCGCCCTCTCACTGACGCAACGCTTCGGCGCCGAGCTCCTGTTGCTCCATGTGGTTGAGCCCGTGTACGCCGCCGAGCCCAACATGGCCAGTGCGGACCTGACGACCCTGCTCGACGCGCAGGAGCGGACCGCGGATGAGCGACT
>JAGDMS010000355.1 GCA_017860575.1 Deltaproteobacteria bacterium | reverse complement strand
TGAAGGAATTACAGGACGAGCTTCAAAACATTTCTGCGAAGGACCGCGTTCACTTGGAATGGGACATTCCCTCGACGCTACCAGCGCTCTCCACCGATCCCGGGAAGCTGAAGATCGTGCTTCGGAACTTGATTCGGAACGCCCTGAAGTTCACCGAGCGGGGCCACGTCAGGGTACAGGCGCAACCGTGCAGCGGCGGCATCGAACTGCGCGTCAGTGACACCGGTATCGGCATCGCAGCAGACATGCTGCCGGTCATCTTCGAGCCTTTTCGCCAAGTGGACGGCGCGGACACCCGCCGGTACGGCGGGGTCGGCCTCGGCCTGTACCTGGTGCGCCGACTGGTTGACCTGCTGGGCGGGCAGATCAGCGTCGAGAGCCGGGTCGGCGAAGGGTCCACCTTTCGCGTGCAGCTCCCGCTGACACGGGCCACTGGGGCGGTGGCGGCGCAGGCTGCGTGAACGTGGTCGGCGGCGGCGCCGCGTGCTGACAGCGCCGGCTGGCTTCGGCCGCCGCGCCCCCGCGCCCTGTGGTATTCCGCACGTCGCCGCCGCCAAACGAAGGGACGATGACCCGTATCGAACAGCCGTTTCCCCAGCGCGGACGGGTGCGCGTCACCGGCATGTCCTACGGCCCACATGGAGTCGGACGGCTCGGAGGGAAAGTCGTGTTCATGCGCGGCGTCGCTCCGGGTGAAGAGGTCGACATCGCTGTCACCGAGGACTGCGGGTCGTACGCCTATGCACAGGTGGACGCGATCGCACGTGACGCACCGGAACGGCGGCCACCACCATGTCGGTATCTGCCACGCTGCGGCGGGTGCCCGTGGCAACATCTGACGTATGCGGCGCAACTGCAGGCCAAGGAACAGAACCTTCGCGATCACCTGACCCGCACAGCGCGCTTGCCCGGTGGGATCGTGCGGCCAATCATCGCCTCCCCGCTGGAGTTCGGCTACCGGAGCCGTCTGAGTCTTCGGACGGACGGTGGCCAGATCGGTTTCTATGCGGCCGCCAGCCATGACCTCGTGCGCATCGATCACTGTCTCTTGGGAACCGAACCGATTAATGCCGCGCTTCGTCACGCCGCGGAGCTAGTGCGCGAAGTCGGCAGCGCCGTCCGTCGCATCGAAGTGATCGAGCACGGAACGGAGCCGGGCGTGGTGTTGCTGGGCGAAGTGGAAGGTGAGGTTGTCGCGGCGGACGCGGCCCGCATCGGCAGTTGGTTGGCGCGCGGTGGGCGGCCCATTTCCATCCGCGGCATTGTCCTCCAGGGGCGCAAGTGGCGTCGGGCCTGGGGTGACGATCGCATCACGCTGCAACCCGAAGGCGACTTGACGTTGACGGGACGAGCGGGAGCGTTCACTCAGGTGAACCCCGCCGCCAATCGCCTGTTGGTGGCCTCCGTCTTACAGATGGTGGACCCGACTCCACGGGATCGCGTGCTCGACCTCTACGCCGGAGTCGGCAACCTGAGTCTGCCGATCGCACGGCGCGCGGCGCGCGTTGTCGCAGTGGAGCAGCATCCGTTGGCCGCCGAGGATGCACGCGCCAACACCGCACACCTCGGCCTCGGTTCGTGTGCGGTCATCGCCAACTCAGCCCGGAAGGCCGTGCGGCAGCTCGGCAGCAGGGAACGGTTCGACGTGGTCGTGCTCGATCCGCCCCGCAGCGGCGCCGATGAGGTCGTCGACACCCTCCTCGCGATGCGGCCGACACGTCTGATCTATGTGTCGTGCAACCCGGCGACGTTGGCGCGCGATCTCAAACGATTGTCTGCGTGTTACCGCGTCGAGGCGGTTCAACCCATTGACCTCTTCCCCCATTCGTACCACGTGGAAGCGGTCGCCAAGACCGTATTGACTTGCTGAGGAGCGGTCCATATTGTGAAACGAGATTCGCTGGGTAACCATGCTCGGGGTCAACTCCACAATTCGCGCGTCCATCGTCGTGCCCGGCTGCAATGCGGGCGGTACGTTCAGAAACGATGCCTATGACCAAACAGCTAAAATCGCTGAAGCCAAAGATTACTATCATCCCGGGCAAAGGCGTTGCGCAAACCATCAACTACCTGATTGAGGATCGCGACCACCTCGACTGGCTCGTCGCAGTAGGGCGCAACAAACGCGGCGAAATATTTTTCTACGACACCGGAGGAGACATCATCGAGGACCTCGGTACGCTCGAGTACCTCAAGGAACGCATCGCTCGGGCGCACTTCGGAGAGGAGCCCGAGTAACCGCCGGTCGCAACGGCCGGTATCCACCAGAGCGTACATGCTTGAACCCTGGGGAGGGGTGACGAATGCGCTTGGAAGCAATTCCCTGGAACGGAAACGGCCCGGTCGAAGAGGACACCCTCCGAGAACACCTGGAGGAGGAGGGATACAGCGTCTTTCGCTGGCGCGACGAGGCCGGGGCAAGTTACGAACCGCATTCACACGAACATGACGAGAGCTTGTGGGTGATTGACGGTGAGTTGGTGTTTGGCGCCGCAGGTCGGGACTTCCGCTTGCACCCGGGGGACCGTCTGATGCTGCCGAGAGGTACCGTTCACACGGCGCGCACCGGTGCTCTTGGCGCGACATACCTCATCGGCGAACGTGTTTGACAGTGCGGCGCGAGTACCGCGGGCTCGACCCCGGGTCCGGCAGGGGCGCGCCGACGGTCACACGTGATTGCGCAGCATCAATTCTTTTGGGTGCGGATCGAGATACGTCTGCCCATCGAGGTAGGCAACCGCAAAGCGGCGCACGTAGTGACGGATCAACGTAATCGGCACAATCAGCGGCACCAACCCGCTGCGGTAGTCCTCCACCAGTGCGAGTAGTTCGCGCCGCGACGCGTCGTCGAGCTGCTGGCGGAAATACCCAATCATGTGCTGCAGGACATTCACGTGGCGCCGGGGCGTCGCCAGAACTTGGAGCGCCGCCATGAACACCGCCTCATAGCGCTCGCGCAATTCGCCGCGTGTCAGCGCCTTGGCACCGGCCACCAAGCGACCGAGCTCCTGATACGCGGGGGTCGAATGGGCAAGCAGCTGAAGCTTGTGTGCCGTGTGGAATGCCACCATGTCGCCCAACTTCCAGCGCCCATCGAAAAGCCCTCGCAGGCGTCGATAGGCAAACACGCGTTCGACGAAATTCTCGCGTAACCGGGGATCGCAGAGCCTGCCTTCCTCCTCGACGGGTAGGGTGGGATACCGCTGCATCAGTGCCTCCGCAAAGAATCCCCGCCCGGATCTCGCCGGCATTCCGCCCGCGCCGTAGACCCGCACCCGCTCCATGCCGCAACTCGGCGAATCCTTCTTCAGCACGTAGCCGCAGAGGCCATCAGCCGCCAGTTCCGCCGCCCGCCTGCGCGCAAACGATCGCATGGCGGTGGTGTGGTCGACCTGGCTCGTCGTGCCCACCATGCGGACGGCCTCACCGTCGCGCACCAGCCGCACGGGCTCGCGCGGTGTCCCCATCCCCAGCTCGACCTCCGGACAGACCGGAAGCCAGTCAACGTAACGGCCAAACGTCTCGACCAGGAACGCATCGCGCTTGTGTCCGCCGTTGTAACGGACCTCCTGGCCCAGGAGACACGAGGACACACCAATTCGAATGCGATCGGCCGCGGGTTCGCGCACCACCGGAGCGTCCGTACTCATGAACGCTCAGTGTAACCGGCGGCGCGGCGCTCAGCAAACCGGGGACCGCCGCTCACGCCGCTTGCGGCCGACCAACCCTGCTGCGTTGGACACGCGCCGCCGTAGCCGACGGCTCGCGCCACGGCGTCCTGGCCGTTGCTATCGCTCGCGCGTTCGCCAGTTGGCCTTCGCGCCAGAGCACGAGGCGGTCGCGCACGCCATCAGCATCGAGCCCGAGCACATCGCAGACTCGGTCGAAGGAGAAATAGGGACACACCCCCTCGCTCTCGACAGGCCGCGCCCGCTCCATGATCCAATGCTCGGCCTCCCGATAAAGCCGCCGTTGCCGTTGACCCGCTGCGAACAGGAAGCGCTGGAAGCAGGTGATTGCATCCTCCAAGACCGCCGCGAGCAACCGTCTTTCTCCAGTTTCGTATGCCCGCAGTTTGCCGAAAAACTGCTCGGGCAGAATGAATTCCATCTGCAGGGGAAAATTCTCGCGCTCTTCACCGGTCTCCCTCGACGGAAAGATCGCCGTGGTGCCAAGCGTGCCTGGCGTGTAGGTGCCCAGGCGGCGCAGGCGGTCGCCGCGGCCAACTGCAGACTGCTCATTGCGCTGCTTTCGATTGACGGCGTGAAACATTCTCTCCTCCATGCTTGTCCCCGTGGTTGCTTCAGGCATGGGAACGGAAGCCGGCTCGGAGACACAACCGGCTGCCAGCCGAGATCCCACGTCACGATTGCCACACCTCCCGCCTGGCGTCGTCAGTCGCTGGGCTCTGAGGATTGCGTGCCGCCCACCGGCAGCTTGCGGCGCCTCACGGGCGCGGGAGCAAATGCCGTCCAGCGGCGCCGCAACAGCACCAGCAGCGCCCCGGCAAGAATCGGCGCTGTCAAAAACCCGGCCCTGCGAATGGAGATCCCCAGCGGCACACGCGCCTCATTCGCTGATTCAGAAACCAGCAACAAACGGTTCAGTCGCAACCGATGATGCGCCTGGCCAGACATGCGGGAGCGCGGCGGCAGTGTCGCCGCCACCCCCATGAGCAGCACGGGAACGACCACCGCCGCCGCACGGCGTAGGGACTGACTGTTGACGGGCTTCACGTTGCTAGTTGACGAACCGCGATCGCAAACTATTCACCCCCAAGGTTGGCTGTCCGGCCTGTCACGGTGGAGGCCCCGCAGCCCAGCAACA
>JAGDMS010000354.1 GCA_017860575.1 Deltaproteobacteria bacterium | reverse complement strand
CAAGTTTGGCCTGCAGCTGCACGAGCAGAAGACCCGGCTGATCGAGTTCGGTCGGTTTGCCGAGATCAACCGGCAACGGCGTGGTGAGGGGCGGCCCGAGACGTTCAACTTCCTGGGCTTTACCCATTACTGCGGCCGGACCCGGGCGGGACGCTTCATGGTCCAGCGCAAGACTCAGCGCCAGCGGATGATCGCGAAGCTGAAGACGCTGCGCCAGGAGATGAAGCGGCGGCGGCATCGGCCGGTGCGCGAGCAGCAGCAGTGGCTGACCGCGGTGCTACGGGGGCATTATGCCTACTACGGCATCACGGGTAACAGTCGCAGTCTGGGTCGGTTCAAGGAGCAGGTCCAGCGGGCCTGGCATTGGGTGCTACGGCACCGGGGTCAGCGGTCCCGACTGCCTTGGGACCGGTTTAATCGCCTGCTGGGCGTTTACCCCCTACCGCGACCGCGGATTGTCCATGTCTGGCGCTATCAGACGGCCTAATCCGGTTACCCACCGGAGGAGCCGAATGCGTAAGGTGGCGCCGGGTGTTATGTGGCGCCGAGCCCCTAACCGCTTGTTTAGCTTAGACTCGCCGGCGCCTGGGCGCCACATAATCTATGTGGTATGGATCAGGTCTCTTCCACAGAGGAGGCCTGACGATGTTCGATCAACTCTTCAAACAACCTTGCGCACTCTCGCGCCAACGCAGTGCGCCCCTGGCATCGGAACGCGCATCGTTCCTGGCTCAACGCGCCGAGGAGGGGACGGCACCGGGTACCCTGGTGCGTTTGGCACGGGAGCTTCTTGTCATCGTTCAAGAGCTGGACCTCACAAACAACGACGTGATGACGCCCTTGACGATCGAGGCAGCCGCTGAGCGCTGGGCGCGGCACCAAGAGCGCCTTCATCGTGCCCATACCAGGCGTTGGTCGCAAGTCTTTTTCCGACAAACCGCTACCGATTGGCTGCGATTCCTAGGCCGGCTGTATGTCCCTGAACCCGAACCGAAACCCTTTGCCGCCCTAGTGGAGCACTTTGCCAACGGCTTGCAGCACGAGCGCGGATTCTCGACGGCAACAATTTCCAACTACCAATGGCACATCGAACGGTTCCTCTCATGGTTCAGCACGCAGCCGCGGCGTTTCGCGGATGTTTGCGTTGCCGATACCGATTCATTTCTTGCCCGCCAGGGGACACACTGGTGTCGCGTCTCCATCGCTGCCAGCGCGAAAGCACTTAGGGCGTTCTTTCGCCATGCCGAGGTTCAACAATGGTGCCGTGCCGGCATCGCCGCAGCCATCGAAAGTCCTCGCCTGTTCCGCGACGAGACCCTGCCAGCCGGTCCCGCCTGGGAAGATGTCCGGCACATCATCCCGCCGGGCGACACGCAGCAGCCACGCGCCATTCGCGATCGCGCCATCCTGCTGCTGTTCGCCGTGTATGGTCTGCGCAGCGGCGAGGTCGCCAGGCTGCGCCTTGAGGACATCGACTGGGCGTTGGAACAGCTCACGGTCACGCGTACCAAGCAGCACCGCTCCCAGATCTACCCGCTGACCCATGAAGTGGGCAGCGCCATCGTGCGCTATCTCCAGGAAGTACGTCCCCGCTGTGGCCACCGGGCAGTGTTTCTGACCCTCCAAGCGCCCTTTCGCCCCCTGTCTGGCGGTGGCCTCTACCATCTGACCCGCAGCCGCTTCGACCACCTGGGTGTCCGAACGCCCCATCGCGGCCCCCACGCACTGCGCCATGCCTGTGCCTGCCACCTGCTTGCTGAGGGGTTCTCTCTCGAGGCAATCAGCGATCACCTTGGCCATCAAAGCCTCGGCAGCACGCGTCGCTACGCCAGAGTTGATCTGACGGGGCTGCGGGAAGTAGCCCGCTTCGACTTGGGAGGCTTACTATGAAACTCACCCAAGCCGCACACGACTACATCACGTTGAAGCAGTCGTTGGGGTCACGCTTTCACACCGAGGCGACCATCCTGAGGGCTTTCTGCAACGCGCTCGGCGAAGTCGACATCGTTGACGCCGAGCCGCATCGCGTGACCAGCTACCTCGCCGGTAGCGGACCGGTGACCCGGCACTGGCACCGCAAGTACGAAGCGTTGAGCGGATTCTATCGCTTCGCGCTGGCGCGCGGCTACGTGCTGCAGTCGCCACTGCCCACGACGGTGCCCAAGCGACCCCAAGAATTTCAACCCTACATTTACTCCCAGGCAGAGCTACGTGACATCCTCAAGGCGGCCAACGGGTACGAGACGCCGAGGACCGCGCTGGAAGAAGTGACCTTGCGCACGCTGCTGTTGCTGCTCTATGGGACCGGGCTGCGCATCGGCGAGGCCCTGGCACTGACCCGCGCCGATGTCGACCTGGACACGGCCCTGCTGACCATCCGCGAGAGCAAGTTCTACAAGACGCGGCTAGTACCGCTCGGCCCGCGCCTGACGGCGCTGTTGCACTCCTACGCCGAGGATCGGTGCCAACGCGGGCATTCGATGGATCCTGGCGCGCCTTTCTTTATGACCCGCACCGGCGCCGCCGTGACGCGGGGCCTGGCAGAACGTGCCTTTGTGCGTATGCGTGACATCGCGGGTATCGCCCGCAAAGATGGCGCGCGTTATCAACCCCGCCTCCATGACTTTCGGCATTCGATGGCCGTCCACCGCCTCGTCTCCTGGTACCGCGAGGGCGCGGATGTTCAGCGGCTGCTGCCACAATTGGCGACCTATCTCGGGCACGTCGATGTGGCAGCCACCCAGCGCTACTTGACGATGACGCCGGAGCTCCTTCGCGAGGCGAGTCAGCGCTTTGAGCGCTACGCCCAACCGGAGGCGCCCCATGAATGACACCACGCTGCTAGGTCCATGGGTCCGCCGCTTCCTCCTCGAACACCTCATCGGCGAGCGCAATCTCTCACGTCAGACGCAACTGAGCTACCGCGATACGCTGCGTCTTCTCTTGCCGTTCGTCGCTGACCAGTGTCACCGACCCCTTGACCAACTGACGGTGGAGCAGATCAGTGCAACGCACGTGCACGGCTTTCTGCATCAGGTCGAGGAGGTGCGCCAGTGCACGACGACCACGCGCAATCAACGCCTGGCTGCCATCCGCGCCCTGGCCGGCTTTGTGGCCGTGCACAGCCCCGAGCATATCGCCTGGTGCGGTGAAATTCGCCGCATTCCCTTTAAGAAGGCGACCCAAGCGCTCGTGCCGTACCTGGAGAAGCCGGAGATGGACGCCTTGCTCAATGCCCCGGACCGCAGCACCAAGCAGGGGCGCCGCGACTACGCGCTGTTGCTGTTTCTTTACAACTCCGGCGCGCGGGCGAGCGAGGCGGCGCAACTGACCATCGCCGACATCGACCTGGCTCAAGCGGCGGTAAGGTTGCTGGGCAAAGGCAGCAAGAGCCGCCCTTGCCCCCTCTGGCCCATCACCATCCAAACGCTCACGCCACTGGTGGCGCAACGGGCACCGACCCAGCGGGTTTTTCTTAATCGTTGCGGGCAACCCGTCACCCGCTTCGGTATCCATACGTTGGTCGAGCGTTGTGCTCACAGGGCCACCGCTGTCGTCCCCTCGCTGGCGAGAAAACGCGTCAGTCCGCACACGCTGCGCCATACCACAGCCGTTTATCTCCTGCGCGGCGGCGTGGACATCAACACCATCCGGGCCTGGCTAGGACATGTCTCGATCGACACCACGCAGGTGTACGCCGAGCTCGACCTGGAGATGAAAGCCAAGGCGCTGGCAACCTGCGAGGTGGCTGGAGAAACAAAACCTACCGCGCACTGGAGCAGCGACGCTTCCTTGATGGCGTTCTTGCAGTCGTTGTAGCTTTGTTACGGACTGAACTTATGTGGCGCCGAGGCCCCGGAGAGTCTAACTCAAATAATCGGTTAGGGGCTCGGCGCCACATAACACCCGGCGCCACCTTACGCATCTTATGTGGTCGACCACATAAGACTCGGGAAATCCGACCGTCCGGGATCGCAGGGGGGCTTGCGGAGACGTGGGCATTATGGGAGCCGGACTGAGGCCCATCGGGAAACCGATGGAGCGGCCACCGGACCCTGGGGTGCCGCGCGCGCTGCATTTCTATCCCGACCGTATCAGGGAGTCCATCGAGGAAACTCCCCATCGTGAGCCGCCAAGCACACGAGAGGGAATTTCACGATGGACGAGCTCGAGAGCCTAAGTCACACGAAATGGGAGTGCAAATACCACGTGGTGTTCATCCCCAAGGGCCGGAGGAAGGCGCTGTACGAGCAGTTGCGGCGGCACTTGGGGGAGGTGTTCCGCAAGTTGGCGGAGCAGAAGGAGAGCCGCATCGAGGAGGGGCACCTGCTGCCCGACCACGTGCACATGATGATCGCGATCCCGCCGAAGTACGCGGTCTCGCAGGTGGTGGGGTATATCAAGGGCAAGAGCGCGATCCACCTGGCGAGGGTCTACGGGGAGCGGCAGCGGAACTTCGTCGGGCAGCACTTCTGGGCGAGGGGATACTACGTCTCAACGGTGGGCCGGGACGAGGCGGTGATCCGCGAGTACATCCGGCACCACGAGCAGGAGGACCACCGCCTGGACCAGCTGAACCTATGGCGCTGACGGGCCACCGTGTAGGTGGCCCCAGAGGATCGGGGCCGCGTTAGCGACCCCGGCTAGCCGCTTTGAGCGGCTCACAAGCTAAAGCCCCCGGCTCTGCCGGGGGATACTTACTGGGATGCATGTGACTGAGATACTGTTTAGCCTTCTCGTTTCCTGACTTCTCCGCACGAAGGAGCAGTCTGACCCGACTTTGACAGTTCGCATCACACCCGCGCGCCCGGCGGCGGGGCCAGATGCC
>JAGDMS010000353.1 GCA_017860575.1 Deltaproteobacteria bacterium | reverse complement strand
GCCTCTCTCGTATGTCGCGCGTCGTTCGCACTGCCGCCAGGTGCATTGCGGACGGCAATCCGCATCTTCGCGCTGCGATGGTCACTCTCACGTATCGCGAAGACGTCGAATGGACTCCGCGCCAAGTCTCTGATTGCCTCAAGGCAGTGCGGGCCTACTGCGATCGGAGGGGCTACCGCCTCCGGTACGTGTGGGTCTTGGAAAAGACTCGGCGCGATCGTCCCCACTACCACCTTCTCCTTTGGTTGCCGCGTCGGGAAAAGCTACCCATGTTTGACAAGCGTGGATGGTGGCCGCACGGTTGGACGAACGTCGCATGGGCCCGTAAGGCTGTCGGCTACATCGCCAAGTACGCGTCAAAGGCTTGCTCGGCCTTCAAGGTTAAAGGGGTCCGCCTCTATGGCGTCGGTGGTCTTGATGCTGCTGCTCGCGATGTTGTCGGTCACTGGCGCCTATCTAAGTGGCTACGCGAACGTATCCCCGCTGACACTCGTGCGGACCGCGTGTCGTTCGTCGGTTGGGTTTCACGCGCTACAGGGGAGATTTTCCGTTCTCCCTGGCGCATCACCTTTGCGTCCGGTTTTCCTTGTGTGGTGCCCGTATGACTGAGCTTCAGGGTTGGTGCATCTGTGCGCTTCTGATGATCGTGATTTTCGAGCTGGCGTTCATCGCTGGCAATCAACGATGACCGCCGAAATCTTGGAAGTGTTCGGCCTCGGTTGGGGTTTCCTGGCAGCGGGGTTTTGGGGCGGTTACCTGTACCTCCGTATGCGTACCTTCGTTGACAACGTTTTTTAGCAGCATGGGGCTGCAAGGGTGTCCGGCCCTTTCCGGTCGTGCAAGTGAGGAGAACATCCATGCGTAAAATTTCGCTTGGTCTGTTGGCTCTGCTGCCGCTCGCAGCCAATGCCGCTCTGCCAACCGCCGTTACCGATGCATTCACGGCGGCCACGACGGACGCGGGGCTGGTGTGGGCCGCTCTGATCGGTATCGCCGTTGTTGCGGTTCCGTTCAAGCTCGGCATCTTCGGCGTCAAGAAGGCGCCCGGTGCGGTGAAGTAATGGGAATGCCTCCGTGGTTCCAAAAGGCCACGGGGGCGCTCCTGTTGGGGGCGTCCCTCGCTTTGTCCGTTGCATCGTGTGCAACCAGTTCGCGCGATCACACGGGCCCTAATCCTCACACCTACTGCGGCGGGAAGTATGTCCCCTACTGCTCGTCTCGTTCTTAGTTTCTTCGTTGGGCTGTATCTCCTTGCCGCTGTTATCGCTCCGGCGTTCGCAATCATTTGGGTAGCTCCGGCCGTTGGCTCGGTGATCACTGGCGCTGCTATCCGTGCGGCTGCGGGGCAAGCAGCTCGCACTGTTCCGTTGGCACTCGGCACCGGCGCGGGTCGTGCTGCTAGTTGGGCAGCGCAGAGCCAGGCGGCGAACACCATCGGCGTTATGGCGGTCGGAACCGTGGCCTTCTGCGGCACCGGCTCTGTTCTCGACGTCTGCAGTAACCCCAAGTTCAAGGTCCGCGCCGATGGTGCGCCAGAGCCGCAGGAGGAAGCCTCTGCGAGCATCCCCGCGACCACTGTCACGACGGCTCCGATCAACGTAACCGATGGCGTCCCATCGCAGACGCTGTACCAGTACGCGGCAACGGTCTCCGGTCCTTTCGTCTCTCCTACCTTCAACAGCATTCAAGAGGCCTGCGAAGGGTCGAAGGCAGCTGGCAATTGCCCCACTGCCACCACCTTCTACGGCACCTCTGGTGCCTACTGCAACTTCAACAAATCGGGCGGCGGACTGGTCGGTTGCGGTGCGTTCCAGAGCGCGGGCACCGGCTGCCCGACGGGCTACTCCAACGTCGGCGGCACCTGCACGAAGCAGGATTGCCCGGCTGGCTATACCATGAACTCGGGCACCTGCTCGAAGCTCGAATGCCCTTCCGGCTTCACCCTCTCCGGTTCGACCTGTAACCCCGTCGATGGCATGTGGACGCCGGACGGTTCGCCTACGTTCGAGAACATCGGCGGCACCTGGACACCGCATCCGAAAGACCCGGACATCCCCGATGGGTCCGTCACCCCGCCCAACCCGTGGAACTGGACGGGCATGGATGAGTTTGGCAATCCCACTCAGATTCAGCTTACCGCTACACCTACGGGCGGTGTGCAGATTCAGACGTGGCAGCAAGGAACGGGCGGCGGAGGTACATCAACGGTCACGCATAACACCATCAACATCGGCCCAACGGGTATTTGGAACTCCGCCACGACCAACGTTTACAACGGCGACCTGGCGACCGTCGGAAATGGGGGTGGTAGTTCTCCTACGCCGCAACAGCCTCTCCCGACGGATTATCAGAAAGACGCGACCGGGCAGCAGACGAACACGAAATTGCAGACCATCATTGACGGTGGCGTGAAGGTCAAAGAGGATGGCACTCCGACCACTGGCGATTTCACCACGGCCAATACGAAGCTAGGCGAGGCGGAAACCGCGTTGAAGGGTGTTCCTACGGAAGCTGCAAAGACTGATGGCAAAGATACGGGTTGGAAAATCGGCTTTTCGCCTCCGTCCGGTTGCACGAATCCCGCCGCGTTCGCTATGCCGAAGGTCAATCTCGTCGCTGATCTCTGTCGATGGGAACCGCAGATTGGTGCGTTCATGTCGTTTGTCTGGTATCTGCTCACGCTCGGGTCCTGTCTCTCGATGATCCGGGGCGCAATGGTCGGAGGTAACGGGTAATGCCTATCCTTGGCGGTTTGCTTGTCAGTCTGTTTGGCACCTTGGCGGCGTTTTTCGCGGAGATCATGGCCAAGAAGGTGGCCATTTCGCTTGCCTATGTGACCACGTTGGGAACCGTCACGGTTGCTCTCCTCGGGATGCTCGCGTTGATCGTTGTGCCGATCAGCAATGCGCTGTTCTCTACCTTGCCCTTCATCGGCTGGATGGGGCTGGCGTTTCCTCAACCGGCAACCTCCGTCTGCATCGCGGCTCTTGGTAGTGTGTGGAGCGGCACCGTTCTCTACCGTTGGCAAGTGGAGTCCCTACGGATCGCGGCGAGCGTGTAAATGGCAGACTTTGCGGTTCACGGGAAGAAGGGCACGGGCAAGTCGAAATTCGCGGTTTACGTTCTGCAACAGGCACTCGGCAACGGGCGCAGGGTTGCGGCGAACTTCCCGCTCAACCTCGACAAGCTCCTTCCTCAGTATCACAAGGTCGCATTCACGCAGGTTCCCAATCGACCCACGCGACGTGATCTCGAAGCCTTAGGCCACGGTAACCCGGACTCGTATGATGAGGAAAAGAACGGTGTCCTCATCCTCGACGAATTGGCCGTGTGGCTCAACTCACGCAACTTTCAAGACAAGTCGCGCGAGGAAATCATCGACTGGGCAGTCCATGCGCGTAAGTTCGGTTGGGACACGTATTGGCTTTGCCAAAACCCCATGCAGATCGACCGCCAGGTGCGGGAATCGTTGCTCGAATACAGCGTGTCCATGCGGAAGCTCGAAAAGGTGCGGCTTCCCGGTATTGGCTTCCTGTTGCAGCTCGTCGGCTTTCGCGGCACGTTTCCTCGAGGAATGCATAGTGCGGTGATCAAGCTCGGCTTCGCTGACGATGCGCCCCTTGTCGAGCGCGTGATTTTCAAGGGGAAGGATTTACACGATGCCTACGACACGCGTTACATCTTTGTCCATGACCCGGAGCAAGTTTCCATCACTTGGCTCGGTCCTCGATACTTCGTGCCTCGTCCTGCACCTCTGACGTGGCGCGAAAAGGCTGCGGCGGCGCTCGGCTTGTTCGGTGCTGGTAAGGGTCGGATGGGTCGGGCGTCGCTGCACCATTGGCCGCAATCGGTGATGCGCTTGCCACCTGAGGCGCGCTGGCATCTGGCACGTTCCCTTGCAAGCCGATCAGACTGGGCAGGGGTACAGCGTGACCCGGCGAAGGCTGTCAGCCTCGAAGCCTCGAACCGTCCAACGTTCGCGAATACGATCGGAGCAAAAGCCGTAGCCGGTTGATGACCCGACGAACGGCGCTTGAGATTTTCCCTAGTCGTCCGTTAAAGTTCCCATGCCAATTCGGCATTTATGGGAGCGAAGACGATGTTGCAAATTCAAGTCCTGACGCCTGTTCAGAGCGTCGAAAAATCTTGGGAAGGTCGCAAGTATTGGTCGCACACGGTGTTCGCGCTTGTCGCGGGTCTAGTCGATCAGGACGGCAAACCGTCGCAAGCGAGCTGCAAGATCCGTCTGACTGACGACGAAGCGAAGACCGTCCAGCCGGGCCACCGCTACACCCTCGGGCCCAATTCCTTCTTCGAGAAGGACGGCAAGCTCTCCTTCGCTCCCCGATTGGTCGCTGCCGCGGGTTCCGGGGGTGCCAAGTGACAACGATTCAAGTCATCGAGACACGCGACGAAGCCGTGCGCATCCTGTATCGCGCTATCTCCTTCGCTCAACAGTACGAGTACCGCTCGGCATTGCGTGAGTTGGACTCGGAACGAGCGCGCGAGTGGTACGAAGACGTGCAAAGCCTCTCGGGGTTGGGCTGCATCTTCACGAAGCGCGAGGGCGGCGCGTGAGCGCCCCACGCGCAGCGGGGGGCGCTCATGGGCTTGTCTGTTCAGCAACAAGTGACACGCAGGCGGCGGGTCAGGGCCTTTCCGGACTTGTTGCTATTGATCCGCTTCTCCGTCGCCTCTCTCGTATGTCGCGCGTCGTTCGCACTGCCGCCAGGTGCATTGCGGACGGCAATCCGCATCTTCGCGCTGCGATGGTCACTCTCACCTACCGCGATGACGTCGAATGGACTCCGCGCCAAGTCTCTGATTGCCTCA
>JAGDMS010000352.1 GCA_017860575.1 Deltaproteobacteria bacterium | reverse complement strand
GATCTCAGCATCCAGCGCGGCATCGTCCCGATGCGGCCGCCGATCATCATCGGCCACGAAGGCGCCGGCGTCGTGGACGCGATCGGGCCGGGGGTTACATCCACGAGGCCGGGTGACCACGTCGTCTTGACCTGGTTGTACAGTTGCGGCCATTGCCGCGACTGCAGCCGCGGCCGGCCGCATCTGTGCGACATCGCCGCAAAGACCACGATGACCGGCGCGATGTACGACGGCACCACGCGCTTCAGCATGGGCACGACCGCCATCCGGCACTGGGTCGGATCGTTCGCGGAGTACACGGTGGTACCAGAGCAGGCCGCGGTCCCGATCCGGAAGGACGTCCCGCTCGACATTGCCTCACTGCTCGGCTGCGGGGTGATGACCGGCGTCGGCGCGGCCATGAACACGGCGAAGCTCGAACCGGGCGATCAGGTGGCGGTATTCGGCTGCGGCGGCGTCGGGCTGAACGTGATTCAGGGCGCGGCACTCTGCGGCGCGGAGAAGATCATCGCCGTCGATCTGGTCGAGCACAAGCTGCAACTGGCACGGCAATTCGGCGCCACACACGTCGTCAACCCGTCCGGCGGCGACGCGGTCGAGCAGATCAAGAGCCTCACCGCCGGTAAGGGCGTCGACTACGCCTTTGAAGTCATCGGCAACGTGGCCGTCATGCAGTCCGCCTTCACCGCCCTGCGTTCGGGCGGCAGGCTGGTGATCGTGGGCGTCCCGCAAGCCACCGCACAACTGGCATTGCCGGCGATTGCGTTCCTGCAGGAGAAAGGCGTCATCGGGTCGTCGTACGGCTCGCCGCGCTTCCGCTACGACATACCGCGGATCCTCGACCTCTACATGGCGAAGAAATTGAAGCTCGACGAGTTGGTCAGCCGCCGTCTCACGCTCGACCAGATCAACACCGCCATGGAGATCCTGGAGCAGGGCGAGGTCGCCCGCAGCGTGCTGGTATACTGAGCAGTTCGGGCTTGCGTGCGCAGGAGCGACGCACCGTCGGGACGCAGTGGGCTACGCCGCGGCCGTCTGATTCAAGCGGGCGATTTGTAGATCGCCCGCCCGTCGAGGGTCCGCATGGGGCGGCCCAGCTCTTCGAGCAGCCGCACGCTGTAGGTCACCCGGCCCGTCAGGGTGGCGGGGTCGCACGAGCACAGCACGAGCGCGGCCTCCGCCATCGCCTCCACCGGTTCGATCATCGACGGGTCGATCCAGGCGGTGTCGCCTGCCGTCAACCCCTTGGCCAGCACGCCCGGCGTGATCACCGCGGCGACCGGCGCCAACGTATTCACCGCGATCCCGTCGTTGGACAGTTCGGCTGCCAGCCCGACGGTGAGCCGGTTGAGCGCCGCTTTGCTGCTCCCGTAGAGGTGATGCCCGCCGTGCTGCTCCCACTGGATATACGGCGGACCTTGCGGGAGTTCGGCCGTGGCGGAGGAGATGTTGAGCATCCACCCGCGCTTCTTCGCACTCATATTCTTCACCACCAACTGGCAGAGATGCAGCGGGGCACGCACGTTCGCCTCGTAGGTGAGCTGAAAGTCGCGGTCCGAAAATTTCTCGAACGGGCGGTACGGTCCGATGGCGGCGTTGTTGACCAGGATGTCGATCGAGCCGAGCTGTTTCTCGCATTCGGCGATGAACGCGGCGCGCGAAGCAGCATCCACAACATCCCCCTGGATGGCGATCGCGCGCCCCCCTTGCGCGGTGATCGTGTCGACCGTTTCCCGCAACGTGCCCGGCAGTTCGGGCGGATGCGTATCGAGGCTCCGCGCCACCGCAGCGACCACCGCACCGGCCGCCGCCAGGCGCTGCGCGATGGCCGCCCCAATACCCCGGCTCGCCCCCGTCACCAGGGCCACTTTTCCTTTGCATTCGTTGCTCATGAGAACGTTCCCCTCTTTGTTACAGTCGAGAGTCGAGAGTACTCTTATCCTTGCTCTCAACTGTCGACTGTTGACTCTCGGTATCTCTAGTACAGGCGGAACCGCCGCTGTACGTGTTCTTGTCTGATCCGAATCTGTTCCCGTCGTTCCTCCGGCGAGACCGTGCGCACGCCCGCCGGGAGATGCTGGCGGATCGCGTCGAAAGGGACCTTGGTCGTCTTTACGGTCGGCAGCTCGCTCGGCTTCTCCGAGTAGGTCCAACGGATGGACAGGAAGCCCTCTGGCAGTTCCGTGGTGTCCAACCAGTTCGGCACGCCGGGGTCGCGGTGGGCGATGACGTACCGCAGCGCCCCGTCGGCATCCCGCTCGGATTGGAAGCCGTTCAGACTGGTGGTGCGGTTGGCGTAATCGAGTGACTCGCCCCAGAGATTGGAGAGCTGGAACCCGATGTAGGCCGGCGGCACGGGGATGCGTTCTTCGACGATCAACGCTTCGTCGGGCCCGAGTTCGTAGACCCCGCCGGCGTAGAGGTTCGTGCTCTGCCCGCCGCCGGTGCGAATCGACGCAAAGTTCGGTGCGTTGAGGTCGTTGCGCGGCATGAAGCGTTTGCCGTCGCCGTCCATGTCTTCGTACGTTTCGAGCACCACCGCGTAGAACTCGTTCCAGAAGTACATCTGGTTCTTGACGATCTCGGCGACCCGTTTCATCTGCGCCGCCGCCGTCGGCGGATCGAGGTTGGGCGGGTGCGCGCCTTCGAAGCCCAGACGCGCGATGTGCAGATCCAGCGCCTCCTCGCGTTCCCAGTCATGGAACAGTTCGCGGCCGCTGAGGTAGCGCGCGACATACTCGACCTCGACGGTGGTGCCGTCCGGCTGCTTCGATCGCCGGACTCGCTTCGTCGGGATGAAGTTACCGGTGTAGCCCTCGGGGCGTTGCGGGGCCAGCAGGATCTCGAACGAGCCGTCCGGCTCGACTTGGAGTTTGGAGATGTCGAGCGAGCCGGTCATGACGCGCGAACCCGGCGCCAGCTCCTTGATGGAGCCGCTGTCGCCGGAGTAGCCGCTGGCGACCTCGAAGATGACGTACTGGGGCGCCTTGCGGCCCGTGGCGGCGGCCGGTTCCGCGCGCCAGTGGCGAAAATCCTGTGCCTTGCCGCGCACACGGTAGGTACCGTTGCCGTCGATGGCAGCGCTGAAATAAATGGCGTCGGGGTTGTCAATGGTGGCCTTGTCGAGCGGCTGCAGGGCCCGGCGGAAGGACGGGAATTTCGGATCTTCCGTCAGGGTGCGCTCGATGGCGCCGTAGATGTAGCCCAGCAGGTAGCGATAACCTTCCGCCAGATTGCGGTCACTCATGGGCGGCGGGTACAGGCGCGGGTTGTCGATGGCGTCGCGGGCCCGCGCCAATTCGGTGAGCATCTCGTCCCAGGCGACGCGGAGGTCCGCGCGCGCATCGGCTCGGGTCTGAGGCTGTTTCGCGCTGTCAGCTGCCATTATCTTTCTCCTTTTCGCTCCGCTTGCGGGCGTGTGTCCGCATCCCAGCCGTAACGCTCGAAGAGATCACTGAGGGCGGTGCGGATCTCATCGGCCTTGAGGCCGAACTCGTCCAGGCTGTAGGTGAAACTGGTTTCGTGCTTCTTCGCCCGTTGCTGCTCCCGTTCGAGCGTGGCGGCAAACTCAGGCGTCACCGGGAAGTCGAGTTGCGCGTACACCTCCTCGACCGTGCGCTTGGGCTCGGCCACCAGATCGCGGTAATCGACGATCGCCTGCTTGGTCTGCGGGTGCCGCGCCAAGACCTCGAGCGGATATTTGTAGGTGTGGAATGACTGCTCCGCCATGTACCGCAGCGAACTCTGCATGCGTTCATCGCTCCACCCACGCGCCCGCCAGCTCACCTGCATGAGCTTGAGCAAGCTCGGAATGGTGTCGTACGGGTTGCGCATCGGCACCACGATGCGCGCATCCGGGAAGGCCTCGATCAGGGTCTCGACGCGGCCGGAAAAGGTCGGATTCTTGCTGAGATGGATCTTGTCGGCGCCGTTGAGGTAAAGCTGACGGCGAATGCACTCCTTGTAGAAATTCATCAGCCGCCGGCGCCGCGCGGGCGGGTGCTGATCGAGATAGTAGAAATCGAGCTGCCCCATATAGGGGAGCATGACGATCCACCACCCCGAGGCGCACGATGCCGTGAGAATGAAATCGTCCTCCTCCGGCGCGGTCAGGCTCATGCGATGAATATGCCGCGTCGGCCCGAACACCTTGTCCTCCCAGGCCTGGACACGCTTGGCGATGCGACTGCCGAGGAAGCGGCGATCGCACGCCGCCAGGAACCGAATGACCTTCTTCTGCAGCAGCGACGGGAACCACAGCTCGTAGAGCATGAACGAGCTGAAGCGGTCGCCGTCCTCGTGCATCAGGCGGTGCAGGAGCGTGGTGCCGCTGCGCGCGTGGCCGACGATGAACACCGGCGACCGCACCTCGACCTTGTGCAGTCCCGGGAACATGATGCCGTCGAGGAAGAAGCAGACGGCGTGAAACAGCGCCACGAGCGGCACGCGCACCAGCAAGCGGAACAGCAGCCGCCAGCGACTCGCGGGAGCCTCCTGCATGGCGAGACGCAGCAGCCGGAAATAGGTGGCGAAGTCAAAATAGAAGATCATGATCCGTTCACTTTGCGCAGCGGGGCGTCACGGTCAAGCGGATCGGATTAGAGCCGCGATGCCCCCATGAGGCCTAGGACTTCGTTGCACCCATCCTGCAGCATGCAAGCCCGTGCGTCGCGTAAGAGTTTTTCCACCGGGTATTCCTCGGTCAGCCCCGCACCGCCGAAGATTTGTACCGCCTCGCTCGCCACCTCGAACGCCGTACTCGTACAGAACACCTTCGACGCAATCGAGTGCTGAATCTGCGGACCATGCGCGGCCGTGTACAGGAGCACCCGGCGCGCCAGGGCCCGCG
>JAGDMS010000024.1 GCA_017860575.1 Deltaproteobacteria bacterium | reverse complement strand
GGGTGGCCAGGTGCTGCAATTGTGCGGCGACGCTGTCCTCGTCGCCGATGATGGCCACGTCGCCCGGCGCTTCCACCCCTTCGCGATCCAGCATGGCCCGGTACGACGGCATCATGCCGTACATCCGGAACACATGCCGAGCGCGCTCCCGGGCCGCGTCGACAGCGGTCGTCACCGCGATCGGCAGACCAACGACGATGCGCGGTGCCGGGCGCCCGGCGGCGGCCGCCGCCTCGGTGATGCGCGGGATCGTGTGCGTGCGCAACGTCGTGGGCCCGGTCATCCACGTGACCGTACCGTCCGCTTCGCTGCCCGCCAGCGCCAGCATCTTGGGCGCCAGCGCCGCCAGCAGTATCGGACAGGGGCTCGACCCCGGCACAGCCACGCTGGCGTGCACGCTGTACTGGCTGCCGTCGACGCTCACGTTACCGCTACGGATGAGCGGTGCCAGCGCCGCGAGGTATTCCTTCATGTGGGTAAACGGCTTGGCAAACGACAGGCCGAACATCGACTCGATGACCACCTGATGGGACAGGCCAATGCCCAACGAAAAGCGGCCACCGGTGGCCGCCTGTACCGTGAGCGCCTGCTGCGCCATGGCAACGGGATGGCGCGAGAACGTCGGCACCACGGCGGTGCCGAGCGCGAGACGCGACGTGGCTCGGCCGATCAGCGCGATCGCGGTCAGTGCATCGATGCCGAAGATGTTGGCCAGCCATCCGGAGGCGAACCCGTCGCGCTCCGCCCGCTGTGCCTGCGCAATCAAATCATCCAACGTCGCCGCGTGCCCGCCGATCTCCCCGATACCGATGCCGATTTTCATTGTCGATCCTTTCCACAAGCAATCGTGCCTGCTTCCACCGAGTAGCACAGCCACACGCTGGCGCGCGACTCCAGTCCGCCCACCCAATGGCGCGGCGTCCGTCCAGAGTGAGGACCCTGGTGTTAGAGATGGGGCTGCGTTACGTTGATCCGTATCCCGTGGCGTGGACCACGCCGTAACGACAGAATCAGGAGCGACCAGCCCGATGGCCGACGAATTTGACGATCTGCCCAAACCAGCGCCCAAGGAAATCGATGAGCAACGCTCAATGGAGCTGCGTTTCTTGCAAGAGGACGCGATTCTGCGCGCCAAGCCCAACGAGAACGAGCGTTGCCAGAGTTGCCTCTACTACCTGAATCCCGATGAAGAGATCAGTTACTGCTGGCACCCGAAGCTGCGCATCCTCGTGGGCGGTGAGTGGTGGTGCCAGTGGTGGGAGAAGATTCCGGAAGAGTGAGGCACCCGCGAGATCCGTTGGCGCTTCGCGTCGGACGACTGACCGCGCGTGGTGGCCCGTGTCCGGCCGCACCACCAACTCCGCCTCGGGGCGGCCCGACAAAGATCCGCCGTCATCCGAACAGTTTCCCCCGCGCTGCGTGCGTGATCGCGACCACGGCCGGATGCTTCAAGCGCCGCTCGAGGGACACCGCGTAAAATCGTTCGCGCAGTTCGTCGACGCGACCAACCAGCGCAACCCCATACTGTTTCCGGACATCCACTTCGATCGCCGCCGGAACGGGAAAGATCCCTACCCCCGCCTGCCCAAAGGCCTTGAGCAGGGCGCTGTCCTCGAACTCCCCCACGATCCGCGGGCGAATCGCCTGCTCTTCCAGCCACCGGTTCAACGTCCCCCTCAATGCCGTGTTCTCCGTCGGCAGCAAGAGCGGTGCGGCGTCGAGGGAGCGCGGAAATCCGTGGCGGTACTCGCGGGCCAGCTTCGTACTGGCGCAGAAGCTCACGCCACACTCGCCGAGCAAATGACTGAAGACCTTCAACTTGACGGTGGGGGCCGGAGGCAGGTCCGTCAGGACGAGGTCGAAGGCGTGCGCGGCCAGTTCCATCAGCAACCGCTCCGCTTTATCCTCCCGGCAGAGCACGCGTACCGGCTCGGGCAGTGCCAGCACCGGTTGCAGCAAGCGGTAGGCGATCCGCTTGGGCACGACGTCGGCGACGCCCACCGCCAGACGTATCGACCCCTTGCGGCGACCCCGCACCGTGTCGAGCAGCTCCTGACCGAGCGAAAAGATCTCATCGGCGTACCGCAGCACGTCACGGCCGGCGTCGGTCAGGACCAGGTTTCGTCCGACGCGCCGGAAGAGCTTCTCCCCGAGGCTCTCCTCGAGGCTGCGCAGCTGGGCGCTGATCGTCGGCTGCCCGAGACCCAACTCGGCGGCCGCCCGGGTGACGCTGCCCCGGCGCGCCACCGCCCAGAAGTAGAGCAGGTGCTGATAATTCAGCCACTCCATCGCGTGGGGAAATACATCGATTTAACCAATATGTCACGACAAATTATCCATTTGTGCAACGTCGTGGCCGTTGTTAGAGATGCGTTGACTCGGACGCAGCGCCGAACCGCTCACGAGCAGTGAGGTCGCAGCGGGCGGCTACCGACCGAGAAGGAGTTGCGGATGGCTGACAAGTTGTTCGGAGATCGCCGAAAGTCAATCGAAGCGGAGTTCTTTCGCCGTCAGGATGCAATGCTGATCGAGAAGCGGCGCAGGGAACAGGAGCGGTGGGCGGCGCGGGCAGCACTTGCCGCGGCGTCGCGTATTACCGATCAGGTACTCCTCGATCAGCTTGTGGCATTCGGGATCAGCGCCGACACCCTCACCGCACTGTCGCTCGTGCCTCTGGTCGAGGTCGCCTGGGCCGATGGAAGTGTCGAGGACGCCGAGAAGCAGGCGATCCTCGCCGCAGCACGGGCGGCGGGCCTGGACGCGTCAAGCTCCGGCTATCGGCTCATCGACGGCGCTCTCTCGGAACGGCGGCAGCCCGGCCTCAAGAGAATGTGGGAGCAGTACATCGCCAACATTTGCGCAACACTGCCGGCCGAGGAATGCGAAGCGCTCAGGATGGAACTGCTGCGCCAGGCGCGCGCTGTCGCCGAAGCCGCCGGCGGTTTCATGGGCCTGGGTTCGAAGGTGTCAAGCCAGGAAGCGGCTTTGCTCGCCGAAATCGCAGCGGCTTTCGAAGGAGCCGCTGAAGCCCGGCGAGCGTGACCTGTTTGCCTTCACGCCCTGGCTACCGCAGCCACACCGTTTTCATTGAGAAGGAGAGACCATGAAGCGCATTGCTCTGTTTCTTGCCACCAACATCGCCATCCTGCTGGTGCTGAGCCTCACCCTGAACCTGCTCGGCATCGAACGCATTTTGGACGCACAGGGCGTCGGACTCGACCTCGGCAACCTTCTTGCCTTCGCCGCTGTCTTCGGCATGGGCGGCTCGTTCATCTCGCTGGCACTGTCCAAGTGGACCGCCAAGCGGCTGACCGGGGCACGGGTGATCACCGAGCCGAGAAACTCAGCCGAGGCACGGCTGCTGGAGACGGTGCGGCAGCACGCAACCCGTGCCGGCATCGGCATGCCGGAAGTCGCCGTCTACGACTCTCCCGACCCCAACGCTTTCGCCACCGGAATGCGCCGCAACCAGGCGCTGATCGCCGTGAGCAGCGGACTCGTCAGCAACATGCGGCGCGAGGAAGTGGACGCCGTCCTCGCGCACGAGGTGAGCCACGTGGCCAACGGCGACATGGTCACGCTCGCTCTGATCCAGGGGGTGGTCAATACGTTCGTCATCGTGTTGTCCCGCGTAGTCGGCCACGCCGTCGACCGCATCGTGTTCAAGACCGAGCGCGAGCACGGACCGGGATTCTGGATCACGACCGTTGTCGCGCAGCTTGTGCTCGGCATTCTGGCAAGCGTCGTCGTCATGTGGTTCAGTCGGCGCCGCGAGTTTCGTGCAGACGCCGGCGGCGCCCGCCTGGCGGGGCACGACAACATGATCGCCGCGCTCGAGCGGCTGAAGAGGGCCCATCCCGAACCTTTACCCGACCAGATGGCGGCCTTCGGTATCTCGGGCGGCGTCGGCCGGGGGCTGGTGCGCCTGTTCATGTCGCACCCGCC
The DNA here is from genome assembly GCA_017860575.1 of Deltaproteobacteria bacterium. Taxonomy (GTDB): domain Bacteria; phylum Desulfobacterota; class Binatia; order HRBIN30; family HRBIN30; genus JAGDMS01. The sequence goes on along the minus strand of JAGDMS010000024.1, from coordinate 22,098 downwards.
GATCGAGGAGCGCATCGCGGCGCTGCGCGGCACCGTGCGCTAGTCGTCGAACGACTGGCCCAGCTTGGCGGCCAGCGCATGGCAGCGCTGGCGTAGCCGCTCGACCTCGGCTTCCACCTGTTCGAGCCGGGCGGCAAGATCGGCGATCGGCGTACTGATCGGGTGCGCGTTGTCCGGGGCCGCGCCGACGTATGCCGGTTGCGGCGCATCGAGCGGATGCAGGTCGGGGCTCAAGAGCTGGACGAAGCGTTCGGCACGTGATCCCGGCGACGGCGGAAGCCGCTTGACGAATCCCTTCTCGATGAGTGGCGTGAGGAGCGCCGCCAGCGCGTCGAGCGACTCGATCGCCTGCATGCGGCTGACCCGGGTGCGCAGTTCCCCGGCGCTCTGCGGGCCGCGCATCAACAACTCGGCCATGATCGCCAGCTCGCGTGTGTCGAGGCCGAGCCCGTCCTTGCCGTTGTGGCAGTACTTCTCGACGCGGCTGTTGGCCGGGAAGACCTTGCGGGCGAGATACTTCTGCACCAACCGCTCCAGCGCCATGGCGACCTGATCCTCTTCGAGCGACAGGATCGGATCGCGGTTGCTTTTCTGGTTGGCACCGTTGGTCGCGGCGTTGATCGACAGCGGGTACTGTTCCGGCGTCGTCAGCGCCTTCTCGATCAGCACACCGAACAGGCGCGCCTCGTACGGATCCAATTGAATGTCGCGTTGCATGGTACCTGCACGCTAGCAGAAGCCCATCCGGCTCGGAATCGGCAACCGCCGCCCGATCGAAAAATCAGGAACGAGGAAAGGAGCGGGCAAAGAGCTGCTCGATCGCCGCTCTGCCGTTGTCGCGCAAGAAGCGTGTGCCGCTCCCGGCGAAATGCGGATGGCGGATCACCGGCGCATCGGCCGGCTGCCATGCCGAGCCGGTCCACTGGAACCAACCGTCGCGGTCCTGGTCGAAGACGCACAGCGGCTTGTTGCACAGCTTGGCGAACTCCGCGCCCCAGCCGGTACCTCCCATCACCGTCTCGTCCTCCAGGATCCTCCCAACCACGTAGATCTCTTGCGCATTGTTGACCTGGTGCCAGATCGTCTGCAGGACCTTCTTGATGTAGTCCGTGTCGGGGTAGTGTCGGTGCATCAACTTCGAGACGTACGCCAGGCTGACGTCGCCGTGCTGCAGCTCCGCGTGGCTCAGGGTCCGCACACCACGCGTGCGCTCGATCTGATGCCCATCGAACGTAAAGTTGACCTCTTCGATGCCGTAGCGTTCCGCCGTCGCGCCAAAGGTAGCTTCCGTCCCCTTCAGCCCACCGCTGAACAGCACGCACTCGCTCGGATTCATGTGATCGCTTTCCTCCTTGCCCAGACATGGGCCGCCCATGCATAGCGAAGCAGCGTCACGAATGTAAGGGATGACTCCGCAGGCACGCCAGCACCGGGAGTCAGACGACGGTGGGATATCAATCGGCGCTGGATTTTCGCATTGGCGTCGGGAACCAGACCTCGTCGTCCTTCTCCGCGGCCGCCGGCGCTGGCGTCTCAACGGGCGGTCTCCCGCCAGTACGCAACAGCTCTTCGATCACCGGGCGGCAGCGGGTAACGCCGGCCTCGTTACCGCAGGTTCCGCTGCCGCTCCCGGTGGCGCGGTTGACCTGTTCCACCGTCGTCGCCCCGGCGCTGATGGCATCGGCGATTTTTCCCAGTTTGACGCCCTTGCAGATACAGACCACCCGAAAGCGGGCCCGAATCTCCTCTGGCGTCAGTTTGGCGGACATAGGCAGCATCGTCTCACGCACCGACAGACACGCCGTGCAAGGCAGGGCAGCCGGCTCATGCGCATTCTGTCGTTCGTGTCGCCGGCAGTCTAGCGGGAAACCGCCCGCCATGCACGGTTTCGTGGCCAGAATCGTCTCAGCAGGAATACCGGGCCGGGCAACGTGGGCTCGGGGCATTCCACGCGTGCCGAAGCGGCCGATCCGCACCGACGTCGTTCCGGTTCGCGCGCGTCGGCGGGTGCTCGCGCGGCAACTCGGGCCCCGCCGCTCTCGTTCGGCCCGGATTTCATCTATAGATGTCGTATGGCAATGAAGCATCCCGCCGCGGCCGGCGGGCCCGGGCTGCAGAGTCCCCTCAGCGTCAGCGCCACACAGCAGCGCTATCTCGACAGCATGACCGCCACGCTCCGCCATCTCGCCCATGACGGCGCTTCAATCGGCGATCTCAAGCTTGCCAGCGGCGCTCTCCGAGAGTTGCGCGATGCGTTCAAGCTGTTCGCCCCGTACCACCACGTGCGCAAAGTCAGCACGTTCGGCTCGGCCCGCACCCGCACCGGTGATCCGGTCTTCAAGCTCGCGGAGCGCTTCGCGGCGCGCATCGCCGCCTGCGGCTACATGGTCATCACCGGCGCCGGACCCGGCATCATGCAGGCCTGTCAGCGCGGCGCCGGGCGCGATCGCAGCTTCGGTATCAACATCCGCCTGCCGTTCGAACAATCGCCGAATCCCATCATTCACGGCGACCCGAAGTTCATGAGCTTCCGGTATTTCTTCACCCGCAAACTGTTCTTCATCAAGGAAGCCGATGCGGTCGTCCTCTTCCCCGGCGGATTTGGTACCCACGACGAGGGCTTCGAAACTCTAACCCTCCTGCAGACGGGGAAGACCAAGCCGGTCCCGCTCGTGCTGCTCGACCGGTCGCGCGGCACGTATTGGAAGACCTGGCAACGCTACGTTGAGGACCACATCCTGCGGCGCGGCATGATCGCGCCGGAAGACCTGTCGCTCTATACGGTTACCGACAACGTCAACACGGCGGTGAATGAAATCGTCACCTTCTATCGCGTGTATCACTCCTCTCGCTACGTCGGCGAGCAGCTCGTCATCCGGTTACTGCGCCCGCTCCCGCAACCATTCGTACAGCAACTGACCGACGACTTCCGTGACATCCTCGTCGAGGGTGTCATGGAGCAACGGCAGGCGTTCCCAGCCGAGCGCGACGACGCCGACATCTTTCACCTGCCGCGGCTGGTGTTTCGCTTCGACCGCTGCCACTTCGGGCGCTTGCGCCAGTTGATCGACCGCATCAACGCGGCCCCGGCGCGGTAACACCGTTTTTCGCGTGATCGGCTGATTGGGTGCAGCACGCCGGTCGCCTCTGGACAGTGGACAACGGCTGCCATACGGGCGCCCACTCACCCCTGATGGGGCGATTCGTAGAGTGTCGCCGCCCACACGCGTTCGAACATCATTCCCGCTTGGGTCTGTGCCAAGCGCACGGCCTCGGCGTCCGGAGCGTCGTACAGACAGATCATCCGGCATCGGTCTTTGGCGAAAAACGTGCGCAGAAACCGCGCGCGATGGGCTTCGAGGCACCAGGCACCACGCTCCTCGATGGCCTGAACCGACTCGAAGTCCACCGGCTGCGGGAACCGGCGCTCGACCACGACGAGCGCCGATTCGTTGGTGCGCAGGGGTTCTGCCGGCGCCGACTGCGGTGGCATGTGCACCGAGGCCGCCCACAACGCCACGTACGGTTGACCGAGTTGACGCAGCACGTTGCGCATCGACTCCGCGTCGGGCGCATCGAAGAGGCACACCAAATGCTCGCCGTCGAGCGACAGCAGACTGCTGACGTGTCGCACGCGGTATTGCTGCCTGCACCACTGAGATTGGCGCTCCAGCGCCTCAACGTCGGCAATGCGCACGGGTGGCGGCAAGCACTGTTCCAAAATTATGGGTTCCATCATGCCCCCTTTGTCCTGCGTCGCCGCCGACCGATCGCTGGCGTCGCCCGGACGCCTCCATCACCAGCGCGCAAGCCGGCAACCGCGGCGCGCGCTTCAGCAGAAACGTGACGCAGCGCTTCGGGCGTCACCTCCGCCCGTTGCCGTTTGTAGCCTAATTCATCGCCAAGAAGGGCGGCCGCGCGTGCCAGCGCCACGCGCGCCAGCACCTCATCACTCGGCCGCTCCAAGCACCGCGCGTGTCGCAACGCTTCGTTCGCCCGCCGACGCGCCGTGCTCGCATCACCGCGCTGCAGCTCGACCTCGGCCGCGCTTCTCAGCACGTACCCCAGGCGCTGCTTGGCATCGGCTGCACGTAACTCGGTAAGGGCCGCATCGAGCTCCGACGCCGCCTCCGGTGTCGACGCGTATCGGCACAGTGCCGACACGGCGCGTGCGAACGGCGCCTCGCTGCCTTCGCGCAGACGGCCGGCGATCTGAACGAGCTCGGCACACAGCGCCTGCGCCGCAGCAAGACGCCGGCGCTGCAGCTCGACCATGACGAGGTGTTCCAGGGCGCGAAATTCGCCCAGTCGGTCCTCTTCCTTGCGGCAGAGCTCACGGGCCCGCTGGAAGTGCTCCGCCGCCGCGTTGAGTCGGCCCTCATGCAGGCGCAGCATACCGATCGCATCGGGAATGGCGGCAGGCTCGATGGCGAGCCGAGTCGACAGCGCCCCGGCTTCGGCAATCAGCGCGTCGGCATGGCTCAAGTCGCGTTCGAGCATGGTCAAGCAGCGCGCGGCTTCGGCCAGTGCCACGACGCGTTCACGCTCGTCGCCCAGGCGGCTGACCTGCTCGGCACGCATCATCTGGCGTTGCGCATCCGACCACTCACCACCTTCCCAGCGGATGTAACTGGCGACGTGGAAGCCCAGCCGCGCGTGTTCCATGCACCCCTGGTCGAGCGCGCGCTGCGCCAGTTCCTCGACGATGCGCGCCGCTTCCGTCGCCCGCCGCGGCCGGTGCGCGGCGTAGCGGATCTCGGCCAGCTCGAGCATGAGTCGGACCTGCTCCGGCTCCGGTAACTGCGCGGCGTGGTGCATGCCCCGCCGCGCCGTCGCGTTGGCTTCTGTGGCGGCGAACAGCCGCAGGTACCTGCGGCTGGCCAGCACGCACGCGCGGGCAGCCGCCGCTGCGTCACCCGCCAAGGCCGCGTGGTGGGCAAGATCCGCCGCCAGCGTGACATCCTCCGCCATCCGGGACTGAAGCGCGCTGGCGATGCGCTGGTGCATGAGTTTGCGACGTGGCCCCGACAGCTCGGCGTAGACGACCTGACGCACGATCTCGTGCGCGAAGGAGTATGCCGTTCCGGCCGCGGCGCCATCGGGCACGGCCCGCAGCAGGGCATGGCGCTCCAGGCTCTCCAATGCCGAGACGAGCCGTTCGATGTCGAAAGGTGCGAGTTCGCTCAGCCGGTGCACCTGAAACGTCGGTCCGACCACGGCGCCCCAGCGCAGCACCTCGGCGGCATCGTGCGGCAGACGCTCGATACGGTCCCGCACGAGCTGGCGGAGCGTGGCGGGAACCGGACCCGCACGGTGCGCCTGGGCACGCGCCAACTCCAGTGCGAACAGCGGATTCCCGGCAACCTCCGCGGGGATGTTCCCGATCTGCGTTCCCGGCGCCGCTGCTCGTATCAACTCTTCCGTTTCCGCCGCGCTCAGTGGCGCGACCTCGATCTCGTCCAGCAACCCCTCCCGTCGCACGCTACGCAAGAAGCGCAGCATCGGTTGGTTGTCGGGCAGCTCGCCGGCACGCACCGCCAGCAGTATGAGAACGGCACGGCTGCGACTCATACGCGCCACGTAATGCAGCAGCTCGGCGGATGCGTCGTCGCACCAATGCGCGTCATCGAAGACCACCAGGACAGGGGGCGCGCTGTGCGCACGGGCGGCAATCAGCTCGACCACGGCGCCGAACAATCGATCGCGGCTGGTCCGGTCACCGGAGGAGGCGCCCGGCTCCGCAAGCAACGGCGCCAGGTCGGAACCGATGGTGTCGCCCACCGACACCGACGCAATGCGACGCAGCGCGTCGATCCAGGGGACGTACGGACGGCTCATTTCGGCTTCGTAAGCGCAACCGTCAAGCACCGTCCCGGCTTGCCCGCGCACCGTGGCCAGCAGCTCCTCCAGCAGGCGCGTCTTCCCGATGCCCGGTTCACCGGCGACGGTCACGACGCGCAGGTGGCGCCACTGCGTCACCTCCTTCAGCGCCGCCATCGTCCGGCTCCACTCCTCCTGCCGTCCAACCAATCGCGGCGCGCCGGGACTCGCCGGTGCCACCGGTGCTTCGGCCTTGGCCAGCGCGGGAACGGCGCGAAGCGACGGACCGCGGCCGATGCTGCTCCACGCCTCGGTCAGCCGCTCGACCTCGGGAGAGCGCAGGTCGCGGAGCAGCCGCTGAGCCGCGTCGTAGTGCTGCTCGGCCTCGCGAGAGCGCCCCGCCTGGGCAAGGAGCTGCAGCAGCGAGATGTACGCACCGACATTGAGTGGATCGATCTGCACCAGGGTGCGCGCGTACGGCAAGGCCTGCTCCGGCTCACCGACGAGCCGGTCAACGAGGCTGCGTAGAACGCGGGCGTGCAACAAACGGGCTTCCTCGCGCATCGCCAGGCACCAGAACTGGAACTCCTGAAAGTCCGGTAGATCCAAACCTTCGAGGAACTCCCCACGAAATTCGGCGGCCACGGCCACCAACTGCTCGCCGGTGAAAGCACTTGCCGGTGTTGCCAGGTGCTCGCGAACCGTGAACAGGTCGACGCGCGCCCCGGCGGCATCGAAACCCACCCCGCTGCCATCGACAATGATGCGCTGGGCACCGCACGCGTCCACTAACGCCCGCAGCTTGCTCAAGCTCCAGCGCAGGGCAGCGCGGGGATCATCGGTCACGTCCCAGAACATGCTGCAGAGCCGCTCGCGTCGTTGCGCCCGCTGCGTCACGGCCAGGTAAGCGAGGAGGGCTCGCGTCTTTTTCGACGGTGGCAACTCAAGGCGTTGCGTGCCGCGCCATAACTCGAGCTCCCCCAACACCCGCAGGCACAGCAACGGCAACGGCCGCGCCGCATCGGCATCCCCGTCCGCCAGGGACCGCGAGCGTCCCACCACATCCATTCTGCGGGACTCTACGAGCGTGCGCTTCGCCTTGGTCACCTTTCCCCCTTCGGTCAACATCCACCCTCGGGGTGCAGCAAAGGGTCTCCGACTTCCTTCAAACCGCTGAATTTGAAGAGCTTCCGATCACCCAACGCCTCGAATTGTGCAAGTGCCGCCAGCTTACCTGAGCCTGGGGCCAGTTGAAACAGGGGGAGGCAACGAAAATTCCACGCTCGCTCCAACGGCAGTTCAAACGCTCCCGGCACTAATGCTGGTGACAACAGAGACGGCGGCCGCAGACAGCGGCTGCAGAGAAAGGAGAGAGAACATGGAACACAATTACACGTATCAAGCGGTGCTCGCGGCCTCGGAGCGAGTCCAGTGGCGGGTCGAAGACCTCATCGGCGGCGACAAGCCGCTCGACTTCGGCAAGCCCTTCATGCCCGAGTCGTTCGCACGCGTCGAGACGCTGCCCTTTCTCAGCGAGGCGGAGAGGCGCGTCCTCAACCAGATCCGCGGCCACGACTATCTGTACGTGTTCGGGCTGGTCGAGGAGTTCATCCTGCCGTTCGTGCTCGACCATGCGCGTACCCATTTGCATGCCGACGACTATCGCGTGCGCGCCCTGCTGGGATTCGCGGGCGAAGAGGCCAAGCACATCCATCTCTTCAAGTGTTTCCGCCGCGAGTTCGAAGCGGGCTTCGGCAACACTTGCGAGGTGATCGGACCACCGCACGAGATCGCGCGTGCCGTGCTGTCGCACCACCCACTCGCCGTGGCCCTGGTCATTCTGCAAATCGAGTGGATGACGCAGAAGCATTACGTCGAGAGCATCCACGACAATCAGGACCTCGACCCGCAGTTCAAGAGCCTCCTGCGCCACCACTGGATGGAAGAGGCGCAGCACGCCAAGCTCGATACGCTGATGGTCGAAGCGCTCAGCCAAGCATGCAAGCCTGAGCAGATCGATTCCGCGATCGACGAGTATGCCAAGATCGGCGCCCTGCTTGACGGCGGCCTAATGAAGCAAGTCGAATTCGACCTGGAGAGCTTCGAAGCGACCACGGGCCGCGTGCTCAGCGAGGCCGAGCGCGAGCAGTTCCTCGCCGCGCAGCGGCAGGCGACCCGCTGGACCTATCTGGGCTCGGGGATGACGCACGAGAACTTCCTCGCCACGCTCGGATCGTTGCGCCCGGCCGCGCGGGAGCACGTGGAGAAGATGGCACCGGCTTTCAGCTGAACCGACGGACAAACGGACCAGGCAAACACGCAACCTACACATTAGACGAGAAGGAGAACGATCATGGCAAAAGCAGCAACCAAACAGCACACCAACGCGCCGGTGAACGGCATCGACGTGCAGGCTTTGCAGGGTGTGATCAGCGACATCAAGGCCGATCCGGCCAAGGGCAAGGTCGAGTTCAAGGTCAAGTCCGCATGGATGGGACAGACCCGCAGCCGGGCAACGGTCGATTCGTACCGTATCGGCGGGCAGGAGGTCACCCGCCACTTCGAGGTCAACGTCGACGAGCCCTTCGAGTTGCTCGGCCAGAACAGCGCCCCCAATCCGCAGGAGATGCTGCTGACGGCGCTGAACGCCTGCATCATGGTAGGCTACGTCGCCAACGCCGCGGTCCACGGCATCACTCTCGAGGAGCTCTCCATCGAAACCGCGGGCGAACTCGACCTGCGCGGCTTTCTGGGCATCGACGAGACCGTGCCCCCTGGGTACGAGTCGATCCGCTACACGGTGCACATCAAGGGCAACGGCACACCGGAACAGTTTCAGGAGATTCACAACACCGTGTGCCGAACCTCGCCCAACTACTTCAACCTGTCGCGGCCGATTCGCCTCGACGCCGAGCTGGTCGTGGAAAAGTGAGGGAGACGGCAGCTGGGTTAGCGGCATGAGGGCGTGAGGCCTGAGGCCCTCAGGGCTTGGAAACGCCCGTATCCAGATTGGGCCCCACGCCCTCATGCCCTCACGCCCGCAAGCCGGCGCAGTCCCGCGTGATACCGCACCCCCGCGCACACAGCGAGGGAAGAACTTCCCCCGACGTGGCTGACCGCACCGATCAATGCTGCTCCAATGCCCCCAGCGGATCGAGATCGAGCACGGCGGCGCAGGTTCGCTCGAGGGCGGCGCGGCCGACGGCTTCGGCTTGCATGGTTGCCGAGGAGGCAGTGACGACCGCGGAGAAGAGCGCCCACGGGACGTGCAAGCGGTATTGCCGCCAGGCCTCGTCGGACGCGAGCGCCGCCACCCCTTCGGCACGGAGCGTTGTCAGGTACGCACCGATCAGGTCGCGCTCATGCGCGCGACGCAGCGCCGTCGGCACGGAACCGACGAGGAAATACGTGACGTCCCGCATGCCCTGGCAGCGTTGCACCACCTGCCAGTCGAGAAACCCGACCGTCTCGGGCAAGAGGTACAGGTTGCCGATGTGGGCGTCACCGTGCACCACCGTCTGCGGGCCGCGGCCCCAGGCGGCTTCAAAGGCGTCACGCCGCTCCATGATCCGCGGAGCAATCGCGTGCAGTTGCGGCGCGACCACGTCGGCAAACCGCCGCAGGGCGGGTGCGACTGCCGCGGCGCAGGCGTACCTCTCCACGGCCGCTCTTGGACGGTGGGTTGGCGAGCGCAGCCACGCGAGGTCGCCGCGCAAACGCGGGCTGTTCCAAAAGCAGGCGTGCAAGCGGGCGAGTTCGCGCATGACGGTTCTCACCAGGTCCACCGTCGCCGCCGACGCCGCGTCGGTGAAGCGGGCGCCGCGCTCCGCAACGTCTTCGAGCACAAGGACGAAGCGTTGCGCCGGTCCGCTGAGGCACGCATGGAACAGCCGCGGGTGCGCGACGGAGAGCGCCGGGGCGATCTCCCGGTAGAAGCGCACCTCATGCAGGCCCAGACGCATGAGGTTGATGAACAGCCGGGTCTTCACATCCGGCGGAACGGCCTTGATGAACACCGACGGCGGTGGCGCCGCACCCGCGCCGGGATCGTCATAGGTGAGTCGTAAGCGCGCCCGATCGGTGGTCCCCGCATGCTGGTCGATCGGCTCGATCGCCCCGACCTGCACCCCGGGAAAGTCTGCCTGCAGGGCGCGCGTGAGCCATTGCGGGGTCACCTCGGCTGCCCCACCCGGGACCTCGGTAGCGCGCCCGAGGCGTTCAGCCGCCAGCCAGCACGACTCCCGCAACAACCCGGCGATCAGCGCAATGCGGTCGCGCACACGGCCCTCAAAATTATTCGGTGCGTGGCCGTCAGCCGATGCCGACGGCCATGCGCCGACTCACAGCGCCCCGCGCTTCCACGCGGGTTCGACAGCGCGTACGTCGACCACGATGCCCGACAGGTGCGCCATCCCTGAAAGCGCCTCGATGTTCTGCAGACCATCGCCAGCGAGATGGTTGGAGTTTACGCCCGGATGCTGCTTTGCGATCGACAAGCCATCGGCATCGCCATGGCCCCACCCGTACGGCAGCGCCACGGTGCCCGGCATCATCTCGTCCGTCACCCGCACTGGCACCTGCACCGAGTCGAACGCCGAGGCCACCTCCACCAGGTCCCCCTCTCGCACGGCGAGTTGGGCCGCGTCCTCGGGGTGGACGTACAGGTAGTTAGTCCGGTCGCTGACCAGCCGTGGGTTGTTGTGCATCCACGAGTTCAGCGAACGCAACTCGCGCTTGGTGATCAACTTGAGCCGTTGGCGATCCTGCAGCTCGCGCGCATAGCTCTGCTCCAGCTGGTGTGCCGCGGCGACGATCTCCGCCGGCGCCAGATGCACCTTGCCGTCGTCGGTGAGCACGCGCGGCGTGCCGAGGAAGGTCCCCGGTTGGTTCTCGTCGAGCAGGCGCCCGTGCGGCCATTTGCGCAGGTGCTCGCGCCGGGAACCCACACCGCTGCGCCGCAGCATCGCGCTGATCAGCCGCTCCGGCGTGGCAGCGACCAACCGGCCCCACCGCGACAGCGCCAGGCGTGCGTTCAGCTGCACCGCCCAATGGCGCCAGCGTGAACCGAACAGGGTGAGGCCCGCCGCATCCGCCAGGCGCGTATAAATCCACCACTCCGGACGCACGTCGGGCGGGGCCTCGAGGACGGCATCCGTGTAACAAATGTAGCGCACCGGCGTATCGCCCAAAAGGCTGTGCATCGCGTACGGCAGGTCGGCACGCTCGAGGAAGGTGGTCGCCGGCAGGATGTAGTGGGCCAGGTTCCCCGTTTCGTTGCGAAACAGGTCGATGCTCACCACCAGCTCGAGCTGTCGCAGCGCCTCGGTGAGACGGCCGCGCGGATTCGGCGCGACGAGCAGGGGATTGCCCGCCTCGACGATGAGGGCGCGCACGCGGTCCGGTCCGGGCTGGAGGATGTCGTCGGCGAGCAGAGACGTGGGGTAGCTGCCGACGATCGTCGGCATGCCGTCGTGGCGATCGACCGTGCGCATGGACTGGCCGGTGCGCTTGCCTTCCGCGGGCCAGTCGAAGATGCCCTGCCCCATCAGGCTGCCCCCGCGCCGATCGAGATTGCCCGACACGGCGTTGATGCACTCGAGCAACCAGGCAGAGAGCGTCCCATGACGGCCCTGGTTTACGCCGGTGGACATGTGCAGCGCCGCGCCATCGGCAGCGGCATACGCTGTCACGAGGTTGCGCAGGCTGGCGGCGGGGATGCCGGTCACCGCCTCCGCACGCTCGGGCGTCCACGGCGTGACCACCTCGCGCAGGTCCTCGAACCCCGTCATGTAGCGCTCGACCCGCGCGCGGTCGACGTGGCCCCAGGTGATCAGTTCGTTGAGGAAGGCCGCCAGGAAAAAGACATCGGTGTCGGGACGGATGAAGAGATGCTCGCCGGCCCGTGAGGTCTCGGTCCGCCGGGGGTTGACGAACACGACGCGGCCGCCACGTCGCACCACGGCCCGCAGCCGCTGCACCGGGTTGGGGAGATGGAACAGCCCGCCGCCGGAGACCGCGGGGTTGGCGCCGAGGAAGAGCAGGAAACGGCTGTGGTCGACATCGGGGAACGGCAATCGAAAGCAGTGGCCGTACATGTCCTCGCAGACGCGAAACTTGTTGGCGCAGTCGAGGGAACTGTTGCCGTAGATGGAGCGCGTCCCGAGCGCGGCAAAGCAGGCGCCCCGGAACAAGGGCGCGATGAGATTGACCCCGGTGGATGCACCCCCGTAATACCCCACGGCCTGCGGGCCGTGCGTCTGGACGAGCGCCCGCAGGCGGGCACCGATCTCGGCCAGCGCTTGATCCCAGGTGATCCGCTCCCAGCGGTCCCCCAATCGCTTCATGGGGTGGAGGAGGCGATCCGGACTGTGCTGCACCTGGTCGAAATGCACCCCTTTGACGCAGCTGTACCCGCGGCTGGCAACGTGCGCGGGGTCCGGGGTGATGGCGGTCACGCGGTTGTTCTCGACGGTCACCGCGAGACCGCACATGGTCTCGCAAATCCGACAGAAGGTGTAGCGTGTTCCGCTCATCCCGAATCTCCTGCACCCTCCACCACGCCCGGTTTCACCGTTGCCACGCCTTGAGGGCTTCGCGCGCGCTGTTGTACCCCGGCAGCGCGGTGATGCCCGGACCGGGATGGCAGCCGGAGCCGCACATGTAGAGGTTGGTGATGGGCGTCCGGTAGTTGCCCCATCCGGGCACCGGGCGCCGGTGCCACATCTGACCGGGATGGAGCAGCCCGTGCGCAAAATCTCCGCCGGTGATACCGAACTTCGATCCGAAGTACTCGTGCGTGAGAATGGCCTGGTCGACAATGGCCCGCCGGAAGTTGGGCGCGCGTTTGTTGATCTGATCGATCACCCGGTCGGCCATCACCTTTTTCATCTCATCATGCTGCGCCGGTGGCAGGTCGGCGGGGAAGTAGTGCGAGAACATCGTGCAGGTGTAGTACCCGGGCGGCGCCAGGCTGGGATCCATGAGGCTCGGGATGTAGCAGTAGCTGACCGGATCGTCCGGCACCTGGTTGCGGCGGTACTGCTCCCAGCAGTGCGACAGATGTTCGGGAGATGGGATATAGCTTGTCAGCCAGCGGATGTTGTTCTCGTTGGCGAACGCCATGTGCCCCGTAAACTCCGGGAGTTCACTCAAGGTCAGGTGCAGCTGAATGTAGCCGTTGGTGTACTCGATCTCCTTCACGGCGTGCACGAACTCCGCGGGGAGATGCTGCTCGCCAACCAGTTTGATGAACGTGGAGCGCGCATCGACGCTCGAAAGCACGAGCTTCGCGGAGATGGTCTCGCCGCCACGCAACCGAACTCCCACCACCTTGCCGTTCTCCACCAGCAACTGCTGGACGTCGGCACGGTACTGCACCGTGCCGCCGTGGGCTTCGAACCCTTTCAGGATCGCATCGGAAACGGCGCCGATGCCCCCCTTGGGCATCTTGAACAGATTGGCGGTGCCGCTGACCGTGTAGTGGTAAGCCATCGAGCACGCCGAACCGGGACTGTACGGCCCCATGTGCGTACCGTCGATTGTCATTGCCGCAAGCGATCCGGTGATGCAGCGGTGCTTGGTCGGGTCGGGGAAGAACTTGCGGATCACGTCGATCGCGCTGCCGTAAAAGCACGTCAGCAAGGTTTCGCGCGTTGGCGCATCGGGCGCTGCGGCAATGATGGCGTCGATGGAGTCGGGAACCTTGCCCCGCTCGGTGGCGAAGATGTTGCCGAACACCTGCAGGTACTCGAACAACCCCATCAGTCCCTGCATCCCGTCGGGACCGTGGTTCGTCATGAGGTGCTGCATCATCTCGCTGGGGTCGGCGTGCGCCACGAACGGGGGATCCTCGGGGGCCCCGAATACGCAGTACGAGGTCCGCGGCGTCATGATCTCGACTCCGTATTTGTCCAATTCCAGGATGTGGTGCATTTCCTCGGGAAAGACCAGCAAGGCCCAGGCACCAACGTTGTGTTTGAAGCCCTTGAACAGTTCCTTGGTGATTGCCATGCCGCCCACCTGGCCGGTTCGCTCGAGGCACAGCACCCGCAACCCCGCCTTGGCCAGGGTCACCCCGGCCGCCAGACCGTTGTGCCCCGCCCCAACGATGATCGCATCGTAATCAGCCATCACGAACTCCTTTCCGATTCTCGTTGCCGCCCGGATTTATCCTGGCGCCGGTCGCGCCCGACCGCGTATGTGCCCGGTTCTCGCGACGCAGCATGTCCGTCAGCGTGCGTTCGAGTACCGCGAAATGCAGCGGCGACGGGTCGATCCCCGGGATCACCACCGACTCCGTCGCAATCCCGCTCAGCATGGTGAAGGTGAAGCGCTGGGCCGCCAACCGCCGCTCCTGAGAGAGGCGGAGATCGCCGAAAATCTGGGTCCAGAGTGCGGTGAACGCCGCCGCGATTCGCTCGGTCTTCTCGGGACGATGGAGAAGAATGTCGAGGATGACGCGGTAGTACGGTCCCTTGAATGCCACCCAGGCGCGGCGGGTGAAGCTGCGGACACGCCGTTCGATCTCCGGCTCCGCCACGCGCAATCCTTCCATCAGTGCAGTGAACTCCCGCAGGCTGCGGTCGATCACCGCATCGAGGATGGCGTCCTTGTCCCCGAAATGGTGCTGCATGGCCCCCCAAGTCACACCCGCCCGATGGGCGATGTTGAACATGGTGGCATTTCCGAAGCCACGTTCGGCGATGCACGCCGTGGCCCCGGCAATGATCTTCTCGCGGGTCTCGGCGCTCCGCTCGGCCTGGGTGCGCCCGCTCTTTCTGCGGTTGCGCAGGCTTACTGCTGTCTGTGGTGTGATCACGGGACCCCGACCGTAGAAAACACGCTTACATTGTGCCCATGATGCATCTTACGTTATGGGCATGATGTTTGTCATCATACGCGCGGGCGTTTTTGCCGCGGGCGTCGCGGGGTAAAGAGCGGGAGGGCTGATGGGGCGTGGTTGCACCCGCCGGCTTGCGCCGCCCTCCGCTCGACCGCAGAGGACTCTGCGGATCAGTTCCGGTGCGTGCTCCCTCAACGGCGTTACCTGAGATCACATTCGGCGAAAACGACCAAGGGCAAAGCCGGGGACGATTGCATCCTGCGCCGGTTCGTATTGTCTACTTGTGACGGTGCGTCATCCGAATGGCGTCGTCACGGCTTCGACATGAGGGCCGGACGAGCCGCGGGAACGAAATCCTGTGCTCATCGACGCGGGCATGCACGTTGCTTCCGCTTCACCCCGCATGTTGATCCGGGCCTCAGACGCAGAGAAGCGCAAGCAACTCTTCTTGATCTGCCGCTACACGCTGATTCTCGCGACCAGTGCCTTGATCATGTCGGAAATCGCCGAAGGCACCTCGCCCGTGCCGGTGGTGTTACTGGTCTCGTTGGCCATTGCCTCGAATCTGGCGCTTGGCCAAGTGGAGCCATTCGGATTTTTCGACCCTTGGATGCAGGCGCCGGTCATCGTTTCCGACACGGCGATGATCTCGATTTCGCTGCTTCTTGCCCGCGCCAGCCAGGAATCATTTCTGTTTTTCTTCTTTCTGCTGATCATGGCCGCAAAGCTCGAAAGTCTGGTCACCCTTGCGATCTGCGCGGTAGCGATTGGTTTCGCCAGCTTCCTGCTCGGCGCGGAACAGACCGGGTGGGCCTCACCGACGCTGATGCGTGTCCCCTTCTCCTTCGCGACTGGCCTGTTTTTCGGTTACGTGGTGTTGCCCGAGCGCAGTGGGCAGATGTACCCCTTCTACCCGCCGGCGCCTCCCGGACAACGGGCCGCGCGGAAACCTGCTCCCGCACGAGGCGGACGCCGCACCGACACGCAACCGGACGGTCGCCATTCCAGCCAGTAACAGCCGCTGCAACCAGTCGCGTTGGCGCCGCAGCACCTGCCGGTTTGGCGTCAGGACGCGAGAAAATCCAGCAGCAAGCGATTGCACTGCGCCGCCTGATCCAGTTGCAGCCAGTGGCTTGCGTTCGTCATCCGTTCGTAGCGCCAGCGACCGGTGACGTGTGCCGCGGAGTCAACCATCTGGCGCTCGATCAGGTAAGCATCACCATCACTCCAGACACCAAGTGTCGGCACCGGCACGGGCGGAAACTCCGGCGGCTCGGCCAGCAGGGTTTCCGGTGGGACGTTCGCCCGGTACCAGTTCAGCCCGGCCGTCAGGGCGCCCGGACGCGACAGGTCCGGAATCCAGCGCTCGGCCTCGGGATGACCGCGGGTCCACTCGCGAAACAGGCGCCAATCCTCGCGCCGCAACACGTCCTCGGCGATGCCACGAAATTGAAAGAGCAGCATGTACCACGACTTCTCGCGCTGCTCGATTCCCGCCGCGACGAAACTGTTCATGTGGCCGACCGACAACGCCACCAACCGCTCGACGCGATCCGGGTACATCCCGGCCAGGAGCCACGCGATCGCCGCCCCCCAGTCGTGCGCCACGACCCGAACGCGCTCCGCATTGCAGGCGTCAAGGACGCCGATGACGTCCGCCAGGAGGATCGGCGTCACGTACGCCTCAACCTCCGGCGGCTTGTCGGATTCCCCGAATCCCCGCAGATCCGGAACGATCGCACGGTACCCCGCGCTGACCAGTGCGGGCACCTGGTGCCGCCACAAATGCGCCGAGTCGGGGAAGCCGTGCAGCAATAATACGGCCGGACCGCGTCCGTCCTCGACCACATGCAAGTGCACCCCGTTCACGGCAATTCGGCAGCTGCGCATACGCGCGAGCGTACCACAGCGCGGGCACGCTGTCGTCGCCGGCCGCCGCTCGATAGGCCACGCTCGCGGCTGCTGTCAGGTTCGCCAGGGCAGTTCCATCACCTGCCCGTCCGGTGTCCGCACCGGCGACCGCAGCGGCATGGCCGCAATCGATTCGATGGCGGTCTCCGCGAAGAGTTGATGCACCCGGCCAGCCGGCAGGATCAACGTATCGCCCGCCTGAAACGTGATCTCGTCGTTGCCGATGCGGGCATGGCCCCGACCCTTGAGGACGATCACGATCTCCTCGTGATCATGCTGGTGCGCCGGCGTCGCGGCGCCCGCGTCCATGTCGGCCCGCCACACCTCCACCTGCGCGGCGCCACGGCTTGGCACCGCCAACCCAACCATGTGATTCCCGTGCAATTCGAACGTGTGCTCTTGCGCGCGCGTGAAGATCGCCATCTCGCCCTCCATCCGCGGCCCCCGACGGGATCCGCGTTGCTAATGATGATACGACACCGTCTCGCCATCTTTCGGCGACAGTCAAGAAGATTGCCGCCGCAGGCGTGCCGTCCGCCGCGGCCCTACTCGGGCCACTCTGCCGGCCAGTCCCGGGTCACCGCCAATTGCCAGCGAGGCGGGCGGCGCTCGACAAAGGCCATGACCCCCTCGATGGCGTCGGGGCGGCCCATAACCACATGGTGCAGGGCGGTCTCCTTGCGCCCGACTTCCTCCCGCGTCGTCCACTGATTTTCCCAGAGGAGGCGCTTCGACAGCGCCGCGGAGAGCGGGGCGACGTTGACCGCGATGTCGCGCGCCATCGCCATCGCCGCCGGCAGCACCTCGGCGGCGGGCAGGACCCGACTCGCCAGCCCGAGTTGCACGGCCTCCTCGCCGGTGAACATGCGCCCCGTCAGAAACAGCTCCGCGGTGCGCGCGAACCCGATGGCACGTGGGACACTCCAGTGCGAGTACGCGTCGGGAATGACGCCGCGGCGCACGTGCACGAAGCCGCACTTCGCCTCGCGGGCGATCAACCGGATGTCGCACTGCATCGCCAGGGTGAGACCGAGACCGACCGCGTGACCGTTGATCGCCGCGATGACGGGCTTGCGCACGTCCCACGCCGCCACCTCCACCGCGGCGGCGCTGAAGCTGCGGGCGTCTTGCTTGGCGAAGGTTTCCGCACCGGCGGTCATATCGGCACCGGCGCAGAACGCGCGCCCCGCCCCGGTCACCACCACGGCGCGGATGTCGTCGTTGCGATCACACTCGGTGTAGGCCGCAGCAAGATCGATTCCCATGCGGCCGGAAAATGCGTTCAACTGTTCCGGGCGCTTCAAGGTGATGATCGCCACCTGGTCGGCCACCTCGAACGCAATGTCCTCGTACGCCATGCTTCGCTCCCTCAGACGTGTACCGCCGGCACTTGTTTGCACGCGGCAATGATGTCCTTCCAGGCCGCCGGGTCGCCGCGGTCGGGCCGCCCGTGATAGCAACTGATGCCGATGCGGTCGACCAGTCCGCCGTAACGCGCCTGCAAACGCACCGGGAGGTCTTTCGGCTCGCATCGGATGGTCAGGGTGTCGAGCATGCGATCATCGATCAGGCCGCTCATTTCGGCCCACCGCCCCTGCTTGGAGAGCGTATTCAACTCGTCCTGCAGCGGGCCCCAGCCATGGGTCTCGAGCACAACGCGATACGCCGGCGTGGAACTGTAGAAGGCCACACTGCCGCGCGTGGTTTGTTCCGCCAGGCGGAATTCCTCTTCCGTAAAACCCGTGATCACCATTGCCTGGCAGGCGATCTCGAACTCCGCGCCGGTCCGGCCCGAGCGGGTGAATCCCTTGTGGAGCGCGGGCAGCGTCGTCTGGCGGATGAACTCTGGACTGTGCAGCGGGTGGATGATGATGCCGTCGGCCACCTCCGCCGCCGCGGCGGTCATGGGTGCACCCACGCCGGCCATCAGCACGCGCGGCGGACCGACCGGACTCGGCGGCGGCGCGAACGTCGGAATCATGAGCGTGTGGCGATAGAACTCGCCGCGGAAGTCGAGCCGTTCGTTCTCGTTCCAGCAGCGCCAGATCGCCTTCAGTGCCAGCACCAATTCGCGCATGTGCGCGATCGGCTTGCTCCATGTCGCGCCGTAGCGCTTCTCGATGTGGGTCTTGATCTGTGAGCCGAGACCGAGGACGAACCGTCCCCGCGAGAACACCTGCAAGTCGTGGCACACGTGCGCCAGCTGCAGCGGATTGCGCGGCAACGCAATCGCCACCGCGGTCGCCAGCTCGATGCGGGTCGTGTGCTCGGCACCCAACAAGAGCGGAAAGAAGGGTTCGGACCGCCCCTCAAACGTGTAGGTGCCGTCGTACCCTAGCGCTTCGAGCTCGCGGGCCTCGGTCGGCACCTGCGCCAGCTCCGCTGTCATCAGAGGCGCGTCGATTTTCATGCCGTTCGCAAAGCACATACGGGCGACGGCGGCAAGCGGCCGGGAGAACCCGGCGGGGATGCGGGAACGGTCTGCAGCCGTCGCGCACGGTGCGGGACGACAGACAACAGATCCGCCTCCAACGTCAACACCGGCTTGCGTCTGATGTCTGTCGTCTCGAATCTATTGCATCTACGTTTCGAGGCAATTTCGTTATCGGTGCGCCGTCTTTGGCAGCAGCGCAACGGGACTGGTTTCGGCAGCCGGCGCAGGCGCGCCTGCCGCCGCGGCGCTGCTTCTCTGTCGCACATGCACGAGCGTAAGCTGACCGCGGGCGGGCCCCAGGTCCTGACCGTCCGGACGCCCGCCAGGAATGAGCGTGAGCCGCGGCTGGCTGCCGCGCGCCCCCGTGCGATCGGCGTCGGCATTGGCGGGCGAAGGGCCAAAGATCGAAATGTCCTGAGCGTCGCCGCCGCAACATTGCCCGGTCGTCGGGACACCCCATTCCGCCAGCATCATCGCCACCAGGGCCGCGGCCGACAACAGCAAGCTGACCACCACAACGTCACCAACAACGGCGACCAGGCTATTGGCTTGAGTGAACATGCTACCTCCTCTCACGCCACGCGTCTGCACTGCAATATGCATGCAGGCTACCGTGCGCCGGGGCCGCGTCAAGTCACTTCTTCTCCAAACGCATGGGCTACTCTCTGCCGTGGCGGGGCCAGTCGCGCAGCGAGGCCCTGGTGCTTCTTCCGTGAGCAGCGGAAAGCCAGCGAGCCTGCATCCTGTTCCCCAAAGGCGCTCAAAAGCTAGGCATCAGGCATTGAGCGGGCGCGCCGGGAGCGCTTATGCGCAGCAGGAGTATTTTTCATCTTTCGTCCGCTCTCTTGCAGGCGGTGTCGGTCATCACGCATATACTCATACTGGAGGACGAGCCCATGCCCACGACCGCGCCAGGGTTGCCAATCGCCAAAGGAACAGAGAGCATCGAACTGCTACCGAGCATGGCTAATCGCCATGGTCTGATTGCCGGCGCGACAGGTACGGGGAAGACGACGACGCTCCGGGTCCTGGCCGAGCAATTCAGCCGGATCGGCGTGCCGGTGTTTCTGGCGGATGCCAAAGGGGATCTGTCGGGACTGGCGCGCGCCGGAACGAAGAATCCCAAAATCACCGAACGCGTGACGCAGCTGGGCGTGAAGGACTTCAGCTTTGCCGGGTGCCCGGTGGTGTTTTGGGACGTCTTCGGCACGGCCGGGCATCCCGTGCGCGCGACCATCTCAGAGATGGGGCCGCTCCTCCTCGCGCGCCTGCTGAACCTCAACGAAACCCAGAGCGGCGTGCTCACCTTGGCGTTCAAGGTGGCCGATGACAACGGGCTCCTCTTGCTCGACCTGAAGGACTTGCGCGCCATGCTGCAATTCGTCGGCGACCACGCCGACCAGCTCAAGACGCAGTACGGGAACGTCTCGACAGCCAGCATCGGCGCCATCCAGCGCGGGCTACTGGCGCTGGAGCAGCAGGGCGGCGAGCAGTGCTTCGGCGAGCCCGCCCTGAACCTCGACGACCTGATGCAAACCGACGCCACGGGCCGGGGCGTCGTCAACATTCTCGCCGCGGACAAGTTGCTGCAGTCCCCCAAGGTCTACTCCACGCTGCTGCTCTGGATGCTGTCCGAACTGTTCGAACAACTCCCGGAAATCGGCGACCCGGCGAAACCGAAACTGGTATTCTTCTTCGACGAGGCGCATCTGCTGTTCGACGACATTCCGGAGGCGTTGGGGGACAAGATCAAGCAGGTGGTCCGGCTGATCCGCTCCAAGGGAGTCGGCGTGTACTTCGTGACGCAAACCCCCCTCGACATCCCGGAAGACGTACTCGGCCAACTGGGGAACCGCGTCCAGCACGCGTTGCGCGCCTTCACGCCCAAAGACCAGAAGACGGTCAGGGCAGCAGCGGAAACCTTCCGCGCCAACCCGAAGCTACGCATCGACCGCGTGATCACGGAACTCGCGGTTGGCGAAGCCTTGGTGTCGATGCTCGACGCTCGCGGTACGCCCGGGATGGTGGAGCGCGCCTTCATCTATCCTCCACGCAGCCAGTTCGCACCGCTGACGGATGACGAGCGCCAGGAAGCGATCCGGCAGTCGCCAATCTACGGCCACTACGAGGAGACCATCGATCGCGAATCGGCCTATGAGAAACTCACGGCGCGGGCGGCGCGCGAAGAAGCCGCGCCGCCCGCGTCCGCGCGCAAGGCGCCGGCGAGCTCGACCGTGGGGGTGATCGAGGCCTTCGCGAAGAGCACCGCGCGTGCCGTCGGCAGCCAGCTGGGCCGACAAATCATCCGCGGAGTGCTGGGCTCGATCCTCGGCGGCAGGCGGCGCTGAGCACGCACGCGCGGCTCACCCGCGATTCTCGTTGACAAGTGGCATTGGGGCGTGCCAGTGGCCCCGGGTGGGAGGAGCGCGTGCCATGGACGAGCATCTGCGCCACACCGTCGAGCGGCTCTTGGCAAGTCACCAGCCGGCCGAACTGCACCAGGGCCTGGAGCTCATCAAGAAAGAAATTTCCCGGGTCGGTTCGGACGAGGCAAGCACCCTGTTCGAAATGGTGTCGACGATCTTCTACATCGACCCCCTCGACCGTCCCGATCTCGCCCCGTTGGTCAACGAAGCCATTGCGCTGGTGGTCGGCTTCGGCAAGTGGGTGATTCCGCGGTTGCTCCAGCAACTCGACGCCAGCGACCTCAAAGCCCAGATTGCCATTGCCAACGCGTTGGGACGGCTAGGCGCGGATGCGGTGCCGCCCCTGCTGCAGGAGTATGAGACGGCCGCCGAGTCCGCACGCCGGCAGTTCGTCCTCTACGCCCTGGGCAAGATCAAGTCACCGCGGGTCGCGCAGGCCGTCGTGCCTGCACTCGAGGCGGCCGGCGCCCAGGACCGCGAACTGCGCGACACGGCCACGCGAACCCTCGGCAAGTTCGCGGAAGCCTTGCCACCCGGCACGCTGGCAGAGGACACGCGGCAACGCGTGGTGCATGCCCTGCGGAAGAATCTGGGCGATCAGAACCCCGCCATCCGCGCCAAAGCGGTCCGGAGCCTCGGCAAGCTGGCAAAAAACGGTCACCTGA
>JAGDMS010000146.1 GCA_017860575.1 Deltaproteobacteria bacterium | reverse complement strand
GTGGTCTGTCCGTCTGTTGTCTGATGTCCTGAAGGTTCTGAGACATCTCATCAGACGGACGCCGCGGTAGTTACCGTGCCGGCCCGCTCCTGCCAGCGCCGAACCTCGATGAGTTCCTGCGTCGGCTTCTCCACGACCACTTCGAGCCGTCCGGCGTAGACACATCCGGAGTTGCCGTCCAGCGAGAGGTCGAACCCCTCGCCGAGGAGCCGGTCGCCAATGCGGCAACTGCGGCCGTCGCTCAGGATGACCAGATCCTCACAGCCGACGAGGCAGGGCTTGTTCAGCTGGCGGGCGACCACCGCGGCATGGGAGGTTCGGGTCCCGCGGGCGGTCAGCACCCCGGCCGCGGCCGCAAGGCCAGCGATGTCCTCGGTCGCGATATCCATCCGCACCAGGATTGCTGCTTGGCCGGCGTCGGCCAGCTCTCTCGCGCGGCCCGGTTCGAATACGACTTGCCCAACCGCCACCCCGGGGCTCGCCGGGACGCCCTGGCCGATCGGGCGATACGATTCCGATGTGGCTAGACGGACCGCCTGAATCGAGTCGAGGTCGTAGGCGGCCAGCCGTTGGAGTGCCGTCGGCTCATCGATCAGCCCCTCGCGGACCAGGTCGCACGCGATCCGCAGCGCGGCCCACGCGGTGCGCAAGGCGTCGCGCGTTTGCAGCAGAAACAACCGCCCCTCTTGAACGGTGAACTCGAAATCCTGGGCATCGCGGAACAGCTGCTCGAGCTGCTGCCCGATATCGCGCAACTGGCGGAGCAGTTCGGGACTGGCTTGCTCCCAACCGCGCGGGCCGTGCGCGGCGCATCGCCCCATTACGACTTCGTCCCCCTGGGCATTTGGGAGGAAATCGAGGTACAGCGCGTTCTCGCCGGTTGCCGGGTCGCGGGTGAAGGCCACGCCCGCACCGGACGTGCCTCCCAGGTTGCCGAACACCATGGCCTGGATGGTGACCGCCGTGCCTCCCTCGTCGTCCAGCGTGTGCAGGCGCCGATACTCCGTTGCGCGCGGGTTTTCCCACGAGCGCAAAATGCCCTCCACGGCGCCCGTGAGCTGCGCAAATGGGTCCTGCGGGAACGGCTCCTTCTTCAGGGATTGGTAAAGGCCGAGGAGACTGTGCGTGACGTTCTTCAGGCCGGCGACGTCGAGCGCGCTCGCTACCGCGACCCCCTGCCGGCGAAGGTGGTCCGCCAGCAGGCGCTCGAATGGCCCGGCGGGTAACCCGGAGACGATCTCGGCGTAGGATGCGACGAGCCGCCTGTAAGAGTCCCAAGCGTGGCGCGGGTTGCCGGTCATCCGGATCAGGGCCGGTACGGTGCGCTCGCACAGGCCGATGTTCAAGATCGTGTCCATCATTCCCGGCATCGACACCGTCGACCCCGAACGCACCGCGACCAGTAGCGGACGCCGATCACCGCCGAACGACAGGCCGCTCGTCTTCTCGATGTCGCATATGCCCTGAGACAGGAGGCCTGCCGTGTCCGCTGGGAGCCGGCGCCCCTCGTGAAAATAGCGCCGCCAGAACGTCGTGGGCAGGACCAGTCCCGGCGGGACGGGGAGGCCCGCCGCCGCCATGCGGATCAAGTTCAACGCAAGTTCAACGCCTTGTTCCCGACCAGCGCGGCGGTGGCGCCGCGCTGGTCGGGCGACGGGCCACCAAACCGGTAAGCAGCCGCCGCCTGACATGCTTCGGTCATGCGCTGACTTCTCACCGCCGTAGGAGATCGCCGAGGACATCGTCGCGCAGGAGGAGGGCCGCGCGCATGAGCGCATCGGATGACCCCTCCAACTGATCGGCGACCCCGGTAAAGAGGTACCACTGCTTGTAATCACCCGGAAAACCAAGGACGGCCGATTGGACTTGGCGGTGGACGTTGTCCGCCTGGTGTTCGATCGTGACCGTCCGGTCCACCGCCTCGAGGAAGTCGGCAACCTGGTCTCGCGGGCTCCCGCGGTGGAGCTCGCGGGCGTTCTCCACGGCCTTGAGGTACTCCTGCGCACCTGCGACGAGCAGAGCGGCCAAGTCGCGGAGTGGAGCGAGCGCGTCCTCGGACATCGGATCCGAACGGAGCAGGCTCAGCCGGAAGATGGCATCTTCCAACCCGTCCGCGGCGTCGTCCGCCGTGCTCAACAGCTCGACGATGGGCGCGGCGGCGTCTTCGCGCCGCAGTGCCGTGCGGCTGCGGCTGACCAACCCGTCGGCGCGATGCTCCCATGTTCGCGCCCGATCGACGCTGCGCTGGATCAGCTCCGCGGTTGCAGGGGCGGGCGACGCCATCAGGACGTCGCGTGCGGCCGTGGCCAGTTCCACGATCAGCGAGGCGTGCTCGGCAGCGTCCGTCAACAACCCCTCGTGGGGTGTGGCGACGTAATGGCGCAGTTCGGCACTGACCTCGTCCCTGACCAGCGATTCGGAGCGGCCCGCGCGGAGCCCATCCGAGGCGGCGCACAGCGTAAATTTGAGAAACTCAGCGGTACGATCCGCTCCCAGGAAATCGGCGAGCTGACCGCCGGGAGGCAGCGGGAGCTTGCCGGCTGACTGGAGGGCGTCCAAGATCAGTTGTTCGCCGCCGAGGGTGAGAAAACCCCGGTGCCCATATTCATGGTCGGCCGCCCAGCGCAACACGTCCAGGCACACGCGCCTGGGCGCGAACTTCCGCAACTGCTTCCGGGCCCGGTTCCAATCGATCAGAAATACCAGCCGCGAGCCTAAAAAGGTCAGGTACGCCTGCAGGTCCGCACTGTCCTTCGCCGTGTACGTTCCCACGGCGAGATGGTACATCCCCTCACGCAGCTCAGCCGACCGCGTGGAGCGGGCGTCCCCCCAGCGCACGTCGAAGCCTTCGAACAGGTCCTGGAGGAAGCGCAGGCGCTCGATGTGATTGTCCGTATAGGTCAGCGTGACGCGAGCATCCTCGACATGCACGACCAGGACGTGCGCTTCGGTCAGACCGATGTCGTTCTGAATGACGAGCCGGTCGCCGCTCCGGGTTGCCGTGGTGCCCAATCCGGGATGGTCGAACTTCAGCGTGCGAGTGCCGTTGACGCCCGCCATGAACGCCGCGATCACGGGCCGATCATCCTCACGAATCGCGTACGTGCAGGCTCCGTCGATTGTCTCCGAGGCAAGCTGCTCCTGGAGTCGGTTCAGCTCCTTGTGGAGGTCCATGACCAGCAGATGCAGGCTGTCGCCAGCGGCCCGCGAGCCAGAGGTCAGGCGATCGATCTCGGCAGCGGAAACCTGGTCGTCGTCGAGGGACGGCCGCCCGGCGAGCAGCGTGCGCAGGCGCTCCTCATAGAAATTGGCTGGTTCGTTGTCGGTCGGTGTTGCCGAGCCGGCCAGGGTCCGGAGCGGGCGGATCATCCGGCGGACCTCGTCCGCGAGGCAGTCCTGGATTCGCCGGAGCCCCGGAATGACGTAGACCCCATCGGTACTCGTCCGGCTCAGGGCCACGACGGAATCGAGCCCCGCTTCGTCCACGCCGGCGGCCAGCCGCTCCCGCTCAAGGTTCGTGGCGAACTGGTCAGGGGCATCTGCATGCGCGCGGGCCGCCTGCAGGAGCGTCATCAGGTACTTGGCACAGTCGTTCGCCGCCAGGCCCTCGTTGACTTGGGAAGGCAAGAGGAGGGCCCGCTCGCCCAGCTCACTGATGATGGTTGTCTTGGGCTGCTGCCCCTCCCAAAGGCCCGACTCTGACATCCCTTTCCCCAACAGTGCTTCCGACCCCTCGGATGTGGCTCGGAGGATTCCGACCTCACCTTATGTAAGGTGCTGATCAATGGTGCGTCAAGGTTCCAGCGCACCCCTTCCTCAGCTTGACGCCGCATGCGAAACCGTTGCAAGGAAATCGGATGACGCGAGCGGAGATGCGAATGTGGGCTCTTGCAGGCAGTGTTGCCGCCGCATTCCTGGTCGTACCGCGGCTGAGTGGTGCCGAAGAGGCGCGGACACCGGACGCGACGATCGTTGTCTCGACGAGCCCCGCGGCCTCGGTGCTCGGGCTCACCCTGGTCGAAGGGACATTGCGGCTTCGTGACAAGATCTACCTGTTGACCCTGCGCGGCGTGCAGCCCTCGATCGGCTCCACGGCTAAGGTGTACGGCCTCGCACAGCCGCGCGACATCGAAGGCGCGTACACACCGTCCGCCGACGGACTGCGCAACGACCGCGGTGTGAGCATCGTCTTCGATCCGCCGCTCGATCTGCCGGGCGGCCAACTGCGGATCGAGATTAGCAGCCGCGTCTACCCGAAGGCGTCGACCGGTCAGCGTGGGACCGTGGACTGAGTAGGGTAGGGCGTACCTATGGCAATGGACCTGGCGGCACTGCTGCTCCGCGCAGGGGCGTTCCCCGCCTTACCAAGGAGGGGCCAGGGGAGGTTGGCAACGTTGCGGCGACTCGACCTCCCCCTTCCCCCTCCTTGGCAAGGAGGGGGCCATAAATCCCTGGGCGCTGCGCTCCTTGCCTTGCTTATCGCATCGTCGTCGGTCCGGGCGCAGACGGAATCGCCAGTGCCGCCTGTTGGCGATGCGACGATCGCGCTCACCGCGCGCTCGGCGGGAGTTGGGCTGGGATTCGTCTGGGGTGCGGGCACAATTGAATACCAGGGGAAGCAGTACCCCGTGCGCTTGGACGGTTTCGGGACCGGCGCGGGGGTCTCCTCGCTCACGGCACGCGGTGTGGTCTATCACTTGAAACAAGCCGAGGACCTGAACGGTAACTACAGCGGCTTGGGTGCCGGTGCCGCGGTCGGGCAGGGCAAGAACCGCTTGCGGATGCGAAATGAGAAGGGTGTCGTGATCGATCTCACCGCGGAAGGTAGCGGCCTCCTCATCGGTTTGGGGCTGCGCGCGATAACGCTGCAGGTCGGCGAGGCGGGTGGGCCGCCGGCATCCGCTGATTTCGTGCTGCCGAAAACCCTCGGCTTCGGCCAGGCGGCGTTCGGCCGGCTGTCACTGCAACCGACGCTCAACATCCAGCTCGCCGGATTTGCCGAAGGCAACGCCGGGTTCAATAGCCGGTGGGCGCGGGGACCGATCAAGGACAGCGATGTGTCACTGGAGCACTCCAACGAGGTCGGGCTGAACGCGCAGGTCGATCTCGGGGAGTACGGCACCGTACGCGGGCGCGTCAGCGGCGTCTTTTCGTTGGCGGGTGGCGGTGTCTCCCCCGGTGCGACCAGTTTCCCGGACTTCAATACCCATTCCTACTCCATCGAAGCCGCCTTCCTCGGCTGGAAATCGGGGAACGCCTTCCCCGGTCTCGGGTACAACGCCATCGAGCTGGGCTTCGGCAACCAGAACTATCAGGTGTTTGACGGGTTGCTAATCTGGGAGGGCGGCCTGGATTGCGGCGTACGTGGCGCCTGCTGGATCTCCCCTCGCAAGGCGTTCCGTGAAGCCGGCACCCTGCGGCTGACACTCGGGGGTTGGCTGCTCGAAGGATTCCATCTCAAGCACAACGATGACCCGAGCACGCACACGCGGCTCGGTGGCGGCCGTGTCGAGTACGCGTTCCAGGATCGGGTGGTGAAGGAGATGAAGAGCGGCTTCATGTACTTCAACATCTACCAATCGGATGAACCGTCGCGTGACGGGCTGAACGGCTTCTACTTCTACCAGGAGGCGACGCCGGTACCGCAGTTGCCGGATCTCCAGTACACCATGAGCTTTGTTGCCGAGACGAACTCCGCTGCGGTCGGCAACGCTCAGGCCTACGGATGGTATGTGACGCCCGCTTACACCCTCTCACAGCTCCCGTGGTCGCCGCAGCTCTCCTACCGCTTCGCCTCGTTCAGTGGCGGCGGCACGCGCAACTTCGATCCGCTCTTTACCGGCCTCTCCGACTGGGGGACCTGGTTCCAGGGCGAGCTGCTCGGCGAGTGGGTGCTGTCGAACACCAACCTGCAGTCACACATGGTGCGCCTCAAGCTGACGCCCACCGAGGTGTTGACGCTCAACCTTTTCTACTACAAGTTCCTGCGCCCCAATCTGGAGGAGCGGTTGGGGCCGCGGCCGACGCGCGTCAGCAGTCACCAGATTGCGGACGAGTTCGACACCATTCTCGACATCGCGCCGGCCAACTGGTGGTCGATGACCGTCGAGTTCGCCGTGGCCGTGCCGAACGACGGCATTCGCCAGGCCACCGGTGGCAACGCCACCTGGATCCATTCCATGCTCTACACGAACTTCAACTTCTGAGGGTGGATACCATCGGGATGGCGGCGACGGCCGCCGCGCGTCCCTTGACCTTCCACATCGGTAGTTGCATAAGGTCCCAATGGCGTGGCGCGCGCAGATAGTGACGATCGTGGGTGCCGCTGTTGCGGTCAGCGTCGCTCTGGTGCTGGCAAGCTGTTCGGCCTTTCAGCGCGGCGAAAAAAAACCGTCGTCTACACCGACAGCGACCCCGGTTGCCGCGGCGAAGCCGGCGGCTGTGTACTACTCGGCTGTCGAAGGGCTCAAGGTGTATAGCGAGCCCTCGACGCGCTCGAAGGTCGTGGGATCGCTTTCCCTGCACGAGAAGGTCACGCGCACCAACCTCGACCGTGGCTACGCCTACGTGGAAGGCGCCAAGGGTGGGCTGAAGGGTTGGGTCCTGAACGCACAGCTGATCTGGCGTTTGCCGACGACGGCCGCGCCTGCGGGTGCGGAACCTGAAGCGCCGGCGGCTCCCGAAGCGGCGCCTGCGGCCGCGGAACCGCTCCCCGAACCGGCGCCGGTGCAGGCTGAGCCCCCGCGCCCGAAGGCGACACCGGGCGGCGTGGCGCCGTCGATCTTCAATCCGTACTGACTCATCACGCATGAGCGCGGCTGAACGCGATGCGCCGACTCCGCCTGGCACCGGCTCGCCGCAGCCTTCGCGGCTCCGGTCGTGGCCGGAGGCGTGGATGCAGGCGGTGGTCGACCTCGCCTCGGTTACACCCGAGCGGCACGCTGTCGTCCTCGAGGACATCGAGGTTGGCTCGCAGCCGACGCTGACGTACTACATTTTGCTCAGCATCTCGGAGCTGATCGCCGCCTTCGCCTTGCTGATCAACAGCGATGCCACCCTGATCGGCGCGAACGTGGTGGCCCCGCTGATGACGCCGATTATCGGCATCTCCCTCGGCCTGATGCGTGGCGACCTGCGGCTGCTGCGCACCGCGTTGCTTGCGGAGTTTGGCGGCGCGCTGATCTCGATCGTACTGGTGTGGCTGATGGGTCTGCTGCCGTTTTGGGGCGATCCCACGACGTCCTTGCTGGCGCAGACCAAACCGACGCTGATCGACCTGTTGGTGGCCGCGCTGGCCGGCTTCGCTGGCGTGTTGGCCATGATCGACGAGCGCGTCAGCCCCGCACTCCCCGGCGTGGCGATCGCCACCGCGCTCAATCCTCCCGTCGCCGCGATCGGTCTGTGCCTGGCGTTTGGGGCGTATCAGGGCGCCTGGGGTGCGTTTCTCCTCTTCATTGCGAACGTGCTTGCCATTCTTGCGGTTGCCGCCCTCCTGTTTCTCATCGCTGGGTTCGTGACGCGGGCGGAGATCGGATCGGTCCGCGGCCTGGTGCGGCGCTTCACCCCAGCGGTGATTGGTCTGCTGCTCGTCACGGCATTGCTGACCAGGTACCTCGTGCGCATGGTCTCGCAAATCCACACCCAACGCGCCATCGCGGCGGTGCTCGACGAAGAGCTGGCGCACCAACCCAGCACGGCACTCTCCGGCGTCGACTTCAGCCGAAGTAAAGACGGGGTGGACGTGCTGGCGGAGGTGCGCACGCCGCATGTGCCCGTGCCGGGACGTGTCAACGAGATTCAAGATGCGCTGGGACGCCGTTTGGGAGAGCCGGTTCGTCTCTTCATGCGCTGCCTGCTGACGAAAGATGTCACGGCAGCGGGAACGACGACGCTGCGACCGTACCTGAGCCTCAACGGCACAGTGGCGACGGCGCCGGTCTCGCCGGACATGCGGCTGCTGCAGCAGGCGGAGCAGGTGGCGCGCGAGGTGGTGGCGACGCGTCCCAACATCATCTTGAAGGATGTCGAGCTGGTGAACTTCCTGACGGGCCCCGTCATCGTCGTGTCCATCGAGAGCTCGCGCGCCCCGACGCCGGACCGCATCGCCCAGTTCGAAGCGCTGTTGCGTGAGCGCTTGGGAGAGCAGCGCGCACGCGTGGTGGTCCGGGTGGCGGAATCCGTGGATATCACCTCGAAAGGGCGGGTGCTGTACGGCGAAGCGCACTTTGGCGCCGAGTCCGAGGACGAGTTGGAGCGACGGCGCGTGATTGAACGGGCCGTCCTGGCGAGCCTGCAGGGCCTGCCGAACACCTTTGTCACGGCCATCGACGCGGTCCGCCGGGAGTCGGGTTGGGCGGTGCGTGCGGAAGTTGTCGGGCCACGCGTGCTTGCGCCAAATGACGTGCGCGCCATTGAAGCAAGTACCGCCAAGATCACCGGCGAGTTGGTGGACCTGGAAGTGCGGGCGCGTACGGACATCTTGGTCACCGGGAAACAGTACCAGGCGGCGGGAGAGCAGTTCCTGTCAGCGGAGATCGGCGGTAGCGCACCCGCGTCGGAGGCGCGATCACCGTGAGGAGTTGTGGTAGCTTGCTGAGACAGGCGCGGAGCATCCGTGTACCAGCTGCTCTGAACTTAACTGCTCGCCCAGATCCGTCATGCCCGCAGTCTTTGAGCGGGCATCCAGGCGGGGTCGGGGTGGATTCCCGCTTAAAGATTGCGGGAATGACACAATCTTGGACTGGCCATGATGATGGCGCACGCCCAACTCCGGCGAAGGAGCGCCGCACTCGGAGGTGATGGTGTCCGAGGAGTCAAAACGCGGGCGCTTCGTTCCGAGGCACCTCGATCCTGCCAGCCGGCTGGGGGAGATCCTCTTCGGGCTCATCATGGTGCTGAGCGTCACGCTGACAGCGGGACTGTCCGTGGCGGAAGGCGCGTCGGGGGTGCACCAGTTGCTGTTAGCGGCGCTGGGCTGCAACGTCGCCTGGGGGATCATCGACGGCATCATGTACGTCATGAATTGCATGACCGTGCGCGCGGAAAAGGCCAATATCATCCAGGCGATTCAACGGGCTCCCGATGCTGGCACGGCGCTCGCCATCGTA
Source organism: Deltaproteobacteria bacterium (assembly GCA_017860575.1). Classification (GTDB taxonomy): domain Bacteria; phylum Desulfobacterota; class Binatia; order HRBIN30; family HRBIN30; genus JAGDMS01. The sequence continues at coordinate 4,715 of JAGDMS010000146.1, read as the reverse complement.
CGCGATGAGATCGAGCCCCGTTTCGAAACGCTGGCCGGACCCGAGCAGCGGGAGGCGCTGTGCCGCTCGATCGTTGGGTACCTGGCGCAGAGCCAAGCCCCGCCGCGGACCGCCGTGACGAAAGAGGATCTGTACGGCGCGCTCTCGTGTTTCTTGCTGGTCTTCGTGTCCTGCCTGCCGGCCGCCGTTCCGTTCTTCGTCTTTTCGGAACCGACCTTGGCGCTCCATGTCTCCAACGGCATCTTGATCGCGATGCTCTTCATTGTGGGCCACCAGTGGGCGCAATACGTGCACACCAACCGTGTACTTGCCGGCCTGGTCATGGTGGCCATCGGCCTCGCGCTGGTCGGCGTCGCCATACTACTTGGCGGGTGAGGGCGGCGAAGCGCGGGCAACGGGCCTGTCCCTCGATACACCGGCCCAGAAGATCGGCCGGCACTCGGGACGAACGGGGCCTCACCCGGCATTCCACGTGTACGCACTACACTAGCAGGTCACGTGAAAGAGGCCGATCTTCGGTTCACGGGAGGCGTTGAAGCGCTTGATGGCGCGCGGGGTTGCTCCGAGAACGACCGTGCAGCCTTTCTTCTCGAAAAAGGCGGCGGCCTCCGGCGACAACCCGGCGCTGGCGTGCTGGCCCGTACCGAAGATCAGCTCCTTGCAACCCTTCTCGTACACGAACCGCGCTTCGTCTTCAGACACCGTGTGCGAGGTTCCGTAGAGGCGTTTGGACAGCTTCTTCTTGCGCTTCACCACCTCCCCGCCGAGGCGGATGACGACGTCGTGGTCATAGGTCGTGCCATCGATCGTGATCGAACCGAACTCGGTGCCATCGATCGTCATGTGCTCATCTCCCGAACTGTTCGAACTATACACCCGGCCGTCCGCTGCCGACAGGCTTGCCGGTCGTCTCTCCCAATGAGCCAATTCGCCGGGGGCTACCGGGCTGTGTCGGGGTCGGTTCCCCTCCTTACCAAGGAGGGGCCAGGGGAGGTTGGTAACGTCGCGGCGATTCGACCTCCCCCTTCCCCCTCCTTGGTAAGGAGGGGGCTCCATGGTTCAATAGATCGGTGCCCCCGCACCGATCCGGTTCTCAGGGTGAGCGGGGTTGAGCTACGTCACCGTACGTGGTCCACGTGGATCAGCCAAGCCCCGATTGTCCAAATTCATCGGACGACGTACAAGGTGACCTGTATGGATGAAGCACCGCTCGATCCGCACCAGAAGGCTCTGCGCATCAACCTCGATCGTGCCGTGTACGGCACCTTCGCGGAGATCGGTGCGGGCCAGGAGGTGGCACGGTGGTTCTTCCACGTTGGCGGTGCATCCGGGACGGTGGCCAAGACGATCTCCGCGTACGATATGGCGGTAAGCGACGCGGTCTACGGCCCCGCCCAGCGCTACGTCAGCCGCGAACGCTTGGAAGCCATGCTGGCGCACGAGTATGCGCTGCTACTCGAGCGGCTGGGACCGGCGCGTGGAGACGAGTGCCGATTCTTCGTCTTTGCCGACACCGTCGCCACCCGAACCCCCTCACGCCAGGACGACGGCCACGGCTGGCTCGGCGTGCGCTTCCTCACCGTGCCACGCGGCGAGCCGTCGGAGATCATCATCCACGTGGTCACGCACGACCGTGAACGCGGGCGCGAGCAGGACGCCCTCGGCATCGTCGGGGTCAACCTTCTCTACGGTGTGGCATATCTTCACGCCGAACCGACGACGCTGCTGGCGTCACTGTTGGACAATCTGACGCGCGACCGACTGGAGATCGATATGATCCGCTTCTCGGGGCCGGCGTTCGCGACTGTCGATAATCGCCTCATGAGCCTGGAACTGGTCGAGCGGGGGTTCACCGAGGCGGCCATGTTCACCGCCGGCGGTGAGGTCGTGCAACCCTCCGAGAGGCTCTACATGCGGCCGGTCCTGGTCGAGCGCGGCCGCTTTCGGCCCGTCACCCTGCTCACGCAGGATCTGCTGGAGCGTGCGCGGGCGCAATTCATTGTGGAGCAATGCGGCGAGGGGGATCCGCCGGTGGTTCTGATGGAGATGACGCTGCGGGGCTTGGGGTCCGATGCCGGCGTCGACCGGCGGGACTTTCTCGCGCGCGCCGATACGTTACGCGCCTTGGGACAGATGGTATTGATCTCCAACCACGGCCCGTACTACCGGCTCGTCGAGCACCTCTCGCGCTACACGCAACGGCCGATTGGCATCGCCCTCGGCGTGCCGGCGCTCATGAGTCTGTTGGAACCGCAACATTATGAGGATCTCGCCGGCCGGACGCTCGAAGCGGTGGGGCGCTTGTTCGCACATAACGTCTGTGTCTACCTGTATCCGTACCGTGATCCGGGCACGGGCGAGGTGATCACCGCAGAGACGCTACGTGTCGCGCCCGCGATCCAGCACCTTTATGCGCACCTGCTGGAGAATCGGTACGTCCAGCCGATCCGGCAACACACGGTGGCGTACCTTCCGATTCAAACACGCGACGTGTTGCAGGGCATCCAGTCCGGCGACCCGGGCTGGGAATGCATGGTTCCACCCGCGATCGTCGAGATCATCAAGGGCGAGCGGTTGTTTGGCTGGCGCGCGCGCTGATGGGCCTCATTGGCTCGAATCGCGAATTCCTCCCGTCGATAGTCGATCTCAGCTCATCCTGAGGAGGCACCGTCTCGACGGATGCCGTTCCTTCGGGTTGTTGCGCCATCAGCCCGCCATGGGCACGAGGCCGGGCGACGCCGGTTATTGTCCATTATGGTGATTCCCCGATTCGCAGAAACTCGATGCGGTGGTTGGCGGCGGGGTTGCGCGCAGACGGTCCGGCGACGAGCATCGCGAGGTGGCCGGGCAGGTCGTGTTCGCGCAGCCAGCGTGCGGCGAACACGCGCCAGTTGTCCGGATCCTCGGCGCAGTCGATGGGATGCACGCCGTACGAGAACGCCAGTCCCTGACAGGCGACGGGATCGGTGCACGGCGCGGCCACCCAGACGGCGGGCTTGAAGCGTGAAATCATCCGTGCGGTGCTGCCGCTGCGGGTGGGGACCAGCACGGCGGCGCACGGTACCGTGTCGAGGGCATGCTCCACCACTGCTGCAATCGCTTCCGCGGCCGTCGCCGGCGGCTGCTGGCTCGTCATCTCGCGCAGCGCGCGTAAGCCGGCGCGTGGCCGGTGCGATTCGGTGGCGGCGGCGATCTGCGCCAGCATGCGCACGGCTTCCTCGGGGTAGGCCCCCGTCGCCGACTCCCCAGACAGCATCACGCAATCGGTCCCGTCGAGAATGGCGTTGGCGACGTCGGTGGCCTCGGCCCGGGTCGGGAGCCGGCTGGAGACCATCGACTCGAGCATCTGCGTGGCGGTGATGACAGGTTTGCCCGCGCGGCTGGCCTTGGCAATCAGCTCCTTTTGAATGAGGGCAATCTCCTCGATCGGCACCTCGACTCCGAGATCACCGCGGGCGACCATGACGCCGTCGGCGGCGTTCAGGATTTCGTCGAAATGCACCAAGGCCGCGGCGCGCTCGATCTTCGCGATGATGAACGGCTGCCGGCCGAGGGCGACTGTCGCGGCACGCACCGCGGCAATGTCCGCCGCACTTTCCACGAAAGACTGGCTTACCGCATCCACGCCGTGCGCGAGGGCGAAGGCGAGACACTCGCGATCGTGGTCCGTAAACGCGCTGATGCCAAGATGGATGCCGGGCAGGTTGAGACCTTTGCGGGAGCGTAAGTCACCGCCGACTGCAACAATGCAGTGCACCTCGCGCCCCGCGACGCGTTCAACTTGCACTTGTACCAGGCCATCATTCAGGAACAACCGGTCGCCCGGCTTTACGACCTCCGGTAACCGTTCAAAGCTCATCGATGCCCGCTGGCTACTGCCGACGATAGGCTCGGGGGTCAGGGTGAAGGGGTCGCCGGGACGGAGCTGAATCGGCTCCGGGTCGATTTTGCCGAGGCGCATCTTCGGGCCGGGGAGGTCGGCCATGATGGCGACGCGCCGGCCGGTGGCGCGTGCGGTGGCACGGACGCGGGTGATCACCTCGCCGTGCCGGCTGAAGTCACCGTGCGAGAAGTTCAGCCGGGCGATGTTGAGGCCGGCTCGGACGAGGCGCTCCAGCATCTCCGGCGACTCCGATGCCGGCCCGATGGTGGCGACGATCTTGGTCTTGTGGCGCTGCATGGTCATGCGCGTCCCAGTGCGGCCTTCGCTGCCGCTTGGGCGCGCAGCCACTCCTCGCGGTGGCTGTGGAGGAGTGCGATCGTGTCCTCGATAGTGTTGACGCAGTGCGGGATCGTGAAGTCGATGGGATTTGCCAGCTCCTGGCCCTCCTGCAGCATGGCGCGACGGCTCCACGCGATGAGTTCGGCCCACATCTTGCCGACCAGGATGAGCGGCGTGTTGTAGAGCTTGCGGACCTGGAGGAGCTGCCAGGCCAGTGCCATCTCGAGCAGCGTGCCGACGCCGCCCGGTGTGACGACGAAGGCGTCCGAGACGATCATGAAATGGTGCAAGCGCGAGAAGAACGTGCGGTGCTCGTACGCCTGGCCGACGAAGGGGTTGACCTCCTGCTCGAACGGAAGCTCAATGCGGATACCGACCGATCGGCCCAACGCCGCCGCGTCGACGGATGCGGCCCCCTCGTTCGCAGCCTGCATGAGCCCCGGACCACCGCCGGAGATGATGTCGCAGCCCATGGTCGTCAGCTCCGCGGCGA
>JAGDMS010000351.1 GCA_017860575.1 Deltaproteobacteria bacterium | reverse complement strand
ATTTTCTAGGGAATGGACTGGGAGAAATAAAGACCTCCAGGTATCAAGAATTTTTCTACTGGTTGACCGAAACAGATTTCCACTTCCGATATGATGAGAGGTGTCCTGATCAACAATTGAGTTGATGGATTGCGTCAATTGCCCGTTATCCGAAGGGATCCGCGACGCAGCCAAGCAAGGCCTCAATCCCAATATCTGGTTCAACAACGTGGAGGTGATCGCCGGGGAGAAGATCGGACGAGAGACCGTGACCTATGTGTCCAACATCTACGAGTACTATATCGCCTACAGCCTTGTCGCAGAAGGACAGGAGGAGCGCAAGAAGGCGCGGGAAGAATTGAAGAAGCAGTGATGACTCAGGAAAAGGTTTCCATCAGTTGCCGCGGCATCATCAGATCAGAGCTTTCATGAGCATCTTCAGGATGTCCTTCACTGGCATCTGGATCGCGAGTACGACGATCATCGGAGCTACTGCTGCAAGCAGGATAGGCACAACCGAAGCCTTGCCCAATGGTAAAGTGCGCATGGCTTTCACAGCTTCGTAAAGAGAGACCGTGTCAGCAACGGGGCCGAGTTCAGGGGCATTGAGGATCGCATCGTCTTTTACATCGATGCCCGCAATCCACCGCTCGCTTACGAGCCTTCCGTGCCTGCTGACCAGCGCGCCGTAGTCGAGCAGCGCCTGCTTCTTTGCCTTTACAAGAGGCCCTGCAAAGACGAGCAGGGGTGACAGGAAAAGCGCGACGGCCGTGACGACAAAGGCGATCATCGGCAACCGAAGCGACTGCACGGAAACCCCGTGGTAGAAAACGTCATGGGCCATGCGTGACGCGAACACCGCCCCGGCAGCCAGCACCACCGGAGCGAAGGCCTTCGGAAAACGCTCGAGAAAGCCGAGGCCGCCCGCCCGGTCCGGGTGGGTCGGCACGATGACTAGATCGAGCTTCGCGATCCTGTGAAAGAGCAGCAGCATCAGCACAATGCGCCACAGCCAGCTGAATAGCAATGTCAGATAGATCAGCCGGCCGACATAGAGGAACCATAGGGCGCCAAACCCCGGACGAAAGACCGCTACATCCCCTCCGATCGCCCAGATGATCTCGTGGGACTGTTGGATGACGTCGGATACCGTGAGAACGGCCACTACGAGGGCGAGGATCGCAATCCATGGCCTCGTTGCACCACGCAGCTTCACGATACCTCCCAATGCCTCGCGGAAACGGGGCACCTCCGCTTCCGGCACAATCCCGGACTGCACGAAGTAGGGCAGAAGCTTTGTCGTGAGCTCGTGAGCAGTCGCCTCGGCGAGGATGAACAGCGGCACCGCCACGAGAAACCGGACGTGAACGCCGAAGTGACCCAGCAATGGCTCCTGGACCACCGCCGGGGAAAGCGCCCGTCCCGTGTACCATCCCCAGATGGCGATCGGCAGCCATGCAAAGAGCGACCAGAAAACGGCACGCCGCACGACGCCCAGACCGTCGGCCGGAATTAACCCGACCTTGCGTTGCAGGCGATAGAGGATATCTCCGCGAACGAGCGATACTTCCAACGTCTCATCGAACCTTTCCGTATTAGTTTTCTTCATAATTATCTCCATAGCTGAGTTACGTCACCCGCTCGATGTCCGGCAACACCCAAGTCTTCGCGAAGTAAAGTGGCGTCGGCGCCAGGCGCACAAATGCCGCGATCGCTGCACGCATCGTCGTTCGGTACGTTGTCAACGGTTCCACCTTTAGAAGATCATGAGAATAGCGGGGATGACCCCTCCGCACTCTTGCTTATCGCCGCTCGCAGCGTTGATCCGGCCAGACGCCGATAAATCGGCGTACGACAATCGTCGGGATCAAGGCACTTCCCTCCATCGCCCTCCTGCGGGTGATATCGCCCTCGAAGCGTGCCATTACCGGCACACCCGGTTCCGGCTTGGCGGCTTCCTGATACGCTCGCTCCAGTTGGATGTAGTCGCCCTCCGTGGCCACCGGATAGGACCGGCCTGTGAGGCAATCCTCGAAGCGCGCCGCATCGGCCATGTACCTGAACATTCCAAACAGTTCAAGGCTGAGGTCGGTCGGCGTCAGCGTACCGTCGCTGGTAAGTTCATAAGGCAGAGAGGACTGGATCGGCCGGCCCTGCTGGTCGAGCAAACGGATCGTGTGCGGGCCCTTGACCTCGAACTGAATCGGCCTTTCACGGCGGCCATAAAGCAAAATGATTGCCCGGCTCGGGTCCTTGTGCCAACGGCCTCTGTCGTCTGCAACCACAGGGGTTCCGAGATAGCTCTGACGTAGATGGAAGATACTATCCGGCCAGAGATCAAGGTGATAGCGGATACCCTCGCAGTCAGCGCAGGGCAGAGTGCCCTTGAAGGTTGCCGGCAATCTGAGTGAACTTACAGCCGCTGGCGCCGCACTTTGCCCCTTGGCGGATGCCGAAGGACCGGCTCCAACCCCCTGACACGCAAGCAGTAAGAATGCCGCACCCACGCAGAGAATCATCAGATTCTGTCGGACTGGGTTCATCCCTTCTCAACCCCTTTCATCTCCGGGTCCACCTTCCATATCCGGTAGCGCACTTCCACGCCTTCGGGAACATAGACCACCACGGGCAAACGGCTGTTGTAGCGAATCAGATAGGGCTCGCCGCCAAGGGTGATGAACCGATTCACCTTCGGCGCGTTTGGATCGACCGCTATCTGAGTGCCGGCCATGGGCCCGAGCTGGCTCACGTTGTAGCGAGTGAATCCCCAACCCTTGATGGTTTCCTGCTGGATTTTACCGCTGAAGAAATAGCGATTCTGTGCGTCCAGCAAAACCGTCTTGCCGACGATCAACTCCACTTTGAAAGCCGATTCGTCATCTTGCTTCGGAAGCTGCAGGACATATCGAACCATTCCCTTCTCCGGTGGTGGGAAGGCTTTCATGTTGTCCGCTGCGTGTACCGTCAATACGGCAAAGATAGAAACCAGTGAAGTGATAGAAAGCAGTCTTCTCAAGACCTTTTCCTTTATGGGTCGGTTTGTTCCCATTCAACTCCCCCGATTACTTGAGCTCGACCTTCACCTGCTCAATTTTTCCGGTAAAAGCGAACGGGCGCTGCTCAAAGTAGTCCAGCGACACCGGCGAACCGAGATCCACGCCGACGTCGAAGGTCTCGCTCGCGGTAAACGCGGCCGGTACGGTCCGTTTGACCGTGGTACGAGCAACTTCTTTGTCATCCACCTTAAGGATAACTTCAGCAGGCGCGCCGGGCTTGGCAATCGTCGTGTCTACCTCGATCCTGTGTTTACCTTTGGTAAGCTTCTCCCTGGATCGGGCCGTGTAGCGCTCGATGACCATCATGTTGTATTCGTAGACGAGGTCGCCCTTGTCCATATATAGCGTGAGGCCTCCGGAAGCGCCGCCGAGCGCATAGAGCACTCCGGAGGCGTTTTCGACCAGTTCAGCGTCGATCGTCACCCGGTTGCTCTCGCGGCCAAGCCCGGGCGCCGTGAATTCGGGCATGCCGGTCGTCGCCGTATCGAACTGCCATCTCGTGTACGGCGTCTTGACGCGGTCTTCCGGGTGAAGGCGCAGCCAGTTGCCGGCGCCGATCGGAAAGGCCTTGTTCGCCTTCGCTTCCTTGAGGAACAGTGCTTTCAACTGGTCGAGGCGCTTGGGCTCCCGGGTCGCGAGATCGTCGGCCTGCGAAAAGTCGTTCCGCAAGTTGTAAAGCTCCCAGACGTCCTTGTTCGCGTCCCAGTCCTTCAGCTTCGCGCTGGAGCCGGCCGTGTCCCAGGGAACGAAGGGACCGAACGTGCAGGCGTACCACCCGTCATGGTAGATGCCGCGGCTGCCGTTATTGTCGAAGTACTGGGTTTGCTTCCGTCCTCGCGCCTTCGCGTCGGCAAAGGTGTAGGCCATGCTGACGCCGTCGATCGGGTCCTGCTTGAAGCCGTCCACCACCTTTGGCGGCTTGATGCCGAGGATCTCGTAAATCGTCGGGGCGATGTCGTTGACATGGTGGAACTGCGCCCGAGGCGTCTTTTCGGGCTTGATCCGCGCAGGCCACGAGATCACCATCGGATTACGCGTACCGCCGAAGTGCGATGCGATGAGCTTGGTGTGTTTGAACGGCGTGTCGCCCGCCCACGCCCAGCCGGCGTGGTACATGTTGTCCACCTTGGGGCCGCCGAGAACGTCGAGGCCGCCGACTCTGTTCAACGCTTCGAGCTGCTGCTCGACGGTGTTCGGGATGTTGTTCTGGGCCAGAAGCTCGCTGACCGTCCCCCGCTGGCCTTCGGCGCTGGCGCCATTGTCGCCGAAGATGTAGAAGACGATCGTGTTGTCGCGGACGCCAAGGCGATTCAGCTCGTCGATGATCCTGCCGATCTGCACGTCAACATGCTCGAGGAATCCGGCGAAAAGCTCCATCAGCCGCAGCTGAAAGGGGCGCTCGGATTCAGGGATGCTGTCCCAGCTCTCCATCGTCGGGTGTCGCGGGGTCAGCTTCGCATCGAGAGGAATCCAGCCGAGCTGCTTCTGACGCTCGAAGATGCGCTCGCGCATCGCGTCCCAACCGCCGTCGAACTTCCCTTTGTATTTATCAGCCCACTCTTTGAAGATGTGGTGCGGTCCATGCGCGGCGCCGGAGGCCCAGTACATGAAGAAGGGCTTGTCCGGGGCGTACGCACGATGCTTGCGCATCCAGGTAATGGCCCTGTCCGCCAGGTCCTCGCTTAGGTGGTATTTCTCGTTGTGCGGCAGCTCGACGGGATTGAAGTTCTCGACGAGCCGCGGCTCCCACTGCGAGGTCTCGCCGGCGAGGAAGCCGTAGAAATAGTCGAAGCCGATCCCTTTGCCGGTCGGCCAGTTCGTGAACGGTCCCATCGCC
>JAGDMS010000350.1 GCA_017860575.1 Deltaproteobacteria bacterium | reverse complement strand
GTCGGGGCTGACACGCAAATTGAGCAACTGAGCGTCAACACCATTCGGACACTGGCGATCGATGCGGTGCAGAAGGCGAACTCCGGACACCCGGGGCTGCCCCTGGGGGCTGCGCCGATGGCCTACGTGCTTTGGCAGCACCACCTGCGGCACAATCCGAAGGATCCGCTGTGGCCCGACCGGGACCGATTTGTCCTCTCTGGCGGGCACGGGAGCATGTTGCTCTATGCGTTGCTACACCTGACGGGCTACGGAATCTCCTTGGACGACCTCAAGTCTTTCCGCCAGTGGGGTAGCCGCACGCCCGGCCACCCAGAGATGCACCAGGCGTGCGGCATCGAAGCCACCACGGGTCCGCTGGGGCAGGGAGCGGCCAACGCAGTCGGAATGGCAACTGCGGAGCGGACGCTCGCGCACCATTTCAACCGGCCCGGCCACACGATCGTGGATCACCGCACGTACGCGCTGGTGTCTGACGGGGACCTGATGGAAGGGGTATCGGCCGAGGCCAGCTCGCTGGCGGGTCATCTCAAGTTGGGAAAGCTCGTATTCTTGTACGATTGCAATCACGTCTCCCTCGACGGGCCGACATCGCTGACCTTCTCCACGGAAAACGTGGTGGAGCGATATCGGGCGTACGGCTGGCAGGTACTGCATGTCCGAGACGGAAATACCGATCTTGCGGCGATCGATGCTGCACTCGTGGCCGCCAAGGCGGACACATCACGCCCATCGCTGATTGTGATCGAAACCACCATCGGATACGGCTCGCCGCACAAGCAGGGCACTTCGGAAGCCCACGGCAGCCCCCTGGGGGTGGAAGAAGTGGCGCTGACAAAGCAGGCGTTGGGTTGGGATCCGATGCGGGAGTTCTACGTCCCCGCGCAGGCGTTATCGTCGTTTCGCACCGCAATTGAGCGCGGGGAACAGGCGCAGGCGGAGTGGCAGCGGCGCTTCGAGGCCTACGGGCAGGCGTATCCGGAACTCGCGGCGGAGTGGGAACGGATGATGCGCCGTGAACTCCCGCCGGCGTGGGACGACGGAATCCCATCGTTCAGTTCAGCGGACTCCCTGGCTACCCGACAAGCCGGCGGGAAGGTGTTGAACGCCATTGCCAAGCGCGTCCCCTGGCTCATCGGCGGAGATGCGGACCTCTCCGTGTCGACCAACACCGCCTTGATTGATGCGGGCTCCTTTGATGGACAGAGCGGCGCCGGCCGAAATCTTCATTTCGGCGTACGAGAGCACGCCATGGGGGCGATTGCCAATGGGCTCGCCTACCACGGTGGCCTGCGCCCGTTCGCGTCGACCTTTTTCGTGTTTTCGGACTACATGCGGCCGCCGGTGCGACTGGCAGCGTTGTGCGGCCTACCGGTCATCTATGTGTGGACGCACGACTCGGTCGCCCTCGGTGAGGATGGGCCGACGCATCAGCCCGTTGAGCAGCTGATGGCGATGCGCGCCATGCCGAATCTGGTGGTGATTCGCCCTTGCGACGCCAACGAAACCGCAGAGGCCTGGCGCTGGGCGATGACGCACCAGACAGGGCCAGTGGCCATCGTCCTCAGCCGTCAAAAAGTACCCACGCTCGATCGCCAACGATTCGCGAATGCAGTCGGGCTAGCACGTGGAGCGTACGTCCTGGTGGATGCCGAAGGCGGGCCGCTGCAAGCGGTCATCGTTGCGACAGGGGCCGAGGTCCATGTGGCGCTCGCAGCGCGTGACCTGCTCACAGCAGAGGGCATTGGGACGCGCGTCGTTTCGATGCCGTGTTGGGAGACCTTTGCCATGCAGACTGCGGCGTATCGCGAGTCAGTGTTGCCTGCGTCGGTCCACGCGCGGGTCTCCGTCGAAGCGGGCGTGACCTTCGGATGGTGTCGTTGGATTGGAGACCAGGGGACCGCCATCGGTGTGGACCGCTTCGGGGCATCTGCTCCCGGCGAGGTCATCATCGAAAAGCTCGGCCTGACGGCCAACCGCGTCGCTGCGGCGGTCCGCACTCTTGTTGCGGGCTGAATCGTCCTGCCGTTCGCTTGGTGCGTGAGGCGAGAGGGGTGGGCCCCCCTAACGGGGGACAAACGGCTCCACCGGAGCGCTTTTCAGGCGGCAACCCTATTGCGTACCTCGCAGTAGGGGTAGACGTGCGGAGATGATGGGATCACCTCCGCACGTCGGGGGGAACGGCCGCAGGCAGTTTCAGGTGTCTGGGCCGTCGGGCACTTCTTTCGCGTCGTGGGCATCCAGTCTCGCGTCGGCATCTGCCTTGGATCTCTCGGGTGCGTACCTGTGACGGGTAGCAATGCAAACGGCCTGCCAACGTCTCGGCGCCGTGCGAGACATCGACGACGCAAGGACGACACCGCTCGAGTCTGTCAATTGGACTGGGCAGTGTGCAATGTTTTGCGGAACACCTGCGGCTCCAACGAAGAAAATTGCAGCGCGGGAAGTCCGCACGCGCCTTCCAGCGCCTCGAGTGGTGGACCGCGTAACGTTTGGGTGGGGGGTCAGCTCTCGCGTGCGCTGCGAGCGGCGCGTACGGCATCCCACAAAGCCACCGCATTCGAGCGAACCAAGGCGGGTCCCCCTTCCGCGAGCGCGCGCCCGGCTAGAAGATCGCCGCCGATGCCGAGGGCCGCAGCCCCGGCGTCGATGAACGCGGCGATGTTTGCGGGTGAGATGCCGCCCGTGGGGACCAAAGGGATCTGCGGCAGCGGCCCTCTCAACGAGCGGATATAGGCGGGGCCACCCACCGCACCACACGGGAAAACCTTGACCAGATCTGCGCCTCCTCGCCACGCATTGATCACCTCCGTAGGCGTCAGGGCGCCCGGGATGCAGGGTTTCTCGGCCCGTCGTGCTACGGCAACCACAGCGGGATCGAAGTTCGGCGCAACGATGAACTCGGCCCCGGCGGCAATCGCCGCCCGGCAGCTATCGGCGTCGAGGACCGTGCCCACCCCGGGCAACACCGTTTCACCGTAGCGTGCGACGATGCGCTCGATGACCACAAGCGCGTTCGGCACCCCCGTCGTGATCTCGACAATACCGATGCCGGTGCTGAGGACGGCCTCGGCCGCCCGCCAGGCGTCCTCCGTCGACGCCGTCCGGAGGATCGGTATCAGACCCACCTCGGAAATACGGCTCAGGGCCCTTTGCTTTGACCACGCCATGCTCCCGCTTTCGTCTGTCCTTTGCTAAGCCCGCTCGTAACGAAGCTGCAGGATCTGCATATAGGGGACGCAGTGATGGCGCTGCTTGACGAAATCCCGCGCGCCGGCCAGGGGCAGGCCGTGCGCAGTGTGAAGGTACGCGATGGCCACGGTGGGGGCACGGTTCATCCCGGCGTTGCAGTGCAGGTAGACGCGCTCTCCGTCGCGCAGCAGTTCGGTCAGTGCACTGACGATCCGGTCGAGAAGGTGAGCGAAGGTCTCAGGATCGCAATCCGGGACGGGCACCCGCTCGAACCGCAGCCCATGCTGGCGGTAGGTGTGCTCGAGCTGGCGCAGATCCAGGCACTTGCTGGCGAGGTCCGAATCGTCCTGAAGGCTGAAGACGGCGGACACCTGGTGGACCGAGCGTAACCAGCCCGCATCGTCTGGCGCGGGGTACTCTCCGATCAGGAGATTCGGCAGAATTGCCGTGCAGTTGGGACGGCCCGACCGCAGGAGGAAGACTCTGCGCGGTTCCATCGTCATTTGTGGATCACGATGCGCCACTCGGTTGCGTGCTGTTCGACGTCCAAAACGGCGTATCCCTCCGCTTCGGCGGCCCGCGGGATGTCGCGCGCACCCTTGGGGTCATCGAGAATTAACTCCAACTCAGCGCCGCGTGGAAGTTCCTCAATGTGCAGCTTGGCTTTGGCCCAACTCAGCGGGCACCGAATCCCGCGCAGGTCAAGGCGCATGATCGTGCCTCGAATCCGGCAGGCGGGTCGCCGCGATTGTGTCCAGACGCGCCTTTGTACGCTGCGAGCTGCTTGCTATAGTCTGGTTTGCGGATGGCGTGCGTAGTGGTTTCAGCACCGATTACTCCTGGGCGGATCGGGTGCGGTACAGTTTGCCGGCACGAATGTCCTCTAGCGCCGCGCCGGAATCTTCGCAAACAGGGCGCGACTAACTGCGGTTTAGGAGGGTGCCGGCGTGCAGCCTGATTCTGATGATCGATACGTGCTTCACGTCGGGCTGGCGGGTCGCCGCGAAGAGCGCTTTCGTATCAACTATCGGGCGGAGTTGAATCCGGCGCAGTACGAGGCGGTGGCCACCACCGAAGGGCCCATCCTGGTGGCTGCCGGCGCAGGCACCGGAAAAACGCGGACCTTGGTTTTCCGCGTGGCGCGTCTCGTCGAGATCGGTATCGATCCTACGAATATCCTGCTGCTGACCTTCACCCGGCGGGCGGCCGGTGAGATGCTGCGACGTGCTAGTCTGCTGCTGGATGGGCGCTGCGATCGGATCGCGGGTGGTACGTTCCACTCATTTGCCAACGTGGTTCTTCGCCGTCATGGCGCGGCGCTGGGGCTGGGTGCCAACTTCACCATCCTTGATCGGACGGACAGCGAGGATGTCATCAACCTCTTGCGTGCTGGTCTGGGTCTCGACAAGAAAGAAAAGCGCTTCCCCCGCAAGCAGCTGATCGCCGCGCTGTACAGCATGGCGGTCAACAAGGGGACACCGCTACCGCAATTGCTGGAAGAGCAGTACAACCATCTGCTCGATCACCTGCCCGACCTGACGGAGCTGCAGGTACGCTACGCGGCGTACAAGAAGGAGCGGCGCCTGCTCGACTACGATGACCTGCTGCTTACGCTGCGCGATCTCCTAGGTACCCAGCCGGATGTGCGCCAGCGACTCGCGCGCAGGTATCGGTACATCATGGTAGATGAGTATCA
>JAGDMS010000145.1 GCA_017860575.1 Deltaproteobacteria bacterium | reverse complement strand
TTGTGATCTGCCCCTTCGAGGTAATCGTCGTTTCCATGCTTCAATGTAATACGGCATCGTCTTACCTGAATGCAAGTCACGACCAAGTGGGCGACCGCAGGCGGGTCGGTTTGCTGCGAGCCGCGGCGTGACATCTCATGGTCTGACCAGGCCCGAATGGCCCCGGACGAGGTACGACGCGCCTCGCACCTCGCGCCAGCACCTTCCGGGAGACGCGGGAGTTAGGCCGCGCGGGCGCCCACCAACGCGTGCAACGCTTGCGTCAGGCCGTCGACGCTGAGGTGGAACATCGGGAAGAGGCGACGGATCAGCCGGGTGGTGTCGCCCTCCCAGTACGCCGGCCCTTCCGGATTCAGCCAGACGGAGCGGTCGAAATGGTTGGCGATGCGCTGCAGCCACACCACGGCGGGCGTCGGCGAGGTGCGCCGCGGATCGATGTTGCCGTGGGGTTCTAGCAGCTCGGCCGGATGCATGGCGGCATCCCCCACCAACGCCACTTTCCAGCGGCTGTCGAGACGCCGCAGGATGTCGCCCGTGGGTACCGCGTCGGCACGCGCCATGCGGGCCGCACGGTAGACGTCGTCGTAGATGCAGTTGTGAAAGTAATACGCCTGGAAATCCCGCAGACTGTGGTCTTCGTGCAACGCGGTCAGCAGCTGGCTGACCGGCTCGAAGTACGGCTCCATCGTGCCGCCGACGTCCATCAGCAACAGCAGGCGCACGTCGTTGCGGCGCGGCGGGCGAAACACCAGCTCGATCTCGCCGGCGTTCTTGCAGGTCTCGTCGATGGTTTCGTCCAGATCCAGCTCGGTGGCCTCGCCCGTCCGCGTGAGCTGGCGCAGTCGGCGCAATGACACCTTGAGCTGGCGCAGATCCAGCGCCATGTCGGTACGGTAATTCTTGAACCGCCGCTCTTGTGCTACCTTCATGGCCGAGCGGTTGCGGCTCTGGCCACCGACGCGAATGCCGGTCGGGTGCTGCCCGCTGTGCCCGAACGGCGACTTGCCGCCGGTACCGATCCAGCGGTCGCCGCCGTCGTGCCGTTCGGTCTGCTGCTGCAAGGTTTCGAGGAAGCGCTGCATCAACTCGTCGGCACTCAGGTGCTGCAGCTGCGCCAGCTCCTCCGGCGACAGATTGGGGAAGTTCTTGGGATCCCGCAGCCATTCGAGTACCCTCTCGGTGATCTCGTCACCGAACGCCCCCTCCACACCCTGGAAGACCCGAGCAAAGACGCGATCGTAGGCATCGAAATACGTCTCACTTTTGATCAAGCAGGCGCGCCCGAGGTGGTAGAAGCGCAGCAGATTCGAGCCGTGCAGCCCCTCCTCGAGCGCGCGCAGAAACGTCTGCCATTCCTGAATGGCGACCGGCACACCGGCGTCTCGGAGGCCGTAGAAGAGGTCGAGAAACATGGCGATTACCTGGCGTTGATCGGCACCACCATACCCGGTAGCGCTGCGTTTTGGTAGGCCCCCGGCGCCAGAGGTTCACTGGGCCGCGGAAGCGGCGCGTGCGGCGACTGCGCGCGGCCGCTGCGGCACCACTTCGAAGTCGATCGCGCAGCCCAACACCTCCTCGAGCAGCCCGGCGCGCCGGCGCGCCTCCCAGATCTCCAGTTCCGCGTCATCCCCTTCCGAGGCGAGCTGCAAGATGAGCCGGTCGCCGCGTCGCACCACGGTGACCTCCCGCACCACACCGTAATGGCTCCGGTCGAGGCCATCCGCGATGCGCAGGATCGCGGCCAGGGTACGAACCGTGCGCCGTTCGCCCTTCGCAAGCGTGCCGTACCCGGCGTCGGACTCCTTCGGCGCCCCCTTCCGATGGTAGCGCGCCGTCAGGCCGATGATCTCCAGTTCGTCGCGTTGGAAGCCGAGCAGGTCCCCTTTGGTGATGAGATAGTAGGAGTGGTGCTGGTGATCCCGGTGGCCGATGTGGTGGCCGACGTCATGCAGCAGTGCGGCAAACTCGAGCCAGTCACGCGCCCCCGGCAACACCGCGAGCTGGTCCTCGAGCTGATCGAACAAGCGCAGCGCCAAGCCCGCCACCTGCGAGCCGTGCGTGCCGATCTCGCCCAGGTGGCGGGCAAACCGCGCCACGTTCCGGCGGCGCGGGTCGGTGTAACGCCCGGTCTCCTCGATCCCCTTACGATGGTGCGCAATGAAATCGAGCACCAACCCTTCGCGCAGCGCCCAGGTGCACGCCACCAACTCCCGCGCACCCAGTCGCTGGATGATGTAGTCGGCCAAGCAGGCACCGGCGACGATCAGGTCAGCGCGCTTTCCGTCGAGCCCCTTGATGCGCGCCCGTTCGTCGCGGTCGGCCTTGGTCACCATGCGCCGCACCTTGGCGATCTCGTCGGCGGTGACCGCGACATTGTTGAGCTGGCCGTTCGGCGGCTCGCCGCGCTGGTAGCCCGCAATCGACACCAGATTCAGCATCGTTCCAGAAGTACCGATGACGCGCCGGATCCGTCCCTTGCCCCACTGATCCAGGACCGGATCCAACCGCTCGGCAAGGTGGGACTCTAGCGCGCTCATCGTCTTCCCGGAGATACGGTCGCCGAGAAGAAATTGCTCGCTGAGCCGGGTCACCCCGAGTTTCAGGCTGTGGGCAGTCACCAATTTCTCATCCTCGGTGAGCATCAGCTCAACGCTGCCGCCGCCGATATCGACAATCAGTGTCGTGTCGTTGCGTAGATCGATGGCGTGGCGCACGCCGAGATAGATGAGCCGCGCTTCCTCGCGCCCGGGGATGACCTTGACGCGTAAACCCACCTCGTCCTTTACCCGCTGGATGAAATCGCCGCCGTTCTTGGCCTCGCGGACCGCGCTGGTGGCCACGGCTTTGAAGCGCTCGACGCCCTGGCGTTCCGCCAGTGTCCGGAAAGCGGACAGGGTACGAATGCCGGCGTTCATCGCGTCGGCCGAGAGCGCACCGCTCGCGAGGGTGCGGCGCGCAAGACGCACCATTTCCTTGGCGCGGTCGAGCACCTCAAAACGCCCGTCCGCTTCCAGCTGCGCCACCACCATGTGGATGGAATTGCTCCCGACGTCGATCGCAGCGATGCGCATACCCTGGCTCATCCCCCGCCACCACAATCCTTGCCCCTGTACTACTAGGCGCTCGCCATCGGGACAAGCCCGCTTGGCTCTTGACTGGGGCGCGAGACGTGGCGTTGATGGGGTATGCAGCCGGTTATCATCGAGGCCGCCATCAACGGCCTCACCACCAAAGAACGCAACCCGCACGTCCCGCAGCTGCCCACGGAGATCACGACCGAGGCATTACGTTGTCTCAGCGCCGGCGCCGCCATCGTCCACAACCATATCGATCTCATGACCGCGGACCCGCCAGCGGCGGCCGCACGCTACCTGGAGGCCTGGCGCCCCATCTTGAGCGCGCGCCCCGATGCCCTGCTGTATCCAACCGTAGGCTTCGGCCCTGGGCTCGAGCAACGGTTCGGCCACATCCCGCTGCTCGCCGCGACCGGCCTCTTACGCGTTAGCCTGCTCGACCCCGGTTCGGTCAACCTCGGCGCCGTCGATGCCGACGGCATACCCGGCGGCACGTTCGACTTCGTGTACGCCAACAGCTTCAGCGACATCCGCCATGCGATCACGCTCTGCGCCCAATCCCGGCTGGGGCCGAGCATTGCCATTTACGAACCGGGATTCCTGCGTACCACGCTCGCCTATGCCCGCGCCGGCCGTTTGCCGGCAGGGGCGTTCGTGAAATTCTACTTCGGCGGCGACCACGATTACCTGAGCGGTGCGCCCGGCGGGGTGAGCTTCGGCTTACCGCCCACACCGGCTGCCCTTGATGTGTACCTGAGCATGCTCGGCAACAGCGGCTTGCCGTGGGCGGTCGCCGTCCTCGGCGGCGACGTCGTCGCCTGCGGTCTGGCGCGAGCGGCCCTCGAACGGGGCGGGCACCTGCGTGTCGGGCTGGAAGACTACGCCGGGCCACGTACACCCACCAACGCGGAGCTGGTGAAAGAAGCGGCGGCCGTCGCCGCCGAGGTGGGGCGGCCCGTGGCCACGTGCGGTGACGCCGCAGAAATTCTGGGATTGTCCCAAAGCTGACAGACACCAGACTTGGAGACCACGGATATCAGATGCAAGCCTTTGTTGAAGTTGGAGTTGAATCTGTTGTCTGTCCATCTGGTGTCCGTTGTCCCGGAGGTCTTGAGGCTGCCTCATCCTGGATCTGCCGGCCGGATTGGCATCTGCAGCAGCCGACTGACAGGCCGGCGAGAACTCGGCGTCGGCGAAGTCCGAAAGCTTGCAAAGTCGCGAGCGCATGTTAGGCGGAAACACTATGACTGACGACACTCGAACGGGCTGGCGCCGATGGGGAATCACGGTGACCGTGGTCATCGTATTGCTGTGCCTTGCGGGACCACTCGTGATGCATTTCGGCCAGAAGCGGCACAATCGCCTGGCCTGGGACGTGCAGGCGCGATTCCCATCGAGTCAGCAAATTACCGGCGGCGAGGTATTCGCCTCAACCATCGTGGTGATCATGGAGCACGAGCTCAACGGGATCACCGGCTGGCGCCCGAACGATTTCGTGCTGTGGGGACCACGCCTGTGGGCGGATAACAATGCGAACCGTCAGCTCGGGATACTCCAGGCGGTACGTGAGAGCGTGCGGGTGTTCAAAGACCACCTCACCAAGGTATCGAGTAACGAGTACGACTCCAACCTGGTGGCAGCGGACACCGCGTTTCGCAACGACGCCGAAAAACTGTGGCTGCCGTCCGCCGAGAGCAAGATCCACGAGGGCGTTCGGCATTTGCAGGCATACGTTGATGGGTTGCGGTCGACTCCCCCGCGCTCACGCCCCATCAATCAGCGCAACATCGAACTGATCCGCCTGTTTCAGGCTTGGGGCGACTTGCTCGGCGACGCGCACGCGAACCTGTACCGGGAACCGGAAAGCGCCTGGCGCACCGATGACGACTTTTACCGCGCGCAAGGCTTCGCCCATGCCATCTCCTATCTGGTGCGCGCCGTGGGACGCGAGTACCAGCATGAGTTTGACACCAAGCCGGTGATACGGACCCTCTTCGACGAGGTGGCGGATGCGCTTGGCCAAGCGGCAGTCATGAAGCCGCTGATCATCTTCGACGGCCGGCCCGACGGCATCTTCGCCAACCACCGCCGCAACCTCGATGGCTTCATCACCGAAGCCCGCCAGAAGATCTACTCGATCCGCGAGGAACTCGAGAAGTAGAGACACTCAAGCCACTTGCGCCTTGAGGCTGAGACGAGATGCGATCGATCACGGAGATTACGCCGAGCACCAAGGTGTGCGCCATCATTGGCAACCCGGTGGCCCACTCCTTGTCCCCCGCGATTCACAATCGCGCCTTCGCGGAACTGGGTCTCGATTTTGTCTACGTCGCGTTCGCCGTGGAAGACCTCGCCGGCGCGGTCGCCGGCATGCGCGCGTTGGACAATTTTCGCGGCATGAGTGTCACCATTCCGCACAAGGTCTCGATCATTCCGCATCTCGACGAGGTCGCTGAGGTCGACCGGCGCATCGGCTCGGTGAACACAATCGTGAAGGACGGCGGCAGGTTGAAAGGCTACGGGAGTGACGGCCCCGGCGCCCGGCGGGCACTGCTCGATGCCGGCGTCCACCTCGCCGGTGCGCGCATCACCATCCTCGGATCCGGCGGCGCCGCGCGCGCGATCGCTTTCAACCTCGCCGAGGCGCAGCCCGCGGCGCTCTCCTTGCTGGGCGTGATCGAACCCGAGTTGAAAGCCCTGACCCACGACCTCGTCAGCAAGACCGGTATCCACGCGACCTGCGCCATGCTCGATCCGCACACGCTGGACGCGTCGCTGGCCGACAGTCAGGTCCTCATCCACTGCACGCCGGTGGGAATGCATCCAAAGCTGGATGAAAGCGTGGTGCCCGCGGCGCTGTTGCACAAGGACCTGACGGTGATGGACATCGTCTATAATCCGCTCAAGACGAAGCTGCTGGCGGAAGCGGAAGCGCGCGGCCTCAGGACTGTCTCCGGGGTCGAGATGTTCGTCAACCAGGCGGTGATCCAGTTCGAGCTGTGGACCGGGCAGACGGCGCCGCGCGAGGTTATGCGCACCGTGGTGCTCGATCACCTGGGGGCCGAGGCCGCGAAGCGATGAATCTGGTGCTCATCGGCTACCGGGGCACCGGAAAGTCGACGGTGGCGCAGCTCCTTGCCAAGAAACTGGGTATGGCAGTGGTCAGCCTCGACCGGGAGATTGTCCGCGAGGCCGGCCGGTCGATTCCCGCAATCGTTGCCGAACATGGCTGGCCACACTTTCGCGATCTCGAATCCGAGGTCACCAAGCGAGTGGCGCAGCAGGACAACATCATCATCGACGCCGGCGGCGGGGTGATTTTGCGCAAGCAAAACGTCGAGGACCTCCGGCGTAACGGCAGGCTCTTCTGGCTCCGTGCCGCCGTCCCGAGCATCGTGGCACGGATCGAAAGCGGGACGGAACGGCCGGCCCTGACCGCGGGCAAGTCGTTCACCGCGGAAGTCGAGGAGGTCCTGCGCGAACGCACCCCGTTGTACGATGCGGCTGCCGATTACCGCATCGACACCGACCACATGACGGCGGAACAAGCGGCAGACGAGGTGGCGCGGTTATTTAGGGCGTAGCAGCCACGATCGGCCGCGGACACTCGGCCGGTTGATTCCCCTCAGCGCCGATACCGCATCGCCTCCGTGACCCGCGCACGGGCGAGATCGACCGCCGCGATGCGCGGCAACACCTTGCGCTGGCGCGCCTGCTCCAGCACGGAGCGGGTGTTCTCCGCGATCTTCTCCTGGATGGTCGCAAAGGCCTGCGCTTGGCTCCCGCCGTGATACTCGACCGCGCCGCAGATGACCCCTCCGGCGTTGGCGATGAAGTCCGGGACCGATAGCACCCCCGCTGCGTGCAGCATCGTTTCCGCCTCCGGCGTGGCGGGGATGTTCGCTCCCTGGAGGATGAGCTTGGCACGCACCCGCGCGGCGTTGTCCGCATGCAGGACATCGGGGCGCGCCGCGGGGATCCAGATCTCACAGTCGACGCCCACAAGTTCAGCGAGCGGCAGAGGCCGGCCGCCGGGAAACTCAGCGATCGTCCTACGCGTCCCCTTGAACGCCAGCAGCGACGGCAGATCGAGACCTTGCGGATTCACAACCGCGCCGCCGCTGTCCGCCGCGGCCACCAGGATTGCTCCGCGCCCGGCGAGAAACCGTGCGGCATGGCTGCCGACTGCCCCGAAACCCTGGACCACTACGCGCGCCCCCCGCAATTGGATACCGGCAAACTCCTGCGCCACCTCGGCACACACCGCCAAGCCGAACCCTGTGGCGCCGATGGCGTCCAGCGGGATACCGCCAAGCACCCGGGGCAGACCCACGACGCGACCGATCTCGTCGTGCACGCAGGCCATGCACGTTTCGTCGAGCCCCATGTCGGGGCCTGGGATGTATTCGACCAGATGGCGAATGGCGCGCGCAAAGGCACGCACCAAATCGCGCTTGGCGGCATCGGCCATTGCCGGGTCCCCGATGATGCCGCCCTTGGCACCGCCGTGGGCGAGACCGGCGGCGGCGTTCTTGTAGGTCATGGCGCGCGCCAGACGCGCGACCTCGGCGATGGTGATGTCCGTCGTCATGCGGATGCCGCCGATTGCCGGCCCGCAGGCGACGTTGTCGACCACAACAAAGCCTTCGAGCCGAGATGCCGGTTCGCGGATGAGCACCACCTTCGCCGGCCCGAGTTCGTCACACAGTTGGCGCCACTGGGCTTCCATTGGATCGTCTCCTTTCCCCTTCATGCGGCCATGGGCTCAACCGCCCACGGCGCTTCCTGCGACACGCGCGTCCTAGCAGCCTGTCGGACCTTGTATCTCGTGGCGACCCAACCGGGAGCGCTCCCGCCGAACCGACGCCGACCGCAGGTCCTAACAGACCGGGTGCTCACCCCGGATCAATTCGGCCTGGAAATCCCGCATACGCGCCAGTTCGGCGCTCACGGTCTCGCGCACCGTTGCCGCGATATCCGCCAGCGCCATGCCGTCCGGGAGAATCAATTGCACGCCCGTCCACGGTTGGTCGACAGGGTCGCCGATGCGGGTGGCGAGATGGACGTGTACCTCGGCGATCTCGGGGAAGCGTGCATGGATCAATCGCGCCAGGCGGTGGCCGAGCACGCTGTAGATCTTGCCGGTGTGGGCCACCGGGTTCTTCCCCGCAGCGGCCTCGCCTCCGGTCGGGCGGGCAAAGGCAATCAGTCCGTTGGCTCGATTGCCCCGACCCACCTCACCCGAATCCGCGTCCTCAGCGGATGTCCCGGTCAGGGACAGGTAAACTCCCGCCGTGCCGAAGCCCGGACGGTCGAGACAGTTGAGGCGCCAGTCGACCCGGAACGGGGCAGAGCGGAAGTGCTGCGCCAGCGCTGCAAGAACCTCGTCTTTCCGGCCGAAATACGCCTGCTCCGACGCCGTTGCCAGGCACAGCAGCGGCATGGCGACGGTCACCGCCAAGCGGTCGTCCTGACGCAGGGCAAACACCTTCACATCCTGTCCAGTATCGGGGAAGCGCGCTTTGAACTCAGCCGAGTTCAGAAACTGTTCGACTGCAAGCGTCGTCTCCTCCGTCGGCGTGAGCGGGGCGTAGCCGCAGGCGCCGCACGTGTCATTGGATGCCGGAACGGCCTGATCGGTGTAGATCCCGCGCAGTTCCTCCGACCCCGGGGCCAGGGCGCTGCGCACCTGGAAGTCCTGCCCCGGACGCACGTGGGGCAAGTGAGCCCGCACCCAGGCGTCGACGCTGGCCCGCACCGTCTCTTCGACCGGGAGTTTTTCCCCACTGACATCGAAGGTGGCCCGGTCGCCCACGATCAGCTCCATGGGGCGCACCACGTTGCCCACGCCGAACCCTTTGACGCATTGGCCGGCCACCAGCAACGCTTTGTCGACGTTGTAGTGCGCGATGGCCCCCACCCGATCCAGGTACATCCGGTTCAGCGCCACCGAGATCGCTTCGACCAGAGCGTCGCAGAGGGTGTCGGGGTGCCCGATCCCTTTTCGTTCGACGATTTCCATCCGCCGCCTCGCGACGGGAACTTCCCTCAGGGCTTCCACGAGGACTTTCACGGCGACCTCCCCATCTCTGAACAGCAGCTGGGCAACTTCCCTGCCAGCCCAAGGTGCACCGTCCGTTGGGAGCAGATGGGATTGCCATTCCCGAACTTGGGATCATATTGGGGTCCAGAAATGGTATCGGAGGAAAACACCTATGGCTGAGACCCCGTCGACCATGGCCCCGCTCGGCACCGTGGCACCGGATTTCCAGTTGCCGGACACCACGGGAAAGCTGGTGTCCGCGCACGACATGCGGGACGCACCGGCGCTGCTCGTGACGTTCATCTGCAACCACTGCCCGTTCGTGAAGCACATCCGCGCTGGGCTGGCGCAGTTTGCCAGGGAGTATCAAGCCCGGGGCCTGGCGATCGTGGCCATCAATTCGAACGACGCCAAGTCCTACCCGGACGACAGCCCTACCAAAATGGCTGAGGAAGTGCGACGCGCCGGGTATACGTTTCCCTATCTCTACGACGAGACGCAGGTCGTGGCCAAGGCGTACGGAGCCGCGTGCACCCCGGACTTCTTCCTCTTCGATCGGGAGCGCCGGCTGGTCTACCGCGGGCAGTTCGACGACAGCCGGCCCGGAAGCAACCGACCGGTGACTGGCGCCGACCTCCGCGCCGCCTGCGATGCCGTCCTGGCCGGGCGCCCGGTCGCGCCGGACCAGAAGGCCAGCATCGGCTGCAACATCAAGTGGAAAGCCGGCAGCGAACCATCCTACTTTCGCCGGCGATGACCGGCAGCCTGCGGGCCGTCCGAACGACAGCGTCGTTTCGGAGAGACGTCTGACCAGGGCCGCACCCCGTTGGGTCCTAGCACTGAATGGGTCATATGACCCGTTCGACCAGTCGTACAATTCATCCTAGCGGCACTACCGGAGGGTCCGTGTCGCCGGCATGCATTTTGCCCATGGCGTTGGCAGGAGGGACGGCCATGCAAACTGTCAGGAAGCGGGCGACATGGGAGTCGGCGACTTGCTCGGGTGACGAACGGCCGCTGGCACGCGTGTGCCTGTGGACGTTCGGTTGTGCCGCCGTCTGCCTCGTCCTAGGTTCGGCCGCCACGCCCGTGGCGGCCGGCGTACTCTTCGGCACGCTGTCGAACTTTGACGTGCTGAACGACACCGGAGAGGAAGCCCGCGGATTTGAGATCGAGCTTGACGGCGTGACCAGCCAGGACATCGGCGGCACCTTCGACGCCAACCGCTATGGCCCCCCGAAGATCGTCCCGTTCAGTGGCGGTGTCTACGTGCATTACATGAGCACCTGGGATCCCGCCTCACAGCAGTTTTCCGCCGGTACGCCGGTGGCAACCAACTTCACACCTACCACCGGGCATCAGTGCATCAGTGCGTATCCGGCGTACCAGACCAGCGGCTGTGACCATTTTGGGGTCTGGCTTAGCACCACCCAGGCCACCAACGTCAGCTATCGCTGGATGGTCCGCCGATCCGCAAACGCCGGGCGCGTTGATTGCGGCTGGGACGCCGGTGTCGATCCCGGCACCGACGTGGACCGTGATACCGCAAGCTGCCGGCGGGCCGGCCGTGGCGGCCGAGATTCATCCGCCACCCCCACCGCGGCCGGAGAAGCAGTTCGGCGAAGCGCAATGGGTGAAGATTCACAAGACCGAAGTGGACCGCAACGTCGATCTGGACGAATTGGTCACGGGTAATCCCGTGGTCCCGGAGGATCCCGACCTGGTCGAGCTCGAGTGGAAGCTCCTGCAGCACAATCCACACAGTGCCAACAGCAACACGCTCAAGAATCAGGGGCAGTCGGGAGGCGGTTCGCATGCGGTCGTTCGCCGCTACGAATTCTACAAGTATACCGGAGCGGTCGACCCCGACTCGCACGAAGCGCTTTGCGGCGGTGATGGGAGCTGCAGTGCCCCCCTGGATGGGGAGTTGGGTGACTACATCGGTGCTCAGATGGCGGCGGCAAACCTGGGCGAACCAGCGGTCGCGACACCGACCGCGACGCGCACGGTGACCCCCGTGACCGTCACGACACCGACACGGACGCCACATGACCTCTCCGCCGCAACAGCGACCAGCACGGCGACGGCAAACCCATCGGCCAACCCCACACCGACAGCGACGGCCGCACCCAGCGCCTGTGCGGGCGACTGCAATCGGGACGGCACCGTCACTGTCGACGAAATCCTCACCGGCGTGAACATCGCGCTCGGTGGTATGCAGCACGACGCCTGCCTGTCGATCGACGCCGACGGTTCCGGCAGCGTCAGCGTCGACGAGCTGTTACAAGCGATCAACAACGTCCTCGCCGGCTGCCAGTGAGACCGTGCGGTTTGCAGACAACCTGAGGGCGGGCGCCGGGCGGGAGAATGGCAGACAGACGCAGAAACGGGTTCGACCGCGCAAGAAAGTTGCCTGACGCCTCTTGATCAGCCTGTGAAGTATGGCAGGCTCAGACAAGCAATTACACCGCCCGCAAGGAGGTTCCCATGCCGGTTGAAGAAGGAAAAGCCGCACCGAATTTCAAGCTCACCGACGCCGCTGGCAACAAAGTGTCCCTGAAGGACTTCGCCGGCAAGGATGTCATTCTGTATTTCTATCCCAAAGACGACACGCCCGGCTGCACCAAGGAGGCGTGCGGTTTCCGCGACAGCTGGAAGGCGCTGAGCAAGGCCAATGTGGTCGTGCTCGGGGTGTCGGCCGACGGCGCTGCCTCGCATCAGAAGTTCATCGCCAAGTACAAGCTGCCTTTCCCGCTCCTGTCCGATCCCGACCGTAAGGTGATGGAGGAGTACGGCGCCTATGGCGAGAAGATGATGTACGGCAAGAAGACCACCGGCGTCATCCGCTCCACGGTGTGGATCGGTCCCGACGGCCGCGTCAAGAAGCACTGGGCGCGCGTCGCCAACGCCGAGGCGCACCCGGCCCAGGTGCTCGCCGCCGTCACGAGTGCGAAGTAAATCCCCCTGACATTGCACTGACCGGTCATCCGAACCTGTCAGCAGGCAGTGGACTGGTAGAGTGGCGCCGTCTACCAGCGGCGCCGCTCGGTCATGTGCAGTCCAATCCCAACCCCACCAATGATCGCGGGGCTGTCGACCGTTCCGGCAACCGACACCCGGTCCCCAACGCCCGGGACGCTCTCGCCCGCAAACACGATGATTTCGGCGTCGCCGTCACGCAGGCTGTAG